>JAQVHV010000113.1 GCA_028696055.1 Sulfurovum sp.
TCATGAGGTGGTTCTACTATCAATGGGGTGGATGACGGGGCTCGAACCCGCGACACCCAGTGCCACAAACTGGTGCTCTACCAACTGAACTACATCCACCATAAACTTGATGATTTTACTATTACTATCTTAAAGAACAAATGGTCGGAGTGAAAGGACTCGAACCTTCGACCCCCTGGTCCCAAACCAGGTGCGCTACCAGACTGCGCTACACTCCGAACTGCCTTTTCAAACAATCTGCTTGAATAAGGACCGCAATTATAGTCAAAAGGGTTTGGTTTGTCAATAGTATTTTGAAATTTTTTTAAAATTCACCCTTTTTTTACCAAAAGACACCTTGGTTTAGGGTTTTTACTAAGCCATATCACAAAAAGTATCCTATACAATAAAAGGACATCCTGACATAAAAGGCAATAGTATATGAATGAATTTTTCTCCACAGTCAACCATTTTTTAGAGACGCTTCTCTTTTTCGATATCCTTTTTGAAAAAGTTGAAGGTACTACGATCCCTTTTCTGGTTGCGTGGCTGATCGTCGGAGGTATCTATCTGACGCTTAAGATGGGTTTTATCAACCTCAAGATGTTCAAACACTCTTTTCTTATCATCATGGGCCGATATAAGACAAAAGAGGACAGAGGAGAGATAGCGCCCTACAAATCCCTTACAACGGCGCTCTCCGCCACTGTAGGGCTTGGCAATATCGCCGGGGTAGCGATCGCGATTGCGATCGGAGGACCGGGAGCGACCTTCTGGATGATCGCAGCAGGTTTTTTGGGAATGACGCTGAAATTCACCGAAGTCACGCTCTCACTGAAATATAGGGAATTCCTGCCTGACGGTACAATTATGGGTGGAGGAATGGAGTATCTCTCCAAAGGATTGGCAGAAAAAGGAATGGCACGTTTCGGTAAGGTACTGGCTGTCGTGTTTGCCATCTTTATGATAGGAGCAGCCATCGGGGGAGGAAATACCTTCCAGGTTTCACAGGCAGTAGCTGCTATCGGCAATGAGGTGGATTTCGTCAAAACATATCCCTGGGTCTTTGGTGTCGTACTCGCTCTGCTGACCGGAGCGGTGATCCTTGGAGGGATCACACGTATCGCGGATACTACCTCCAAGATCGTACCGCTGATGGTCACGATCTACATCACCGCTTCACTATGGATCCTTGCTGTGCATGCAGATGCTATACCCGCCGCATTCGCGATGATCTTTACCGAAGCCTTTGCCCCCACAGCCGTAGCCGGAGGAATGATCGGGGTGATCGTACAGGGATTCCAAAGGGCTGTCTTCTCCAGTGAAGCAGGTCTTGGATCCGCACCGATCGCCCATGCACCTGCACGTGTCAAATACCCGGTACGACAGGGGATAGTAGCACTCTATGAACCCTTTATCGATACGATCATTGTCTGTACGATGACAGCCCTTGTGATCATCATTACAGGGGTGTGGGACCCTGCCAATGGCTATGCAGAGATGATAGCGGCACAAGAGGGGGCTGCACTCACTGCCGCAGCCTACGGGACAGCGATCAGCTGGTTCCCCTCCGTACTTTCGCTCTCCATTTTCCTCTTTGCCTTCTCTACGATGATCTCATGGTCATACTATGGTGAAAGGGCATGGGTCTACCTCTTTGGAACCAAAAGTTCAGTAATCTACAAGCTGATCTTCTTGTCTTTTATCGTGATGGCAAGTATTGTCGATACGGGGATCATGGTGGACTTCAGCTTTATGCTGATGCTGGCAATGGCCCTGCCGAACATCCTGGGGCTCTATATCCTCAGCGGTGATGTAAAGGATGAACTGCAGGTCTATCTGAGAAAATTAAAAGCGGGGAAGCTGGATAAAGAAGCTATGAGAGACTAGTCTCTGGTAGTAAGTAGTAGGTAGTAGGTAGTAGGTAGTAGGTAGCAGGTAGCAGGTAGCAGGTAGCAGGTAGCAGGTAGCAGGTAGCAGGTAGCAGGTAGCAGGTAGCAGGTAGCAGGTAGCAGGTAGCAGGTAGCAGGTAGCATCATGACAGGGTTATGAGAGTGTGTCAAGTGCTGTGCAGCTTTACTGACGGTGAAGAATTAGGAATTTTGTAGGGGCGGATCGTTGTATCCACCCGGGGATGACGAGGGTTTTGTAAGGTGGCCTTGCCAGCCCACGCTATGAGCAATTTAGCCCGGCAACAACAGACGTAATACAGAGACCAGATTCTAGTAGGTAGTAGGTAGTAGGTAGTAGGTAGTAGGTAGTATCATGACAGGGTCATGAGGGTATGTCAAGCGCTTACCGTTTGCCCTAGCCCCTTCGGCAGGCTCAGTGCTAACGGTAAAGTAAACAGTAGTGATTCGTGAGTGGAATCTTGCTCTTTCTTAACGCTAAACGCTTAACGCTCGCCCTGAAAGCAGTGCCCTTGGGGAGCAACGCTCACTGCTCCCTACTACTTGAATTAAACAAGTTCGACGTGTTTTTCGCCCTCTTCGAGGTGGCCGATCACGTAACCGTCAGTGTTTGCAAGCACCGCATCCACATCCTCGGGCTCGACACACCAGACCATACCGACACCCATGTTGAAGGCTCTGAACATCTCCTCTTCCTCGACATATTGTCCGATGAACTCGAAGATAGGGAGTACTCTGATATCGGCTTTGTTTACAACGGCCTTGATGCCTTCCGGCAATACCCTTGGAAGGTTCTCCACGATACCCCCGCCGGTGATATGCGCGAGTGCCTTCACATGCTGCTTGTTCGCCTTGTACTCTTTCACATAGATTCGTGTCGGCTCGAGCAGTGTCTCAAGGAGCGGTTTCCCATCAAACTCTGTATCCAGGGTCATACCGAGTTTTTCAAACATCAGTTTTCTTACCAGAGAGTAGCCGTTGGAGTGGACTCCTGAGCTTGGAAGTGCGATCAGCGTCTGCCCTGCTTTCACATTGGCTACCGTATCCATCTCGCTGCGCTCTGCGATACCTACGGCAAATCCTGCCAGGTCAAAATCGTCCGCTGCGTACATTCCCGGCATTTCTGCCGTCTCTCCGCCTACGAGGGCACACTCTGCGCGTCTGCACCCCTCTGCGATACCTGCAACGACATCTTTGGCATTTTCTGGCAGAAGCTTTCCTGTCGCATAGTAGTCAAGGAAGAACATCGGCACCCCGTTGTTGCAGATCAGGTCATTCACACACATCGCCACCAGGTCGATCCCCACGGTATCGAGTTTACCGCTCTCTATCGCGATCTTGAGCTTTGTCCCTACGCCGTCTGTTGCAGAGAGCAATACAGGCTCTTTATATCCTGCAGGCAGCGCATAGGCTCCCGCAAATGATCCGATCCCGCCGATCACATTGCTGTCAAAAGTCGACTTTACATCCGCCTTGATCGCCTCTACAAACGCATTCCCGGCATCGATATCAACACCGGCATCTTTATATGAAATATTGGCCATAGTTACCTTTCTTCTTTCTCTTTACACGGAGGAAATATCTTCTTCAGTATCATAAGACCCGGACACCATCCGGTCAATCCTGCGATGATCAGCATGATCATCATCGCGAACTGCACGATAAACGCCAGCTGAAGCATCCCCGGCTCGCCGGCGATCCCCATAGCTGCCATCCCCATGACCATACCAAGAATGATCGCCTGAATGAGGCGCTGCATCTTCTCTGCACACATGAATATATCCTCTTGTAGTTTTGCCGTATTATATCGAGTTTTAGCTGTTGAGTTTACGTCCCAGTTTTGCTTCGACCGAACCGACTTTTTTGTTGAGCCTTCCTACCGGCCCCTTGCGGTAATCGATCTTGATCGTACTGTAGACACGTTCACAGTCGGTCTGCAGCTCCTCGTAGGCCCTGTTGATCACCGCCAGGACCTCCTCGACCGTCTCGCCCTCGATGATCGTACCCATCGGGGTAAGCTGATACTCAAGCCCGCTCCTGTCCACAATATCCAATACCCTCGCTACAAATGCGCTCTTACTCTGTGTCTGTTCCGTGGGAAACATCGCAAATTCTACCAATGCTGACATTCTCTATCCTTTTATTATTGAACTTTCTTCTTGTACAGAAGCAAAGCTCCTGAACAATTCATCTCACTAAAGCTACACCCTTGGTGAGAGTTTTGATTGAACTTTCTTCTTGTACAGAAGCAAAGCTCCTGAACAATTCATCTCACTTCTAGTCCAACAGGCTGATACAGGAAATCACTAAATGATTTCTCGTAGAAGCTACACCCTTGGTGAGAGTTTACT
>JAQVHV010000038.1 GCA_028696055.1 Sulfurovum sp.
GCTTGGTTCCTTTGTTTGAGGTTTGGTTATATTTCTCTTTTGCCTCTCTGAGTATCTCCAGAAAGTCCTCTTTGCCCCATGAACCGGGTACACGGTACAGCTGCTCCTGCTGAGGAGATAAAAAGAGGAAAGTCGGCGTCATCGTCGGATTGAAATCGATAGGGTTTTTCCCTTTCTCCACATCTATCTTGACGGATACAAACTCCTTCTCAAGCGCCTTTATCACATCAGCATCACTCATCACTTCTCTCTCCATCTTTTTGCAGTAACGGCAATGCTCTGCCGTATAGAAGAGCATGATCAGCTTATCCTCTGCCAATGCCTTGATAGATGCCTCTTCAAATGACTCATGCGTAAGCACCTTCTCTTGATACGCTTTAGGGTCATACGTATAGAGAAAGGTTACAATCGCTTCAAACTCCTCATCGCTCAATTCACCTTTCATACTCGGCATTGTTTCAAAATATTTTAAAATCTCGGGAAGACAGATACTTTTCTCTCTGTCCGGAGTTTCAAAATACTCCTCCAAAAAGCTCTCTATCTCCATTCGGTGCATCTCCTCATCACCATTGGGGTCCCCGATGCGTGTTTTCAACTGATAGGCAATCTGGTTGATCGTCGGTGCTTTCAGATGAAGGAGCGTGTTGTCCATCTGCATGAAGTTTTTTTCCAATGTACTCATAGGGATATAGAGTTCATGACAGGAAGCGCACTTCTTTTCATACACATGTTTTCCCTCACTCCCATAGATCAATGTCGATAGCAAAAGAAAAAAACGCAACAGGTTTTTCATACTATTCTTCCTCTTCCTCATACATCTCCAGCTCCGCGTAGGCATCCAGCACGTTTCTTTTATGCAACGCATCATACATCGCTTCGTTTTGATACTTTTCCATCGGTACCACTTCTGTGATCTTCTCCATGCCTACCCCTTCATCGATCGCTTGAAGCACCTCTTCTTTCATCTGACTCTGATAGGCCTTATGGTGGTCCATGGTATGGCTGTCTGTCTGTGTACCGTGCCCGGTAATGATCGTCTCTGTATCCAGTGCTTCGATCATCTCAATCGCTTTGAGATTGCCGACGATGGAACCGTCCCGCATAGAGGTCAACCTGTCATTAAAGACCAGGTCTCCCGTAAAGACTGCTTTTTTCTGCGGCAAATAAACGATCAGGTCACTTGTGGTGTGGGCCTTGGATACCGGCTGCTTCACCTCAAAATCAACACCCCCCTCTTTGAATTTGAATGAGGTTTCCCCCACTACCTGATCCAGGGCAACGATCTCTGTGCCAGCAAATGCCTCTTTGGAGACGATCTGTGAGATACGCGTCTCTTCAGGCTTGATGCTGTACGCTTTTCCAGCGATACTCTGCTCATACTCCCTTGGGCCTATGAGTAAAGCACCTTGTTGTTTATAAAAACTGTTTCCCATCCAATGGTCATCATGTGCATGGGTTGTGATCACATATTTTACAGGCAGCGAAGCAATCTTTTGCATCGCTTCGTATGCCTGTTTTGCGTAGGTATGGGTTGGACCGCTATCGATAACAACATAGCTCTCTTCTGTTCTTACAAAACAGGAGTTGACCATGTTCCCGCCGTTCTCTTTTGTGATCATCTCGGGTTTTCCAAAAAAACAGTAGATATCTTCCGTGACTTTTTGGGGAGCCAATTGATAATCAAATGCCTCAAGAGATACCAAGGTCAATACAAACAGTCCAAATCCTCTCATCTTACGCTCCTAAAATAGATAGTTAAATTCTAAACGATACTCATTGTATGAAACATCAGCTTTCCCCGAATCCGTATCAGCATCTACCAGGCCTACACGCCCTTTCATATAGAAGTTCGGTGTGAACTTATAGACAGCATCCAGGTGCCATACATTGCTGTCTGCCTGTACATTCGCTTTGTCATCATCAAAGTCCTGGATAGCATATCGCAAACTTACATCAAATTCGGGTGTGAATTTATACGCTACTCTTGCCATATAGGTTTTGGTATTTGCATACCAGTTATACTGTGCCATGGCTCTGGTAAACCCGCCTGTAGGGAATCCTCTCCATGGTGCCAGGATATCCGCTTTGTCCTCGACCTGCGAATACCCGAGTCTGAAGAAACCTTTTTTCTCAGGCATCATCACATCTACTCTTGCAGCAAAAAGACTACTATCCAATGAATCAGCCACACCCGCATCATAACCTGTCGCAGCCTTACCGGTCAGGTTCGTATATCCGGCAATATCTCCGCCTCCATCATCCATCTGATGGAAATATCTTATCCCGGGTCTTAACGTCCATCCGTTCTCAAAAGGCACAGCATAGTGTGCTTCTGCGACAATGTCATTCACCACTCCGGGGACACTTAAAAAAGAGAGGGTTGCATCCAGGTTGGGGATGATTTTTGTCTTGACATCCGCAACGATCAGCTCATGATCCGGATCTTCGCCTGCAGCCAGAAAGTTAGCGTAACTAAGCCCCTTATGGACGGGAGCATCATCGTTATTGTTCCAGCTCTCGCCATTTTTATCTTTGAAGGTCACGACATCATGTGCCGAAGTATGGTCCCTTAGCTTTTGTTGTGCAAAATACGCAACTCTTGCTGATGTCTTATCTGCGATGTTCGCTGCAACAGCGACCCCGTCAAATGTATTGGGGATCATTTTGGTATCGTTAGAAGCCGTAAAAACGGACTCGAAAAGCTGACGGCCTGCTTTGATATCAAACATATCGTTTTGGTATTGCAGGTAGGCTTGTCCCAATACGTGCATGCCCCCACCGTAACCGCCTCTCTTCAAAACATCATATCGGCTGAAGGTATCTTTACCCGCTTTTGCTCCTGCGATCTCATCAGCATCCAGTCTCCAGAAGTCAGGATTCATCGAACCATAGTATGCCGCTGTGAAACTAAAACCGTTGAGTGAAGCAGACTTGAAGATCAGACTTCCGCCTAAGCCCATGTTTTTATTATCCAGGTTTCCTTTTTTGGCAACATCATCCCAGGTTTCATGATCCCAATCCCAGTAGAACGTATTGGATCTTAGGCGGCCATAGAAGATACCATCCTGAAACATACCCGTGAGGCTATCCGTACTTCCGGGCAGCACATTGTACTCGACAACCATATCTCCCTTAAGCTTTCTTTTTACAATTTCACTCTTCACCGCTGATACTTCTGCTGGCGGGCTGGCTGGTTCCACATCGCCTCCCGCAATTGCTGCTGTAGATGACAATGCGGCTACGGCTAAAATACTCATTCCTATTTGTTTCATCACTTTTCCTCTTATGATCAAATAGCCAGACAATAATCTGCTATACTACGACTTGTAATCTTTTGATTACACCTAGTGTGCCCCGTCTCTTCACTTTTTTTTGGACAAAAGAGACAACATGAACAAAGACGGGGCACGGGTTGGACCTCAGCCTAACATTTAGCACCTTTTTGCGGGCATCCGCATGCATAATCCAATACTTTTACATTTGACTCCATACTGATATCAATCACTTTATGCTTTCTGATGTAGTCACTTACCACCTCATAAACAGCCGGTGTCTCTTTTGAGAGATTCTCCCCCGCATTTTGCAGGTTCCCGCCCCAGGAAGAGACACGGTACATCTTATTCGGATCAAGCGGTTTTCCTCCGATCATAAAGTCAGAGACCCTTTTACCCGGATCTGCAGAAATCTTGATAGAATAACTTGCACCGGTCAGACGACTCATATCGCCACCCTGCTGAAGAAGCGGATTTTCATTAAAGACATTATCGGCAATATCTTCCATCAGTTTTGCAATGACAGAACCTTTCAGATCAAAGGTATAGACCTCCGGATAGGTGATCGCTGTCATTTCATAGACATTGTCTTTTAGGATCTTATCACCGGGAAGCAGGGTAGTCCCCCAGCGGTATCCCGGAGTAAAGACGATATCACTTTTCATCTTCTCCTGGATCGCCCGGCCGATCAGCGCATCAAAAGTCGAATAGAAGGTATCTCTCTTATAGAGCAGCCCTTTTGTCGTACCGAGCACTTCATTCAGTTCAGCCTCATAGGGCTTGTACCACTTCTCTACAAGTGCTTCACCCGCTTTATCTGCCGGGATGATATTGGAAGCGACGGGGATCAGCTTGAAGTTGTAATCCACCACTTTTTTACCTTTAACTTCAAGGTCAAGTCTTCCGACGTACTTACCGTGACTTCCCGCGATCAGGATCACTGTATCATTGATAATGATCGGTTCCGGACTGGGGTCATGGGTATGCCCGCTCAGGATAAAGTCAACACCGTTGACTTTCTTCGCGAGTTCCTGGTCCACAGAGAATCCGTCATGGCTCAGCACGACAACCGCATCGACCTTTTTCTCTTCTCTCAGTTCATTTACATACTCCTGAAGCGTCTCATGACGCAAAGCAAAGCTCCATCCTTCTGTAAAATGTTTCGGGTTGGCCGTAGAGGTGAACGGGAATGACTGACCGATGATACCGATCTTTGCTCCGCCGATCTCTTTGATCGTATAGGGAGGGAAGATCAGCTCTTCAAAGTTCTCAGAGAAGGGATCGTTGTCGATCACATTCTGAGAGATAAAATCACCATTGAGCATATCGATCAGCTCAGCGACGCGTTCTTTACCGTACGTAAACTCCCAGTGACCGACCATGACATCCACACCCAGATAGTTCTGCGCATCGACGATCGCTTCACCCTTTGTCTTCAGTGCTACTGCCGTTCCCTGCCAGGTATCACCGCTGTCGAGAAGAAGCACATTCTCGTTCCCTCTCTCTTTTCTGACATGTTCTATCACTGTTTTCATATGGGCGATACCACCCATCTTTCCAAACTTTTTCGCCAAGGCTTCAAAGTTGCTGTGCGTATCAAAGTACTGATCGAGTGTGCCCGGCTCAATCCCGTAATACTTCTCGAATGACTCGCCGCAGATGAAACCCGGTGTTCCCACAAGGTTATCCGCAGAGATCAGCGTAGAAGGCTCTCTCCAGTAGAGCGGCTTAAGGTGCGCATGCATATCGCAGATATGCAGCAGTGTTGCCTTTCCTTTTGGTTCGAAAGAGACAATGTCTGAAAAGCTCATATTTTTGATACGCTCTTTTCCTGCTTCGCCTGCAAAGAGATTGGTCCCTCCGGTTGCTCCCAGAAGTCCCAATGCCGCAGCAATCTGAAGAAAATCTCGTCTATTAATATCCATACACTACTCCTTATCTTTTCAGGCCGGGAACGGCGATCGCTTTTTGTTTATCCTGAGCCAGTTTAGAGACATAAAGCTCCAGTCCAACCATCTCTTTGGAACCGATCGGTATCACAGCCATGAGTGCATTGTTCATACACCCCTGGAACCTTCTCTGCAAAGTTCTCAGGCTGGATTTTGTCATACGGTATGCCGGCCATGTAGCACCTGCACCCGCCTCAGCAAGGTCAGGAAGCGGTTGCGTTCTGAGTATCAAACCTATGGTATCTTTATTGTGGCAGCTGTTACAGGAGAGTCCTCTGCCGCCTCTTGGCGTCATAAAGGTCTGCTTGCCAAGTTCATAGGAAGCTTTCATATGCTCATTGGCATTGATATCGATATTGAACTGCTCGTCATTTGCCAAGGACTTGACGTAGGCAAGTATCGCGAACATTTTGGGATCTTTCAGTTTGATCTGTTCTTTCCCCTGCTCAGCCATCATCGCCTGAAGTACCTGATCTACTCCGACAACATTACCAAGTTTTTCGATATATCTTGGAAAAGTGGCAATATATTTCGGCAATGCATTCTCTTCTATGCCAAGGAACTTTGCCAAAGCTTCTTCACCGCCCAGTTCCTCTTCAAAGATCTCTCCTCCCTCAGCTACAAAGATATCTGCGGGATTGTTTTCAAGCATCTCCTCATACATCGCTCTGTCAGCATCACTCATAGCAAACTGCTCACCTGCAGTCGCTACCATCAATGCCAAAGTTACAGATAGCACTACTTTTTTCATCTCTTATCCTTTTGGCTTGAGTTTTGCGCTCTTACTGCCTTTTTCACCGGTATTGTCGGTATACTCTACAGTGATTTCGCCTTCCCCCGGTACTTTCAGGTTCACGGAGAAGTAAGGGTTGGTTGACACCGTTTCCCACACTTTCATTGTAGTGAAAGGTTTTCCATCCAGAAGGAACGTTACATTATCGAGATATTTTGCAGGTTTGATCTTTCCTGTTTTTTTATCCTTTTGCATTCCCGTATCCATCGGGTGAATAATGATGAAATCCACACTGATGGTGTCTCCGACTTTATACTTTTTAGGTTTCATTTTAATCATTGATCGTCTTTTTTCTGCTGCCATTTTTTATCCTTTATTTTTATTTTTTTACACTCTTTCATCTGCCGGATCAGATCAACCACATCCACCGATTGTCACTTTGACACTCTTGCTCGCACTGATGAAACTCCCGTCACTCAACTCTACCAGTGCCACTACTTCCTGGGTTTTGGCAAGTTTGACACGTGTTGCGAAATATCCCTTTCCGTTCATTGGGGTAAGCATTACGTCTGCACACCTTGAGTTACCGTTTTCTTTCCCCAGTACATGGATCGCTTTGACATAGTCGTTCTCTTCCATCGGATGGTCCACATTGACCTTTACAGGAACAACCGCACCGTTCTCGGCGATCTCCGGCACTATCAGCTCTACCTTTGTGCTTTCTGTGATATTTTTACCTGATGTAATCGCTTCAACCGCCATCGCATAGCTGAGTGCATTGGGACCTTGCGGCGCAGCATTTGCTTCCTCTTTCGCACTTAACAATACCGGACCAGCAGCAGCTGCTGCGGTTGCTGCACATAAACCTTTTAAAAAACTTCTTCTTTGCATTTTCTTTTATTCCTTTCTTGGTAATTTATACGCTTTTCAAGCACAAGTTCTTGAGACTCGTCACGCTTAACTTCTTACTTATATGTATTTATTTTTTGGACATCACATAGGCTGTAAGGTCACAGATCTCTTGTTCATCGAAAAGACCCGTGGTCAGATTGACTGTCATATGTGTAGCCGGATTATCGATTCTCGGATCCGCGATCTTCTGATAGACAAATTGTGCATCCCTGATCTTTGTATCGATAAAATACGTTTTATAGTTCGAGAGATCCGGACCGATATTACCACCGCCCACTGCACCTTCTATATTGTGACAAGCAACACAGTTTCCGTACTGTTTTGGCTCTTTCTTTCCATCTTTCTCTATAGACTTGACGATACCTTCAGGAGGAGCATCTTTGGCTTGATCTCCATTAAGGTTGTGAAATATATATTCCCCTCTGGCAATCGATGCTGTATCATTGAGGTTACATGATTTTGGGAGAGTATAAGTTGTTGCCGGCTTTAAAAGATCCTTTTCAAGGATCTTTGTAGCATCAGGCATCTCGTACGTCTTGGTCAAATCTGATGCATTTACAGCTGTTAATGCTGTGCTTAACAGTGCGGTGCATGCGATAAATTTGACTTTCTTTTGCATTGACACTCCTTTAAACTTTAATTTCAAAAAGCATCTTAACAAAGAAGTGTAAAAAATATATAAATATTTTGCAATAAAATAAATTAATTTTTTATTTATAAAATTTATAAGAAAAAGTGGTGCCATTATTTGGCCGGGAAGAGACCTTCAGTATAATCCCCTCTTCATCGATGATCTCTTTTACAATAGCAAGTCCGATACCAAATCCTCCTTTGGCATCATTCTCCCTGTAATAACGGGAGAAGATCTTATCGATATTCTCAATACCCACACCATGGTCTTTTACAATAAACACTATGGACTCATCATCTTCTTTGACAGTGATCTCTACCTCACTGTTGTCATGGCTGTATTTTATCGCATTGGAAAGCGTGTTATCTACGATACGCTGCAGTTTGGTTTTAGAGAAGTGATAGAGAATATCCGGGGAGATATCTCTCTTCAGTGTGATGTTTTTCATATTTGCCACTTCCTGGAAATACTCTACCCTGTTCTGCACAAATTCACCAAATTCGATCTCTTTTTTCTGATGCTTTACCCTCCCCTGTTTGATCAGGTATTCCATATCACTGTATATCGTTGCAAGTGTTTTGGACGCGGCTTTGATCCGCCAAAGATATTTGTTTTCACCGTATTTCGCTGCAAAAAGGTCTGCATTAAGATTAATAATACTCAATGGTGTATTGATCTCATGCATTGAATCTTTGATAAAGTTGTCCAGATGGTTGTTCATCTCTTCAAATGGAGCAGAAAAGTTTCGAAGTAAAAGCAGAGAGAAGATAAAGAGGACGATAATAATCGCTGTCAATACACTGAAAGCCAGGAAGTATATCTTGTTAGAGGTATGTTTTTTTGCGACAAGAAGATAGGTCGCACCGAAGTAGTAATCATCCGCAAAGGCATAGATATAATAAAAATTGTTCTTCTGACGGTGAAACCCTTCTGTAAAAGTATGAGGTTCAAACTCTAATGTACTGAAAATACTTTTAAAATTTTTATCATAAAGTGCAGCACTGTACTCCTGATAGCGCGGAAAGTGGTAGACTTTGTCGCTGTTTTTATAGCGCTGCATGGAAACAATGATCTTTTTTGCCTGTTTCTCCAGAGAAAGTTCCACTTTTGCTTCATCGATCTGTAACAGCAGGATAATGTAGGTGACCAATGGGATGATAAGCACTGCCGCGATCATAGCCGTATAGATCAACGCATATTTACGGGAGAACTTTCTGGGATCAAAGATCAATGCTGTATCCTATGCCACGGATATTTTTGATCAGATCGTGATCAAGCCTTTTTCTGAGGTTCCCTACCTGTACACGGATATTGGACGGATCAATCCACTCACCCCATATCTCTTCCCAGAACATCTGATACGATACCACACACCCACGATTTTTCACCAGAAGTTCCATGATCTTCGTTTCCGTTTTTGCCAGCTGGATCGTCTCCCCTGCGCATTCAAGCTTCATCTTTTTCAAATCATAACTATAATCGTAAGGAAGCGTAATCTTCTCTTCATCTGAGCTAAAACAGTGCAGTTTGATGACCTGATCAATACGGAGCTTCAACTCAATAAGATCAAAAGGTTTGCGTATGTAGTCACAGGCCCCGCATTCATATCCATAGGTCAGATCATCAATATCAGTTAAAGAGGTGATAAAGATCGCCGGTATTTTAACACCCTCTTTTCTAAGCTCTTGAAGCATTTCAAATCCGTTTTTTCCTCCATGTACTTTGACATCCAGCAAGAGCAGATCAAACACTTTATCAAACACGGTATCAAAAGCCTCTTCAGAGCTGGAGTAGTGTTCAGCCTCATAACCTGAATCCTCCAAAAACTCTTTCATGCTTGTTGCCAACATCTTTTCATCTTCCAGGATCAATATTCTCACTCTATCACTCCGATCTTCTTTTCCTGATACTTATTGTCCAAAATAATGTCTATCAACTCATTTTTTTCATAGAGGTTCAAGATCTCTCTTGCCTCCTGTTCCAATTCACGTTTGTCCTCTTCATGCAGTTTTGAAAGCAAACCTACAAGGTCACGGTCATAACCACTTTTAAAACTGCCGAAGTTTTGTCCATTCAACTCCAGGGCCTGTTTGATATCCTCCTGGGAAAACTGACTGAAACGTAAAAAATTCGGTGAATCTGTCTCAAAGTTTCTTAGGGAATTTTCAGAGAGTACTAGCAGATACCCTCCTATCTCATCACCTTCACCGTTATACATCGGTTCCCATAAGAAAAGTCTGTTATCCTGCATGAAAAACTGTTTTGAAAAAAGCTTGTTTGTATCGATATCCTCTATGCGACGTTTCAATGAGATATTATAATTTTGATTTGCAATGACCCTGCCAAAGAGTCTTGGAAAATCTCTCATGAGTGATGCATTTTCCAGATGCACTTCATCCATCAGCGCGAACAGCTCTATACCTTTGGAACGGAGTTTTACTGAGAACTCATCGATCAAATGGATCACCTCCAGATACCCTAGCAGTTTTTTTTGGCTTCTGATAGGTATGGTGGATTTAAATGTAAGCAGACGGCCTGTCTCCATACCTACTTTGGGCTGCTTGTTGTTTTTGAGTGTCTCCAGGTCATCCCTGAACCACCATATAGGCATTCCCTCAAAACCCTCATCCCAGCTCCTTGCCAAGATAAAAAAGTCAGGGGTAAGTACCTGCAGACGAAGTGATGTCAAATGTGTATGCTTTTTAAAACGTTCAGTGATATTGCGAAGTATCTGATACCCACCACTTTCATCCTCTTTTTGCAGCGCTTCTTTCAAATCGCCATTCTCAGCCAGTGCAAGAGAGAACGAGAGCAGTTGTGCCATCTCACTTGCAAGTGCCGAACGAAACTCAAACATGATCGTATCACTTAAGGCAGCGATTCTATCATCCTGGGTGCGACTGAAGAAGAAAATACTTGAAGACAACAGTATCAATAAAAGAAAAAACATACCTATCAGGATTGTTTTATCGTATTTTCTCATTCTCTCTATTTTCCATCTTTTATTTATAGCTTAAAATTATAAAAACTATTAATATTATTTAAGATACTTTTATTTAATAAAGAAATGATATCACACTATCCTAATAATTATTTGAACACCTGCGACACTTACCAAAATATTTACTCTCCGTTTACACTAATCTTATATTATAATTGTAAAACAATACACTCTCTACTAAAGGAATAACAATTCATGGAACAGTTTAAAACCTATGCCCTGATGACAGGGCTTACCCTGCTCTTCATCTGGTTTGGAGGCATGATCGGCGGACGCGGAGGGATGATCATCGCCTTTTTGATCGCTGCGGGGATGAACTTCTATGCCTACTACTACAGCGACAAACAGGTACTGAAACACTACCATGCGATCCCGGTGGATCAAAGCAACGCTCCCGGTCTCCACGAGATCGTCGCCAGACTGACTCAACGTGCCGGACTTCCGATGCCCGCACTCTATATCATCCCAGATCAGCAGCCCAATGCCTTTGCAACGGGACGCAACTATGAGAATGCTGCTGTGGCAGTCACCGAAGGGCTGCTCAACCTGCTGGACGAGAATGAGGTAGAAGCGGTGATCGCCCACGAACTCAGCCACATCAAACACTATGATATGCTCATCGGGACCGTGGCTGCGACCATCGCAGGGGCGATCAGTATGCTCGCAAACTTCGGGATGTTCTTTGGAGGAGACCGCGACCGGCCAAACCCTATCATCATGATCGCCCTGATGATCATCATGCCGCTTGCAGCAACCGTGATACAGATGACAGTAAGCAGAAGCAGAGAGTTTATGGCCGATGAGGGGGCTGCTCGCATGACAGGACATCCCGAATGGCTCCAGTCGGGCCTGGCTAAACTGGAGAATTATGCCAGGGGGATAGCGATGCATGATGCTGATCCCCAGACGGCACACATGTTTATCATCAACCCCTTTACGGGCAAAGACTTCTCTCTGCAAAATCTTTTCCGTACCCACCCGACGACACAGGAGAGAATCGACAGACTGGAACAGTTGAAGTATTAAAAAACAGACCTGTCATCCCGAACGCCCTTGTAAGCAGTGAAATTTGCATACCTGCAAATTTTCACGTCGCGTTTCGAGAAGGATGACGATTTTTTTGCTTCGTTTTTTTCTAAAAAAAAATGAAGAGAGTAACACCGCCTCACAATGAACAATAAGGAAGTGAGAAAAAACAAAACAAAAAATCAACAACCAAAATTGTGTTATAATCCCCCTTATGAATATGATCCAGAACCCACTATCTACTACCCACTATCTATTATTTAAAAAAACCTGCATAGGAGGTTTTTACCAATGAGTCCATTTGCCATACAACTTATGAACGGTTGTCTTGCTTCGGATATCGAGCAGGAGAACCAAAATGCTTTTCAGGCCCTGCAGAAGGCCGGAGCGATCGAAGAGGTGGACGGCCTGTGGAAACTGGGCTCGCTTTACCGTGCCGGACGTCTCTATATGGGAAAAGACGGACGCGGCTATGTCGAAGCGGAGTTCAAAGAGCAGCGGGACCTGCTGGTCGAACCTGACTTCCTGGGGGATGCGAGGCATGGTGATACCGTTGTAGTCAAGCGTATCATTGCCAGACGCGGCCGTGCCAGCGGCAAGGTGCTGATGGTCATAGACAAAGCCCACCTCTTTACGATCGCCTATACACACAGGGACGAGTCGGGCAACTTCATGATCCTGGATATCCGGACGGGTGAACCCACCTATGCCAAAATGGAAGGGATGGACCTCAAAGCGTTCAAGCTGGGTACCGTACTGAAAGTCGATATCGATACGGATAAGGTCCTGGAGATATTCGGCACACTCGATGACCCCAAAGTGGATGAGAAGATCTCACTGGCACTCTATGAACGTGAAGATACATTTCCTGAAGTTTGTGTGACTGAAGCAGTCGAAGTAGAGAGTGAAGTGACCAGAAGCGAACACCCTGACCGTGTAGACCTTACAGATCTTGACTTCTGTACGATCGACCCTGTTACGGCAAAAGATTTCGATGATGCGATCTACTTTGACCTGAAAAACTATACACTCTATGTAGCGATCGCGGATGTGAGCCACTATGTACCCTACTTCACTGAGATCGACAAGGAGGCCAAAAAGCGCGGATTTACGACCTACTTCCCGCATAAATCCTTCCCGATGCTCCCCCGTGAACTGAGTGAAAACATCTGTTCGCTGAAACCCAGGGTGGATAGACTCGCCTTCGTCTCCAAGATCGAACTGGACCCAAACAGCCTGAAACCCCTCAATGAAGAGTTCTTTGAAGCGATCATCCACTCCAAACACCGCTTCAACTATGACCAGATCGATGAGATCATCGCTACAGACGGCAGTGATGCGGAAGGAACTGTGGCAAGGCTGCTTACCTGGCTGCTGCCGCTGCAGAAGATCACCGTAAGACTGCGCAATACACGTCTCAAAGAGGGGTTTGACTTCAGGACGGATGAGACCAAGCTCACGATCGATGCCAATCATCTCCTGGTAGGAACACAGATAGAGACAGGAACCCCTTCACACTCACTGGTCGAGGAGTGTATGCTGCTTGCCAACCAGGCTGCCGCCAAAAGGTTTGCGGGAGAGGAAGAGGATCAACTGGGTATCTTCCGTATCCACGAACCGCCGCAGCTCTCCAAACTCGAAGAGCTGCTTGTCCAGCTCGCCTCTGTGGGGCTTTATGTAGAGGAGTACGAGGATTCTCCCTCCCTGATCCGTGCGATACAAAAAGAGGCTGAAAAAATGGGGCTGGGAGCAGAAGTAGATGCGATGCTGATCAAATCCCTGCGCCAGGCAAGCTACGCAGCGCACAATGTCGGACACTTCGGTCTAGGCTACAGATACTACAGCCACTTCACCTCCCCGATCCGACGCTACTCAGATCTCATACTGCACCGTATGATCAAAGCCCAGCTCCAGGCTGACGAACAGGAGATGGAGTACCTGCTGAGAAATATCGAATCGCTCTGTGCGAGGGTCAGCGAACTCGAACGCAAAGAGGTGAAGTCCGAGTGGGATTTCAGGGACCGTAAATTTGCCAGATGGGCCGCCACCAGGATCGGCGAAGTATTCGGGGCCGAAGTGGTCGAGATCGAAGAGAGCGGTGATGCCAAAGCCGTACTCCATGCCGATGTACAGGGGGTCACCGTACACCTCAGAGCCGACCAGGTGATGCTCTTTGACCGTATCAAGGTACGTATCGGCGACGTCAGTATCCCGCAGGCATTTATCCAGTGCGAGTTCATGGAAAAACTGAGCCGTGAGGCAACGGAGCTGGCATAATGTATCAAAAAGAGTTCAACCAGCGTCTTCAAAACTCCCTGCCAAAAGCCGTGCTCCTTTACGGCGAGAACGACTACCTTATTGACTACTACATGGACTACTATATCAAGAAGCTCGATGCCAAAGAGAGTATGCTCTCCCTCTATCACGATGAGTGGAATTTTGAGCAGGCCAAGGCATTTTTGTCTCAAAGCTCTCTCTTTGGGGGTACAAACCTGGTCGTCACCAAAAGAGACAAGAAGATCCCCAAAAAAGAGCTCGATCTGCTGGTAGAACTTGCCAACAAAAGTGAAGAGAACTACTTTCTCTACAGCTATAGCGGCGCGGCAAGCGATGCCAAAGGCATGCAGGCATCCTTCAGCGACAAAAACGGCGGTGTCTGGGTGAGATTTTTTGAACCCAATGTCCGTGAAGGGGTGGCAATACTTCAGCAAAAGGCACAGCAGATAGGGCTGGATATCGACCACTTTGCCCTGCAGCACCTGATGCTCGTACTCAACAACAATCTCGCGCTGTGCGCCAACGAGCTGGAAAAGCTTGCCATCCTGGAGAGCAAAATTACCAGCAAAGATATCGACAGGCTGGTCTACTCGACTGCTCCGCTCGCGGTCGAACAGCTGCTGATAGAGCTGTTCCAGAAAAAGCCGATCACCGATACGATTACCAGGCTGCTCGAACTGGGAGAGGATGAAGCGTCCATCCTGCGTGCCACACAGTACTTTGTGAACCAGATCTTTCTTTTTCACGCCTATATCAAACTCCAAGGGCAGGTGGATTCTGCTGCCATCCTGGGGTACAAACTGCCCAAGAACATCGAAGAGCAGAAAGCCTCACTGGCTCTGCGCGTCAAATCAGCGGCACTGCTCAGGATCTTTGAACATCTGCTCGAAAGTGAAATAGAGATGAAAAAAGCACCCGCCGCACAAAGAGAAGTATTGCTCTACAGCATACTGATCAAGATACAGGGATACCTTTAATAGTGAATAGTGAATAGTGAATAGTGAATAGTGAATAGTGAATAGTGAATAGTGAATAGTGAATAGAATTTACCTGAGCATTTCAGGGTGTCAAGCATTTTCTGCCAAAGGATGCGGATTTCATCCTGGTGTTTCTCATTGTTACACTTTCCCTTTGATGCCCTAAACTTGCTATAAGATTTTTATAGTAAAATAATGCTTCCAAAATTCCTGCTCATTTTTTGGACAGATACTATGTAACCAGGCTATTTATCAATAGCGTATCTGAATAAATGGGCTATAAAACCAAAAGGAAACACATGAATTGTTATGAAACACTCTTCGTAGTAAAGCCTACACTCACAGAAGAAGAGACAGCAGCACAAGTTGCAAAGATCAAAGACGTACTTACTAAAGAGGGTGCAGAGATTCTTGCAACTAATGATATGGGTATGAGAAAACTTGCTTACCAGGTTCAGAAAAATGACAGAGGATACTACACTGTTGTTTACTACAAAGCGGAAGGTTCTGTTATCTCGGAATTGGAGAGAAACCTCAGAATCAACGAAGATGTGATCAAGTTCCTCACAGTAAAATATACTAACAATAAAGAGATGGCTCAGTTCAACAAACTTGTTGAAGCAGCGAACAAAAGCGAAGCGAAAGAGGCGTAAGCCCTTCGCACACAACTAGGAGCAACCCTATGTACAACAAAGTTATTTTAGCAGGAAACCTGGCGAGAGATATTGAGATCCGTTACACGCAAGGCGGGAGTGCGATCGGAAAAACCGCGATCGCAACCAGCAGAAGATACAAATCTCAAACAGGCGAGCAGAAAGAAGAGGTAATGTTCATTGACCTTACCTTCTTCGGAAGAACTGCTGAGATAGCCAATCAGTACCTACGCAAGGGAAGCAAAGTTTTGGTAGATGGCAGACTGACACTCGAGCAGTGGACAGCGCAGGACGGCAGCAAAAGAAGCAGACACACCGTAACAGTAGAGAATCTGCAGATGCTTGGCAGCAGAGATGAAGCAAACACTGATAGTTCATACCAGCATACAGCGCCTTCAGATAACTATACGCAGCCTGAGCAGTCATACAACGCACCTTCGCAGCCGCAAAGAGCGCCACAGGAGCAGCAGTCAAATCATACCATCCCGGAAATAGACATCAGTGAAGATGAAATACCGTTTTAGGAGAACATAAACCATGGCAGAAAGAAGAAAATTCAAAAAAAGATATTGCAAATACTGTGAAGCAAAAGTAGACTTCATCGACTATAAAGACTTGGCACAGCTTAAATTCTCACTCTCTGAGAGATTTAAGATCATGCCAAGAAGATTGACCGGTAACTGCAAAAGACACCAGGAGATGGTAACAGTAGCGATCAAAAGAGCGAGACAGACAGCGCTTATCCCATACATCGTTGACAGAAAGAACGTTGTAGAATCTCCATTTGAGATGATCAAATAAGATCCTCTCCATATATCTGCCTCCATGAGGCAGATATCTCTTTCCCTTCTCTCCTCTATCCTCAATCTTTTCAACAAATACTGCTTTATAAATGGCTATAATCTTATAGAATTAATTTGAGGGGTTATTCTGATGAAAAGATTATTTCAAATCATACCAGTACTTTTTTCAATACTATTGGTCGGATGCGGTGGCGGTGGCGGGAGTGCATCCAATACCCCGTACTTTATCTCCGCAAGTGATGTATCCGTACCGGAGAACAGGCTTTTTGTCATCACCCTTCAAGTGGAGAGTCAAAATAGTGTCACCTACGCCATCTCCGGGGGAGAGGACGGTACGAAATTTTCTCTTGATGCGCATACCGGAACATTGAAATTTAAATCTCCACCTGACTTTGAAAATCCTGCAGATATCGGCGGAAACAATATCTATGAACTCAATGTCACAGCTACAGATAGTGATGACAATCACCTACAGCAGACCCTCAGAGTAACTGTCACTGATGTGAATGAAAATCCGGACAGCGACAACGACCATATCCCTGATGATATCGAAGCAAAGATAGGAATGAATTCCGATCAGCCTGACCAGAACGGGAATGGTATAGTGGACGGACGTGATACCGAAGGGGGAAAAGGCGACCTTTTTTTTGAGAAGCAGTGGTATATCAGAAGTATAGGCACAGTGACAAATGAGAGCGATGTAGAGAGTATCGAAGGTAACGATCTCGGTCTGATGGAGATCTATCACCGCTATATGGGGTATAATCAGGGAGAACCGATCATTGTCCAGGTGGTTGACAGCGGTGTAGATGCGGACCATGAGGACCTTATAGACAATATGGACCTTTCGCGCTCATACCGTGGAATCAATATCGGTGACCCATCAGCAGCAGGTAAGAGTGATATGGAAGCTTATGTACACGGAACGATGGTGGCCGGTATCATCGCTGCGAGAGCCTTCAACGGCAAAGGTGTCAGGGGTATCGCACCCTTTGCCAAAATCGCGGGAAGCAACTGGCTGGAAAACCAAACCCCTGCGATACTGGAAAAAGTCTGGCTTACCGGAGCAGGTGCCAATGAGATTGCCCTCTCAAACAACAGTTGGGGATCTGAGTTTGATACCGATACGCTCTATGAAGAGATTATGGCCAGAGGGACTTCGCAGCTCCGAGACAGGAAAGGACGTATCTATCTCTTTCCTGCCGGAAACAGTCGTAATATCGGAGGGAATGCCAATCTTCAGTATCTCTTGAGTAACAGATATGCCATCACGGTTACCGGGCTCAAACATGATAACACCTATGCAGAGTACTCCAGCCCGGGCTCCAATATCCTTGTCTCAGGCTACAGCGGGAACTATACAGACGATAGCCCCACGATCGGTACGACAACGGTCATGGGGACTTCATCCAATAGCGGAGGTATCGATACCCAAACCACATGGAGTGATGATACAGAAAAAAACTATACCTTTGCGATGAACGGGACCAGTGCCGCGACAGCAACAGTCTCCGGAGCCGTGGCTTTGGTGCTGGAAGCGTGCCCCGACCTGACCTGGAGGGATGTAAGGTACCTTATCGCCGCACAGGCACAACAAATTGACACGACCAATAGCAGTTGGATTCAAAATGCTGCCGGCCACTGGCACAGTACTGACTACGGTTTCGGGCTGATCAATGCCCAGGGGATGATCAATGACTGCACCACCAGATACAGCAACCTTCCCAAGGAGGTTTCTCTGAGTGCCACCCGATCATTCAATACTCCCGTTGCCGACAACAAGACAAAGTATCCTTTTGAGCTTGAGATATCGGAAAATATCAAGGTCGAGTGGGTCGAGGTAACGATAGACAATGACTCTACCTATGCATCCGATTACAGAGTAGAACTGATCTCTCCCTCTGGCACCAGAACGACCCTTATCCAAGAGGACTCCATTGCTTCTGCAATAGCTGGGTACAATAACTGGATGGATGGCGGATTCAGGCTCAGCAGTGCAGCCTTCCTCGATGAGTCCTCTCAGGGGAAATGGAGTATTGAAATAAGGGACATGTTGCCCCCAGATAGCGGTACACTGAAAAGTATCAAGATAAAAATCTACGGACACTAGGAGATAAGATGAGAAGATCAACCCTGTTTATTGCATTCATGATCACGTTTGCCAGCAGCACCTTTGCCCTATCCAAAAAGATGGAAACGATGGATGTAGAGGAGAACTA
>JAQVHV010000114.1 GCA_028696055.1 Sulfurovum sp.
GATTTTATAGCTAAAAAAGAGATAAAATTTTTCAGGCTCGATATTAAGGAGATTTAAACTAAGATTTCAGAAATTCAGGAGCTCCGGTATCAGGGGTTGAATCAATGTTATAATGTGGGTATACCATTTTATATCGATTGGACTTGGAGGTGGGGTCGTCCCGGATTAAACAAGTTGGCAGAAGGGCAAAGTATGCAGGAAAATGAGCTGAAACTACTACGCGAACGTATTCGCATTTTAGAGAAAGAGAAAGAGGAAATAAGAGAGAAGTCGGCAGAGGCGATCAAGATCGTCGATCAGATCAAAGCGCTTGAGTTCTACCAGGCTGAGATGATCAAGCTGCAGCAGCATATTGAAAAACACGGTAAAAAGCTGATCATCGTGTTTGAGGGCAGGGATGCTGCAGGAAAAGGAAGTCTGATCGGAACGGTATCGCGCTATATGAACCCGAAGCATTACCGTATCGTAGCACTGGGAAAGCCTACGACGGAGCAGACAACACAGTGGTACTATCAGAAATATGTCGAGCATTTCCCTTCCGCGGGCGAGATCATCCTGTTTGACCGCAGCTGGTACAACCGTGCGATGGTGGAACCCGTGTTCGGTTTTTGTACCAAAGAAGAGTATCAGCTCTTTATGAATGATGTCACGGGATTTGAACGATCGGTGAGCAGACAGGGGGTGATTCTTATCAAGCTCTATCTCAGTGTCAAAAAGTCGGTACAGTCAGAACGTTTTGAGCAGAGAAGGGTCGATCCGCTGAGGCAATGGAAACTGAGCGAGGTAGATCTCCAGGCGCAGGAGCTCTGGGATGAGTTCAGCAAGATGAAATACAAGATGTTCCAGAAAACGGATCATAAACATGCGCCATGGCATGTCATCCGTTCCAATGACAAGCACAAGGCAAGGATAGAGGCGATGAAGCTGATATTGAACCATTTCGATTATGAGAATAGAAATAAAGCACTCAGTTTTGACTATGAACCGGGTATCATTGTCTCTCTGGAAGATGAGATGCAGATGATGAGAGATACCAGGCCTGATCTTTTCGGAAACTCCTGATCCCTCGTTCGGCGATAACTTATAAAGATATGTTACACTTCCAAAAATTTTAAAAGGTCAAGTGTGAAAAAGTATCTTCTGGGCATCGATCGGGGTATTTTGTATATGCTCATTGCCTCACTCTCTTTTGCCGTGATGGGAGGGTTTGCCAAAGTCGTCAGCGAGATACTCCCCGCAGTAGAGGTAACTTTTTTTCGCAATGTATTCGGTGTGGTGCTGATCGGATATGCGATCTATCGATCACCGCTGAGACAGAGAGGAGGCAAACCGCTTCTGCTTCTCTTCCGAGGGGTGATGGGCTTTGCCGCACTGCTTGCATACTTCTATATCATCGCCTATATCCCTCTTGGTGAGGCGGTCACCTACAACAAAACCTCTCCGATCTTTGTGGCGATCTTCGCTTTTTTGTTTTTGGGAGAAAAACTCCCCGGTTCCGCAGTATTCGCCGTGCTGCTTGGGTTTGTCGGTATCTTGCTGATCGCACAGCCCCAGGGCGGTGTGTTTGACAAGTATGATCTGCTGGGTATCTTCTCTGGACTCGGTGCGGCACTGGCATACGCCTCGATCCGCGAACTGCGGCAGTACTATGATACCCGGGCGATCGTGATGAGCTTTATGGGGGTGGGGACGGTCGCTCCTCTGCTACTGATGCTGGCAACCCCTTATGTGAACCCTCCGAAGGAACTCGATTTTATGTTCGCGGCGTTTGTCATGCCTGAGGGGATACTCTGGTTTTATATCCTCATGATGGGGCTTTCTGCGACCTTGTCGCAGGTGCTGATGACCAAAGCGTATGAACATACCAAGGCGGGGATCGTGGGTACGGTCAGTTATTCCAATATCGTCTTTGCATTGATTATCGGTATTCTTTTGGGAGATCCGATACCTGATATTTGGACCTTTTTGGGTATACTGTTGGTCATCACTTCAGGGCTTATCGTAGCCCTGGCAAAAAAATAAGAGAAGAATGACAGATTCCTTAAAATAAGAAGATACATTAGGAGACAACTATGATTATGATCGCCGGACCGTGTGTCCTTGAAAGCCGTGACAATGTGATGAGGATCGCAGAGTCACTGCTTAAATATCACGAAGATTGCACGAAAGATTTCTATTTTAAAGCGAGTTTTGACAAAGCAAACCGTACGAGCCTGGACAGCTTCAGGGGACCGGGGCTGGATGAAGGGCTGAAACTGCTGGCTGAGGTGAAAGCACAGTTTGGATACAAGATACTTACCGATGTGCATGACTATACCCAGCCTGCTGCGGCGGCTGAGGTGGCAGATGTGCTTCAAATCCCCGCATTTTTGTGCCGTCAGACCGATTTGCTTGTCGCAGCGGCAAAAACAGATGCAGTGGTCAATATCAAAAAAGGCCAGTTCCTTGCACCCCAGGCGATGGAACACTCGGTTGCGAAGGTGCTCAAAACCAGAGGGTGCGAGGGTGAAGTGAGTTACGAAAATGCCGAAAAGTACAAAGTCTGGCTTACTGAGAGAGGTTCGACCTTCGGCTACGGCAACCTTGTTGTGGATATGCGCGGGCTTGTGACGATGAGAAAGTTCGCTCCTGTGGTCTTTGACGTAACCCATTCGGTACAGTCTCCTGCAAGCGGGGGTGTGACCAGTGGCGGTGACAGTGCCATGGTGCCGTACCTTGCCCGTGCAGCGGCAGCGGTCGGGGTAGACGGATTTTTCTTTGAAACACATTTTGATCCGAGCATCGCGCTCAGCGACGGGCCCAATATGATCGAGCTTACGAAACTGGAAGCATTGATGGAGCAGATCGATGCGATACGCTCGATCGTAGAGTAGGTATCAAATAGCGTTAGGGTAGTTTTTGTTATAATCCCCTGTTTGACTCGTTTCCAACGTCCCGTTGGGAATGCATATACTCGTCTGTAATGAGCGAAGTATGCATTCTCAAGCCGGAGCTTAGGAACAAGAGTAGTTTAAAATATAAGAGAGAAAGGTAGAGAAGTATGACGGTAGTAGAAGGTCATTTGAGCGTAGATAGAAGTAAAAAAGTAGCGATCATCAATGCAAGGTTCAACCATTTTATCACAGACAGGCTGGTAGAGGGCGCAAAAGATGTCTATGCCAGACACGGCGGAAACCCTGAGGATCTTGATCTGATCCTGGTCCCGGGTGCGTTTGAGATCCCGTTTGCGCTGGATAAAGCAATGGCATCAGGCAAATATGATGCGGTATGCTGTCTGGGTGCGGTGATCCGCGGCGCGACACCCCATTTTGACTATGTTTCGGCTGAAGCGACAAAAGGGGTAGCGAACGTGACACTCAAGTACGGCAAGCCGGCAACCTTCGGTGTACTGACAGTTGACAGCATCGAGCAGGCGATCGAGAGAGCGGGTACAAAAGCCGGAAACAAAGGCGGTGAGGCGATGGCCGGGCTGATCGAACTGATGAACCTTTATACAGAGATGGAAAAATAAAATTATATAATGCGGCTGGCCGCATGAGCACTCAGCTGAAGCGGGGCTCAGCGTCAGCGCAGCTTTTTGGACTTTGTCTAAAAAGCGTCAATAAGGAATAACATGGCAACAAGACACCAAGCAAGAGCGGCGGTAGTAGGTCTGCTTTATGCCTACGATCTGGGCAATGAAAATATCGCGAAATTCTCAGATGAGATTTTGGAAGAAGATAAGATACGCAACAAACAAAGAGAGTTCTCTAACGCCCTTTTTCACGGGACAATTGAGAATCTTGACCTGATCGACGCAGAGGTTCAAAAGCATCTCAAAGAGTGGGATTACCATGCGATCGGCAAAGTAGAAAAGGCGATCCTGCGGCTGGGCGCCTATGAGATACTGGTAGCAAAGACCGACAGAGCGATCATCATCAACGAAGCGGTGGAACTCGCCAAAGAGCTGGCGGACGACAAATCACCGAAGTTTATCAACGGAGTTTTGGACGCGATAGGGAAATAGCATTTTCCTATCGCAAATTAATTATTAGTTATCAATTAAAAAACTCCAGAGGAGTCATGTATGAGAATGAGTATCGATGAAGCGGTAGAACTGATCGAAAAGGCAGACCTCAAAACATTGGGCAAGATGGCCTATGCACGCAAGCAGGAGCTGCA
>JAQVHV010000039.1 GCA_028696055.1 Sulfurovum sp.
TAAACTCTTTGATCCCCTGCTTTTTTACTGCTTCTGCCATGATCTACTCCTTATGTCAGATAAAATAGCTTGGGTTTGGTACCAAGATGCGATTTGAGAGAGAAGTGTTCTCTGGTTCTCAGCAATACACTGATCTCACTCTCCGGATCATCCAGATCACCGAATGTTCTTACTTTGGTCGGGCAGGTCGCCTGGCAGGCAGTCGTCGTCTCTCCCCTTGCCAGTCTCGTGTCAGAACAGAAGTTACACTTATCAACCGTCATGGTTCTGTCATCGACATAACGCGCATCGTAAGGACAGGCATTCATACAGTAACTGCACAAGATGCATTTGTCCGGGTCCACGCGTACCACACCATTCTCGTCATAATAGGTCGCATTCGTCGGGCAGACCTCCTGGCAGGGCGCACTCTCGCAATGCTGGCACTGGCTGGGCTCAAAGCTGCTCGAGACGATATCCAGAAGCGGATACTCCCCTTTGATCTCCTTGACGCCCACCCATATTCTGTGCTTGTCCGCACCCATGAGAATCCCGTTCTCCTCTTTGCAGGCCACTTCGCACGCTTTACAGTTGATACAGTTTTTATAATCTAAAGCCATTCCATATCTTGCCATGACTATACCTTCCTTATCTCTACGTTTGTTTCATGCATTGCTGCAGCACCGTAAACAGGTTCCAATGCATCTTCGATGACCGCATTGTCACTCCCGCCGTTTTTGTAGGCCCATGTCAATGCACTGCTCTCTGCGCCGAATCCATGGATGAAGAAGACCTGATTGGGTGCGATCTTCTCTGTCGGGTATGCCCTGATCACTGTTGTACCTACACTGCTTATGACCTCCACTTTGTCGCCAAATGCGATACCCCGTTCTTTTGCCACACGTTTGTTGATCCAGATATAGTTTTCCGGCATCAGGTCATACAAAACGATATTGTTGGATGTCCCGCTCTGCGTATACTGTGCATGGCGCCCTGTCATCAGCCTGAACTTCCCTTCCGGCACGGAGAAGCGGTACTCCTCCCTCCAGGTTGGCATCCCATCGATCCCTTTGCTCGACATATTTGCAAGGTTGCACTCTACCTTTCCTGACGGTGTCTGAGGTTTCCCCTCTCCCACGCTGTAGAACTTCTCCTTCTCAGGATAGTACTGATGTTCATTGGCGGAGAGCTGTTTGTAGTACTCATCCATCTTCGGATAGTAGACCCCGTACTTCTTCAGTGCTTCGGCTGCACCTTCGTGCGCATGGACTGCATGCGCATTGAGCACCTCCTGGTCATGGCTGTACATCTTGGTCATATCAAACTCTTCCTGATAGTACGCCTCTTCATCCTCTTCCACCAGCGCGTCCTGCACTTCGCTGTCATATTTTTTCGTCACTTCGAACAGCGGTCTGGAAAGATGTTTCGTAAGGCCTCTCAGGATCTCATTGACCGGTTTGGACTCGAACATTGGGTCAATGACTTTGTTGCGCTGTGCAAGTGCCGGCTCTACACCCCCGAAAGTCTTGACCGGGTCGGTACGTTCAAGATAGGTACACTCGGGTAGTACCACATCCGCATACATGACGGTATCACTCGGCATCGTATCGATACAGACGACCAGTTCCATCTTCTTAAGCATCTCTGCTGTTTTCTTCGTGTTTGGCATGTTCTGCATCGGATTATGTTTGTAGCAGAACATCCCGCGCACGCTGTAGGGCATTTTGCCTTCCAGGAAGTTGTTCCTCCAGGCTAGCCATGAGCCTCCGCCGCTGACTACAGCACAGTCAGCATACCCTGCTTCTGTTTTCACTACCCCTCTCTCTTTGGCTTTGTCATAGAGCGGCATCAGAGATTCATGGCCCTCTATCTCAATCTTTCCGCCGAAGACCAGTCCCCCTTTCGTATCGATACCGCCGCTCAGTGCCTGGAATATCGCCATCGCACGTCGTAGCTGGAAATCACTCTTCGCAAAGGTACTTCTTCTTCCCGGGTAGTAGATCGCCTTGGGCGCATGTGCCATGAACTCTCTGGCGATCTGATAGATCTCTTTTGCTTTGATATTGGTGATAGGCTCCGCCCACTCCGGCGTATAGCCGTTGGTCAGGATATGTGACCGGTATGTCTCAAAATCATTGAAATATTTCTCGACATACGATTTGTCATAGAGCTCCTCGTCAAGGACCACATAGGTAAGTGCCAGTACAAAGGCCAGATCCGTTCCCGGGTTGATCGCAAGCCACTGATCCGCTTTTGCCGCGGTATTGGTAAATCTCGGATCGATACAGACCATTTTGGCCCCTCTTCCCTTGGTTCTCTTGAAGATATCCATCGTATCGGGGGTCACGATCGCTTCTGCCCTGTTCGCCCCGGCCATGATGATATACTCCGCATTTTCAAGGTCGGACTGTGGATAGGCACCCAATGTGACACCGTATGCAGAAGCCACGGTCTGAAGACAGATCGAAGAGTGGTTCAGCCAGTTTGATGATCCGAATGCCTGATAAAAGGTCTGGAAGGTATGCTCCGCCATCCCCTCGCCGGCACAGAAGAGGAATGTGGAGCGGTTATCCTCCTCTTCATCCAGTATCTTGATCGTCTTTTCCGTGATATACCTGAAGGCTTCATCCCAGGTGACTCTTTTGAATTTGCCTTCTCCCTTCTCACCCGTCCGTATCATCGGATATTTCAGCCTGTCAGGGTCATAAAGCGCCTGAATGCCCGCATTTCCTCTTGGACATAACATATTTTTTGATTTTGGGAACATCGGGTTGGGGTCAAGTTTTGTGACGATCCCGTCTTCTACCCTGGCGATCGCCGCACACTTGTTGACACACATTTCACAGAGTGTAGGAACCAGCTTTACCTCTTTTGCCGTCCCTGTCTTTGTCGTAATGGTTAATTTCTTTTCAGGGGTATCCGCACCTGCGAACAGATTCGTTGCACTTATGGCAGATCCTCCAGCAACACTCAGTGCCGCTGTTCCCTGTAGAAATTTCCGTCGCGAAAGCTCTACTTGCATGAACACTTCTCCTTTCTTAATCACAATAAACTTTATAAATAGGAGTAATCTACTCTTTTTATAAGTACTTATTATATTCTAAAGAAGTATTTCTTATATTATTCTTTTGTGGCGCTATTTTCATAAAAATGTATGATATTTTTGTTAAATTGTATTTATGATATAGATATTTTTTATCTTTTTATTGCTTTTTAATCATGAAAGATGATATTCATATCATCCAAATTTCCTTTGTCAAAATCTTTATGACAGGCAATACAATTGGATTTGTCTTTGATCTTTTCGTGTAGAAATACAGATCTTGGTATATCTTTATGCGTCTCTCTCCAATACGGTGTCTTCGAAATCGCTTTGGGACGCAGATCTCCAAGAGAATCCATCACTTTCACCGCAGCTTCACGCCGACTATGCTCTGCGGCATTTTCTCTTAAAAAGGCCAAAATGGAAGCCCGTTGTGACCGAGTAATATTGGCTTCGGTAATCTCTTCGCCAAAATGGTTCCCCAATCCACCCATCACGCGTTGCCAGGATTTTTCAGGAAGCAGAAAGGGAGGATAGATCTTATGGCAATCTCCGCACTTCTCATAGAAGAGCGGATGCTCCTGCCTGTAGTCAATATTGGTATACTTCTGAAGCGTCAAAAAATTATAATTGCTGCTGGTAATAAAAAAATATGTACCGATAGCCAAAAGAAGCATCATATAGGCAAAAAAACTCAGGAGAGGCTTGACCTCCGTATCTTCTCCATCAGTTTTTTTGTATCCAGTAACCATCGCAAAGACCATCCCTGTCCTGTGCCAGAACTGTTCTATCAGTACCCCTGTAATGTGTATCACAACCCATGCAAAAAAGAGATAGGAGCCGTAGCGGTGCACCCACTCCAGAAGATAGATATAGTGGGTATAGCCATCATTGAGAAAACGGAAAATCCCTTTTGCCTCTTGTATCCCGTAGAGCAGCAGTCCGCTCACGGCAATAATACTGCCGACAAATATCGCCCACACCGTATACCAGCTTGATGCAGGATTATGTCCTGCGGGTATCTTGCGCCATCTGTTCTCTATCTTCTCGACAAAGTAGTGTTTCAGTTCGGAAGGTTTGAGCTTGAAGGTATTGAAGGTGGCATATCTTGGACCGATGATCCCCCAGATGATCCTGTAGAGAATGATGATCATAAAAATAAACCCCAGTGCAACATGTTCATGCAAAAGATGTTCATAGAATGAAGTGGCAAATGCCGCAGTAAAGGAGAAAGCCATCATCCAGTGGATCAGCCTGGTACTGATCGGCCACACAAATACATGTCCGGGTTTTTTATTCATTGCCGCTCCATTATAAAATATATTTATAAAAAATATAAGTATATTATATGTATATGCAATTTAAATTAAGTTAAATCTGCTCTTGTATCGTTTTGAAAATAGTATTTTTGGGAGGAATCTTAAAAGTATTGTGAAAAAATTGATATGAGTATGCACTATAAGATGCCGCTTCGTACGGCTTTCAATATAATATAATGGAGGGGGAGAGGGAGTGCCAAGGGCACTTCCACTCTCTATTCTGCTGGTGTCTCTTCAGTCGTATTTGTTTCGGATACTTCCTCCGCTACAGCTTCACTCTCTTCTGCAGGCGTCTCTTCTGCACCCTCTTCTCCCTCTGCTTCTGTCGCATCTTCTGCCACAGCTTCTTTAGATTCTGGGACCGGTGCTGCTTCTACTTCCATTTTGTAAAAGCTCTTCTCTATATATTCAGCCATCGCTTTCGGATCATAGTCAAATCCTTGCTCCGAAAGCTTCTTCATATTGTGCGCCATGATATCATGCTCTGTACCCGAAGACTGGTTTGTTCCTGCATTCTTCACATCATAAAGGTCAAGCTCCAGTTCTCCCGCCTGTCTGTCGTTCAGCGCAGGCCCTTTCTTTTCAGGATTACCTTCTGCATTCTGTCCGTGACACTTTACACATGATTCCGCATAGACCTCTGCGGGTGTTTTGCTATAGGTTTTTTCTTCAGGTGAACTCTCCGGAGCATTACCACATCCGCTCAATCCGAAAATTGCAACTGTTGATAATACGATAAAACTTGTTTTTTTCAAAATATACTCCTTATCTTTTAAACTTATGCTCTACCCGAAAGCATGCCGTACTGTGTCATAGGCTTAAGTCCGTAAACTTTGAGCAGCCACCAGATCCATCTCTCCTGTGTAGGATCAAGAGGGAATGATGGTGTCGGTTTTCCGGTCCAGTTAAATTCCGCAAGCATGATCGTGCTGAGGCTTGTGATCAATGGACATACCGTATATCCGTCAAACTCTGCTTTCGGCTCTCTGCCTTCCATGACAGCGATAAGGTTCTCTATCACGACTTTGTACTGTTTTCTTGCCGATCCGCCTGTTTTCCCCATAGGTACAGCGACGATATCTCCAAGCGCGAATATGTTAGGGTATTTTACATGCTGAAGTGTCTCTTTTTTCACAGGTACCCAGCCTTTGCCTGAACCTACCGGAGAGTTTGCGATCTCCTCTGGAGCAACCTGTGCAGGGGTAATATGCATAAAGTCATAAGGTTTTTCCACTTTTTCGCTTCTAGGTACGACAGAGTACTCTTCCAGGTCTTCATCCCACTCGCCTTTCTCTTCCCAGTGTCTGCTGAATGTAGCGATCTTCTTCTCAGGATCCACTGCGACAAGATTGTGTCTGTAGTTCCATTTCATATCTCTGGCTTCGAACTGGTTGAGGATCGCATCATGATACTCTTTGACACCGAACATATTGCTCCCGTTCGGATAGAACGTCAGCTCTGCATTCTCTCTGGCCCCTGCTTCCCTAAGTCTTGCATCTGCAAGATACATGATCTTTTTGGGAGCACCGCCACACTTGATCGGTGTATTCGGGTGGGTAAAGATACCTTGAACCTTCTTCCCGCTCTTCGCCTCGGCGATAAACTTCTGCATCTCTGTCCATGTATCTTCGGAACCCTGCTGGAAATAGATCGATGCCAAACCGTTTTGACCGATCACCTTGCTTACCGCAGCGTGGTCTCCGGTCGATGTGATCGATTGATCGATACCCAATCCTTCAATCTTGGAAAAATCAAGTTTAAGCCCTGCCGCGATGATCAGATAGTCATACTTGATCGTTTTGCCGCCACTCGTCTTGACCGTGTTGTTATCCGGATCGAACTCAACCGCTTTCTCCGTGATCAGTGTTACTCCATCCGGAATATAGTCATCTCTTTTGTAGACAACCTGGTCCTTTGTCCATACACCGCCGCCGACAAGTGTCTGGCCTGGCTGATAGGAGGCAGAGAGTTCGTTAGGCTCAAGGATCGTAATATCGGGATTGCTCAGTGCATGGGTCAGTCCCGCAGCTGTAGCGATACCAGCAAGACCTCCACCTACGATCAAGATCTTCCCTTTTGCATTTGAGCTAGGACCGGTACAGCCTGTTGCACCGGTTGCCATCAGTGCCGCAGCACCACCTGTTCCGAAAAGTTTTAATGCATCCCTTCTTGATATCCCCTCTTTTTTCAAGTGTGCATCAATGAGTTCAAGACTCTCTTTCATCATTTTCTTATCCAAAATTGACTCCTTCAAAATATCAACAATGCTTTATTCTACTACAAAATGTATAAATTTATAGTGTGACTATAAAACAATCTTAATTTTATCATTAAATTTTTTGAGATTTTACTCTATATTTTCACAATTTTATCGATCAATAGCTGCAAACTGCTCTTTCCGTTGAAATGATTTTCGCTGACCTGATAGGTAATATCGACAAGGAGATCTGCTTCAAAAGACTCCGTGGTTTTAAACTTTACCCCTTTTAACAGGCAGCCGTTGTGCTCAAGTGTGAACCTGAGGTGGTTATGATCTTTTCCCATGGTAGCACTCTCAACGATACGTACCTTCCGTGTGATAAATTTCGGTTTGGTATTGCCTTCACCGAAAGGTTCATACGTTTTTATCAGCCCGGTAAGCTTAAAACTGATAGTGCTAAAATCCAGTTCTCCCATTATTTCGGGATCTCCGTTTTGCGGCTGATAGCCCTTTTCCCCGTACTCTTTCTGCAGACGTTTTTTGAAAATATCAAGATTCTCTTCGTCCAAAGAGAGGCCGATCGCAGCCTTGTGCCCACCGAACTTTTTCAGATATTCCCGACAGGTATCGGTAAGTGCAAAGAGATCGCAATTCTCCACGCTCCTTCCGCTCCCCTTCAGGGTGCCTTCACCGTTGGAGGAGAGAACGATCGCCGGTTTCTGGTGGATCCTTGCGACTCTTGCTGCAACGATCCCCACCACACCTTCATGCCACTCCTCTCCGTGGACTACGATCACAGAGTCTTGGGGATCTACCTGTTTCAGTGCTTCCTGCGTAATATGCTCTTCTGTCTCTTTGCGTAATGTATTAAATCCCTGCAATCTCTCAAGCCTGACCCTGGCATCATAGATATTTTTGGAGGAGAGGAACTCCACGGCATGCCTCGCATCTTCCATCCGCCCTGCGCTGTTGAGTAGTGGTGCAAGAAAAAAAGCAATATCTTCGCTGCTGCATTCATTTTTTTGATGAAGTTCCATAAAAGCCCTGATCGAGGGAAGCGAGCTTTTAGACAATGCCTTCAAACCGCTTTTTACCATGGCACGGTTGATATGCTGAAGAGGCATCACATCAGCAATGATAGCAATGGCCGCCAGCTCCAGGTAACGGAGCATGTCGATCTTGGCATCCAATGTGTTTTTGAGCGAAGCGATCAGATACCATGCGATCTGCGCCCCGCACACTTCAAAATAGGGAAAGGGGCATGCATTCTGTTTTTGATTGACGATTGCATAGGCCTCCGGAACTATCTCTCCCGGGATATGGTGATCAGTAATGATCAGATCTATCCCCTCTTCTTTGCAACGTTTCGCTGCTTCTACTGCGGAGATTCCGTTATCTACCGTGATCGCAAGATCCGAGCCGATAATGCGGGGGATAAGTTGGCTGGAGAGCCCGTATCCGTCTTTAAAACGGTTGGGGATGATCCACTCTACAGGATAGTCGATCTCTTCAAAAAAACGTATCATGAGTGTTGTAGAGACAACGCCATCTACGTCGTAATCGCCGATGATCGTTATTTTTTCGCGATTTTCTATTGCAGAAGCGATGCGTTCAGTCGCCTTCTGCATATCTTTGAAGATAGAAGGGTGAGGAAGGTCTTTGAGGGTCAGAAACCCCTCACTGAAACGTTCATTCAAAAGTTTTTCCAGAAGCTCCAACGAGATTTTAGGGTATTCCCCCCTCATTATTTCTGTCTGTTCTCAATCGTGGCTTTGACAAATCCCAGGATCGTAGGATTTGGATGCTGCAGTCTGGAAGTAAACTCCGGGTGGAACTGTACACCCAGGAACCACGGATGGTCCTCTACTTCAATCGCATCTATAAGACCATGGGATTCACCTGTCACGATCATGCCATGTGATTCGAGTGCATCACGGTATTTCGGGTTGGCTTCATAACGGTGTCTGTGTCTCTCAAAGATCACTGAAGCACCGTCATAGGCAGTCCTCAGATGTGATCCCTCTTTGGTCTCACACTCATATTCTCCAAGCCTGAGCGTACCTCCCAGCGGTGAAGTACTGGTTCGTACCTGTTTGGAACCGCTGGCATCGATAAACTCATCGATCAGGTAGATCATCGGGTTTTTTGTTTTATTATTGAATTCTACAGATGTTGCATCTTCGAGCCCAAGGACATTTCGTCCGTATTCAATGATGGAGAGCTGCATACCCAGACAGATCCCAAGAAATGGTATCTTCTCTTTTCTTGCATACTCTATCGCTTTGATTTTACCCTCTATACCGCGCTCACCGAATCCTCCTGGAACCAGTATACCGTCACACCCTTTGATAAACTTCGCGGCGCCCTCTTCTTCGATCTTTTCGCTGTCAACCCATTTGATATTGACCCTGTAATCAAGATGGGCCCCTGCATGGATCAGTGCTTCCGTCAGTGATTTATAGGATTCTTTAAGGTCCAGGTATTTTCCAACAAATGCGATTTTTATCTCATCACTCGGCATAATGATCTTATGTACCAGATCAGCCCACTCATCCATTTTTGGATGACAGGTATCCAGATCAAGCTGTTTGCAGATAGGCGTGAGGATATCCTGATTTAGAAAACTGAGCGGTACTTGATAGATTGTTGCTGCATCCTCTGCAACGATCACTGAATCTTCATCTACATCACAGCTGTAAGCAATTTTCTTTTTGATCTCCGTCGGCACCGGCTGCTCTGCCCTGAGGATGATCATATGCGGGGAGATACCGATACGTCTGAGCTCCTGGATGGAGTGCTGGGTAGGTTTTGTTTTAAGTTCTCCGGCGACTTTGATATATGGGAGAAGCGTGACATGAATATTCATGACCATGGAACGTCCAAGTTCATGTTTCATCTGACGGATCGTCTCCAAAAACGGCAAACCTTCTATGTCTCCGGTAGTACCGCCGAGCTCTACGATGAGAATTTCTTTACCCTCTCCTGCTCTGATGATACGCTCTTTGATCTCATTGACGATATGGGGAACTACCTGAATGGTTTTCCCGAGATATTTCCCTTTTCTTTCGTTTTGGATCACCGTTTTATAGACCTGCCCGGTCGTAAAGTTGTTTTTTTTCGTCAGCGAGGTATCGAGGAAACGCTCATAGTGTCCGAGATCCAGATCGGTTTCTGCTCCGTCTTTTGTGACAAATACCTCTCCATGTTCAAGCGGAGACATAGTTCCGGGGTCAACGTTGATATAGGGGTCAAGCTTAAGTACTGCTACTCTCATACCTGTCTGTTTAAGCAGCGTTCCAATGCTTGCTGCTGTTATACCTTTTCCAAGGGAACTCAGTACACCGCCTGTAACAAAAATATATTTTGTTCCTTTTTCACTCATAAAATATTATCCTTTATAGTTATGCTACGATCGGCATGATGATCGTAATAAAATTTTCATCTCTGACAACAAACGGCAGACTTGGTTCATTGAACTGTATGAGAAAGTCGTTTGTATCAATTTGTGAAATGAAATCAAGCAGATATCTGCTGTTCAAAGAGAGTTCAAATTTGTCTGTCAATCCAGTCTCTAGTGCTATTTCGGTTTTGGCTTCAACATTGTCTGCTGAAAGTGAATTGAAGATGATCGTATCGGAGAGGAAGGTCATCTTTATCTCCTGGGAAATAGTAGTGATCATTTTTATCGCTTCAACCATCTCTTTTTTCGGCAAGTTGATTGTATGTTTGACCGATGATGGAATGATTCTTTCATAATCGGGAAATTTTCCGTTGATCAACCGTGTATAGAAGAAGTAGTTTTCGTTTGTGATGATCAGGTTTGTTTCATCAAAGAAGATATTGATCTGGTCCAAAAAGAGTTTTTGTATCTCCATGATCGCTTTTTTGGGTACGATGAGTGAAAGGGCTTCACTGTTAGAACTTTCGATGGTAGCGATAGCCAATCGTCTGGTGTCGGTTCCGACCAGATCGGTTGCATTGTTTTTGATATTGATGAGTGCCCCGTTGAGTTCAAATTTAGGGTTGTTGCTATCAATAGAAGGTGAGATCTTTTTTAGATTTTTTATCAGGCTGAGAGAATCAAGTGAGATCTGAGGTTTGTTATCAATAGAGGGGAAAGGAGGATAAAGAGCCGGGTCAAATGTAGGCAGTTTGAATTTGGATTGTTTTTGTTTAATGATGAGCGTATCATTTATAAGTTCCAGTGTAATTTCATCATCTTTTAAAATTCGCACAATATCAAGGAGTTTTTTGCCATGGGCAGTAAAAGCTCCCTGTTCTTCAACGGTGATATGATCTGTGACGATTTTTAAACCAATTTCTGAATCTGTAGCTTTGATGACGCATCTGTGATCTTCCGCTTGAAAGAGAACATGAGAAGTGATCTGGCTGGCATCTTTTTTTTCCAAAAAAGGTTGGAGATTAATGAGTATAGATTCAATAATTTGTTTTTGCGCTTTGATCTTCATTGATTTTTCCCTTATTTATTTTAATAAATTAGTACATAGTAGTTATACGATATGAATATGTGAAAAACTCTTTACACAACGATTTGCCCGAACTTTGACAGGTGCCGATACTTTTTTGTTAGTTCACACCTATTCACTTCTAAAATTATATCTTTTTTTTATTATATGTAGTATAAGGCACTTCAGGGGAGAAGAATTACAGGTGAAGTGCGTTTGTTTTGACTTTGTTTGAGAGCTCTTCGAGCAGGATTTTGAAGTTTTCGTTGCTCTCGATGATCTCATTGATCTTTTTCATTGCATGTGAGATGGCGGTGTGGTCTTTCATCCCGAAATACATGGCGATCTGAGGCATTGAGCTTGGTGTCAGTTCTCTGGCTAGATAGATGGCGGTCCTTCTGGCATCCACGACATTTTTGGTACGTTTTTTTGACTTGATATCGGAAGGTTTTACATTGAGTTCCGCAGAGACTGTTTTGATGATATCGTCGATCGTGATATTTTCTCTCTCTTCTTTGAGCTGGTCTTTGATCGCATTCTGTGCAAAATCCAGAGTGATCTCCTGGTTGAGCATCGAGGAAAGGGCATTGAGTTTGATGATCGTTCCCTCGATCTCACGGATATTATCTCCCATATGGGTTGCAATAAAGTTGATGATCTCATTGTCCAGACTGATCCCGTCGAGTTCGCATTTTTTCTGGATGATCGCGATCTTTGTTTCGAGCCCGGGAGGCTGGATATCCGCCATCAACCCCCACTCAAAACGGCTCTTGAGCCTGTCTACAAGGCCTGTGATCTTATTGGGCTGACGGTCTGATGTGATGACGATCTGTTTGTTGGCACCGTGCAGTTCGTTGAAGGTGTGAAAAAATTCATCCTGTGTCTTCTCTTTGTCCGAGATGAACTGGATATCATCGATCAGCAGGGTATCGCACTCCCTGAACTTATCCCTGAACCGATCCATCGTTTGTGAACGAAGGTGGGTCAAAAAGGAGTTGAGGAACTGTTCGGCTGTGGTATAGATGACGGTTTTCCCCAGTGAGATATGATAGTTTCCGATTGCCTGGAGCAAGTGTGTTTTTCCCAGACCCACGCCTCCGTAGAGAAAGAGGGGGTTATATTGTCTTCCTGGTTTTTCGGCTACCGATTTGGCAGTGGTATAGGCAAACTGGTTTGAATCTCCCACGATAAAACTGTCAAAAACGAGTGAAGGGTTGAGATAGGTGCTCTTTCCGCTGCTCTTTTCGGAGGTTACAGCGGCTTTTCCTGCAGGTGTAGCACTTTTCTGCTGTCCCACCTGTATCTCTACTTTGGGTTTGACCTCATTGTAGAGTTCAAAAAGGTGTTCGAGCTTATCTTTGTATTTGGTTTTGATCCATTTTGCGATGATCATATTGGGCGCATAAAAGTATACAATATTGCTTCTTGAACGTTTTGTATCATAGACAAGCGCTTTGATATAGCGTTCATACTCTGTTTGAGAAATCTCTTTTTTGAGTTCAAGAATAACTTTTTGGCCGATGTTCATCTGTTGGAATTTCCTTATGTGAATAACTTGACGTATTTTAGCCAACTTTGGTTAAAATAGCGTCAATAAAGCAGAGTGAACAAAGATTTTCACAGTGTGAACAAAGGTGTGAATGAATATTTTAGGAATCGACCCCGGAAGCCGTAATCTCGGGTATTGCATACTCAATTGGGACGGGAAAAGTTTTTCACTTCTTGAAGCGGGTTTACTGAAAATAAAGGCGACTGAACTGCAAGAACAGATCATTGAGCTCGCAGAGGGGTTTGATGTGATTTTAAAGTCCCATAAGATCGATGAAGTGGCGATAGAGGATATCTTCTATGCCTACAATCCCAAAACCGTACTGAAGCTGGCACAGTTCAGAGGAGCGCTCTCCCTGAAGATCCTCCAGGAGGTCGGTTACTTTTATGAATACACACCCCTGCAAGTAAAAAAAGCGGTGACAGGTAACGGGAAAGCGGCAAAAGAGCAGGTAGCTTTCATGGTGAAAAAGCTTTTCGGTATTAAAAAAGAGATCAAACCCCTGGATATTTCCGACGCCATGGCCATAGCCTGGATGCACCTCCAACACGTGAAGATGAGACCCGTTAGGCAAACGTGAATAGTTTCACGTTTTTAGGGTCGAAACCGGAGCGGTGGAGCAAAGCGACCCGCGCAGGCAAGCCCGTTAGGCAAACGTGAATAGTTTCACGTTTTTAGGGTCGAAACCGGAGCGGTGGAGCAAAGCGACCCGCGCAGGCAGGCTCGTTAGGCAAACATAAACTGCTTTATGTTTTTAGGGCCGAAACCGGAGCGGTGGAGCAAAGCGACCCGCGCAGGCAAGCCCGTTAGGCAAACATAAACAGTGAGAAGCGTTAAATAAATGTGAGTGAACCTCACGTTTATATTGGTGAGTTTTTTTGAAAAGCTTTTATCAATTCATTTCCAATCTCTTGTAGCGACATTCATCTCTAATCGGGAAATCATCGATGAAGTCGGGGTGGGACACCCCGACCTACGCGAATCACAAATCACAAATCACAAATCACAAATCACAAATTTCTAATTTCTAATTTCTAATTTCTAATTTCTAATTTCTAATTTCTCTCTGTTCGTCCTGAACATGTGCAGGAATGTACTGGGAAGGGAGGGGGGAGCAAAGCGGCCCGCGCCTGGTGGAGGTCGCTCTAGTTTGAAACTACCTGGGCATTTTTCTTGATGGAGATAAGACGTTTGTCAGGGACGGTGAATGTCGGTTTGGATTGACCTATGATCGATTCGCTGATGATCTGGTCATAGAGATAGATATCATTTTTGAAGTAGGCTTTGCCATCCTCTACAAAGACCGTAAAATAGGTCATATGCACCGGGATACTTGAATTGAGTTTTATTGTGGCCGGCGTGTTGCTTGCAAAGATCTTTTCGATCTTTTCTTTGGTGTACCGTTCCTTGGTGTGTCTCAGGAGTCTATACATCAAATTAAAAGGTTTTTGAAGACGTACACATCCCGAACTATAGATCCTGTAGCGTCTTGAGAGCAGCGATTTGTTGTCCGTATCGTGAAGATAGACGGCATACTTGTTGGGGAACATGAACTTGACACGCCCCAGAGCATTGGAGAGACCGGGCTGCTGCACAAAACGATAGGGTACTGGATCCTTGCGGTTTTTATACTTTGCGATCATATCATAGGTTACATTCAACTCGTTGTTCCCGCTGTAGGCCTTGATATTGTTTTCGATCAGATAATAGGGATTCTCTCTCAATACGGGGATCAGGTCGCGTTTGATCAGGTTGTCCGTGATCGTCCAGGTGGGATTGAGCACCATATACTCTATCTGGTCACTAAAGAGCGGCGTAGGGCGGTCGATACGTCCTACGACAGCTCCCATCTTCATTAACAGCCGCTGGTTTTGATAGTAGCGCAATTTGAAATCAGGAATATTCACTTCGACATATTCATCTTCAAATTGTTTGGGATAGAGCTTGGTTTTATCAAGGTTGGTAATAATGCTTTGGATATGGGTATTGACAGACTGGTTGAGATAATAGGTTGTGACCCTGTCTATCTCTCCGTTTGCCTTCAGGTTATAGCGTTTTTGGTAAGAGATGACAGCCTTTTTGAGCGCAAGATCAAAGGTGTTGTCGATCGGTGCATATTTGGGATAGTCCCCTGTAATCTGCAGACGTTTTTTGATCTCTTCGATATTTTTGTTTTTATGGTCTCCCATTGTACGTGGTTCCTGGGTGTAGGGAATTTCAGGGAATTTTTCCATGATACGGTAGTCTTTCAGAAGTTTGACCAGCTGCCGGTAGCGTCTCTCCATCGGGATGAGAGAGGAGAGATAGGTGTAGATATCGCCGCGCTCGACCGCGTTGTAGAGCTCTTCTGTATCCGGCAAAGGTTTGCTCTCCATCTCCCAGACCGCATGGATATCATCGCTCCTTTCCAGAGCAGCGAGTTTTTTTTGCACCAGTTCCCAATCGACATCGCCCTGTACGATAAAGCGGACGAGTCTCACAAAAGAGTTTGTCAGCATCAGATCCAGCCTTGCGTAAACTTGTGCTTTTTTTGAATCGGGGATCGTATTGTTATCGAGCATATAATAGAGTCCGGCAATGGAAGGCTGGTCAAAGGCTTTGTCTTTATAGTTGAAAAGAGGATCTTTCAGCGCCTTGATCAGTGCATTTCTCTTCTGATTATTCTGGTCTCCCAGCCACAGGGGACGGCCTTCAGAATTTTCATAGAGCGATTGTATGATCTCTTTGTTCTGCCCCTTGATGTGTGTATAGAGTGACTTCTGGAGATGCTGTTCGATCTCACCGATGTTTATCTGCCCAAAGGCCAATGTCTGAAGGAATACTCCTATCCACAGTAGTTTTATCAGCTTCACTTAACTCTCTTTATATTTTTTATCAATTAACTTCAGGTATTTTTTGGGAGTAGCTTCTTTCATCGCCTGCGCCAGCCATTGTATCTGGAACCATGCCGCACCGCTGTCACGCAGGTCAAAGTAGTTCTTGAGACTTCGGATATTGAATGTGACGACCATATCGACCTTCCAGTTGTCCGAGACGATATGCTTGAAGGCATCTCCGACATTTCTTTTTTTCTTTCCGTTCTCAAGTGTATGGTAGAGGGCTTCTGCATCTCCTTTGTGCGCTTCGATGAATGGCAGCGAGGATTTGGAAACGGCATTCTGTATGAATTCTCTATCTCTTTCATATTGAAAGTTCAGCTTCTCATAGATGGCACGTATCTCTATCTTCAGATAGGCTTCATCGGTTATGACAAAAAGTTTCATCGCCAGCACTTTTTCAAAGAAGAATGCAAACCCGTCCTCTGCCTGCAGAGATGCTACAAAAGCATTGATCACAGAAGACATCGTATAGCGCGTACTCCGTACGGAGATCGCCTGAAGTCTGTGTCTTGCATGCTCCTGCAGTACACCTCTGCTGGTACCCTGTATCAGGAAGCTGAGTGTCGCATGTTCGATAATGGAGTGGTGATGGTGCACCCATGCCAGGTTGGTCAGCAGCTCAGAGTCCTCTATGCCATTGATCGCCTCGGTGTCCATATGATTCATTGCTTCTCTTACACACTCGTTCTCAGAGTTCTCAAAGCTGTCATAGCAGGTACGCGCAGCGATCTCTGCAACCCCGAGACCGGACTCCTGGAGAAGCGTGACAGTAGGTTTTTCGTACGCTATCTGATACATCTGCATCGCAATACCCTATTATTGATTTTTGGTTACAATTATAGCGAATTTATATTAGCCTGAAACATAGGGTAATAGATTATTTTCCAGATCAATTCAGAGAGGAGGAGAGGATGCAGCCCAGCCAGCGTTTTCACAGTTTTGAGGAAGATTTCAGAGACCCTTACTCCAGGGACAGGGACAGGGTGATACACTGCAGCTCTTTCAGGCGTCTGGAGTATAAGACACAGGTATTCCTCAACCATGAGGGGGATTATTTCCGGACCCGTTTGACCCATTCGATTGAAGTGAGCCAGATCGCACGTACACTTTCAAGAATGCTCGGGCTGAACGAAACATTGGCCGAAGTGATCGCACTTTCGCATGACCTGGGGCATACCCCCTTCGGGCATGTGGGGGGAGATGCACTGGACAGGCTGCTGAAAGCCGATGGCAGACCACGGGGATTTGAGCATAACTTTCAATCATTCAGGGTGTTGACAAAGATAGAGAAACGCTATAAGGATTTTGACGGACTCAATCTTACCTTTGCAACACTTGAGGGGGTGCTGAAACACTCCTACCCCTATAAAAAACCCTTTCTGGAGGGGTTGGATGAACGGTTCAGGCTGGACAAACACCCTTCGCTTGAAGCGATGATCGTCGATCATGCCGATGAGATCGCCTATACGTCGCATGATATCGATGACGGGGTGAAATACGGGCTGATCGGTTTTGAGGATCTTCTGGAGAATCCGCTCTGCAAAAGAGTGGATCAGATGGTGATCAGCGAAGGGGTGGGAAGGGGTGAGAAGTTCTATCGTCACCGTTTTGTCGCAGGGCTTATCAAGGTCCTGGTAGAGGATTTTATAGAAAACTCGCAAGAGGGCGTGAAGAGGCATCGCCGCGAGACCCCCCTCTGTGCTATGCTGGATGCTTCGCTCCCGCTTCCGGTCGGTTTCTCCAAAGAGGTGGGAAGAGGGCTCAAAGAGCTGAAGAAGATCATGTACCAAAAGCTCTACAGGCATGAAAAGATCATACGCAAGATGTATGCGGGAAAGCAGTGTATCCAGGGGCTCTACAAGGCGTTTACCGAAGATGAGGGGCTGCTCCCCTCCTATCAGAACGAGCTGTTGGCACACCGCCCAAAAGAGAGGGTCGTAGCCGATTTTATCGCCTCGATGACGGACCGGTATGCGATGAAGAGCTACCATGACCTTTACGGTTTGACGCTATAAAGTATACTACTGTAATAATTTTTAGATATAATTCGCGAAAAATATAGGCTTTTTGCCTTCAGGAACACCCATGCAAAAAATTAAAAACATTGCCGTGATCGCCCACGTTGACCACGGTAAGACAACACTGGTCGATCAGCTTCTCCAACAGTCAGGTACCTTCGCGGCGCACCAGCAGGTGCAGGAGCGTGCGATGGACAGCAATGACATCGAAAAAGAAAGAGGGATCACGATCCTTTCAAAAAACACTGCGATCACTTACGGTGACCACAAGATCAACATCATCGACACTCCGGGCCACGCCGACTTCGGTGGTGAGGTAGAGCGTGTTTTGAAAATGGTAGACGGTGTTTTGATGCTCGTAGATGCACAGGAAGGTGCAATGCCGCAGACGAAGTTCGTACTTAAAAAAGCGATCGAACTTGGTCTGATTCCCGTAGTCGTGATCAACAAGATCGATAAAGACGGCGCGGATCCTGAACGTGTGCTTGATGAGATGTTCGACCTTCTGGTCGCACTGGATGCGAATGAAGAGCAGCTTGAATTTCCGGTACTCTATGCAGCGGCAAGAGACGGGTATGCGAAGTGGGAGATCGAAGATGAGAACATAGACATGAAACCGCTTTTTGAAGCGATACTTGAAAAAGTACCTTATCCGACAGGTTCAGCGGACAATGATGTGCAGGCACAGGTCTTTACACTTGCTTCAGACAACTTCGTAGGACGTATCGGTATCTCCCGTATCTTCAACGGTAGATTGAAGA
>JAQVHV010000115.1 GCA_028696055.1 Sulfurovum sp.
CGAATACGGGATGAACCTCATCGGCGCAATACTGATCTTCTATTTTGGCAAGATCATTGCCAGATCACTGAGCCGGGTCGCCAAGAAGATGATGCAGAGATATGAGGTCGATGCGATGCTCACCGATGTCGTACAGGCTACGATCTACTATTCGCTCCTGATCGTTGTGATCATCGCGGCCCTGGGGCAGCTTGGTGTCGAGACGACCTCATTTATGGCGATCCTGGGTGCGGCGGGTCTTGCTGTCGGCCTGGCGCTCAAAGATACGCTCTCCAATATCGGGGCGGCAGTGATCATCCTGATCTTCAGGCCTTTTAAGGTAGGTGACTACATCAGTGCCGGCGGTGCAGAGGGAACGGTAGAGAATATGAACCTCTTCAACACGACGATCAGCCCGGTGGACAACCGCACCATCATCGTGCCGAACGCTGCGATCACAAAAGGCAATATCGTCAACTTCTCCAACAAACCGATGCGACGGGTCGACCATACGGTTGGGATAGGCTATGAGGATGATATCAAAAAAGCCAAAGAGGTGCTCTATAAAGTACTGACAAGCAGCCAGTATGCCCTCACCGATCCCGCTCCGCTCGTCGCCGTCAGCGAACTGGCAGACAGCAGCGTCAACTTCACCGTGCGCGTATGGGTGAAGTCCGATGACTACTGGAACGCCTATTATGAAGTGATCGAGCAGATCAAACTGGCACTGGATGAGCACGGTATCTCCATCCCCTATCCGCAAATGGCCATCCGCCAGTGCAGCACATCTGCCTGAGGCAGTATCTGCCCACCAGGCACACTCCTTTGCCTCACCCTGAGTGAGAGATCCCATGCTCAAAAAGTAGCCGGCTTGTCGATCTCTTCCCTGATCTTTTTCAGTCTCTCCTGATACGCTTCTCCGTCACCATATGTCAAATAGTTCTTATGGTACCGATGCCTGTATAAAGTCTTTTTGGCATGTTTGATGGGACAGAAGTAGAGTTCCGTCTTCGCCGCGATCTCAGCGGCATACTGCATCAGCCCGTTGAAGTAGGAGCAGTAGAGACAGTTGAGCTTCTCTATGCTGTTGAGATAGCGAAGGTACTGCCGGTCAAAGACAATATAGTCGCTGCGCCTGACAAGCTTGAATCCGTAAATACGAAAGATCACGTTTTGATAGATAAAAAGCGTCATATCCAGCAGTGCTGCGGGGATGATCATCCCGTAGACAAAAGGTGAAGTAAGCAGATGCAGCGGCGGGATCTCCGCAAAGAAACGGTAGAGCCCCTTCATATTTTCACGCTGCTGTTTCAGCACGTTCTCTTCGAACTTTACATACCCCTCCTTGATCTCGTAGGTGATATGTTTTTCCTGCGCTTCGATCTCGCTCTTCAGCTTCTCTTCCAGCGCTTCCATCTGCTCAATGATCTCCTGGATCTTCCTGTTCATGCTCTGTTCCTTTGTATACGTTCAGACATGATAGCATATTAAACAGGATACAGCTCTCCAAAATGCTCCTTGTAGATCAGATAGAGTCTCGTATCAAACTCAATCTGGTGATACTCCGGTTCCATATGGACACAGAGTTTATAAAACGCCTTGTTGTGCTCTTTTTCCCTGAGGTGCGCCAACTCGTGAGCGACGATCATCCGCAAAAAAGCTTCAGGAGTTTTCTTGAAAAGGTGGGAGATACGTATCTCATGTTTCGCTTTGAGCTTGCCGCCCTGCACCCGTGAAACGAAAGTATGTGTACCCAGCGCCTTGTTGATATCCCTGATCCTGGTGTCATAAAGGACCTTGGAGAGAGGGTCCGCATTTTTGAGGGCGCGGTTTTTCATCTCCTGCACGAACCCGTAGAGTGCCTTGTCCGTGGTATACGCATGGGTATCCGGGTAGCGGGAAAGCAGGTAATTTCCAAGTTTTTCCTCTTCGATGAGTTTTTGCACCTGTGCCTTGAGTTGTGTGTTGTATCCGTCGATGTACTTTAGCATGTGTGATTATAGCTTAAGTGTATAGATTAAATCGCAATAGTGTACAATAGATGTAAAAAGTCTTATTTATGATATTTGAAAGTTTAGAATTTTTAGAAGCACTCCCCTTAGAGGCCTATACCGAGCATTTTGGTCCATACAAAAAACCAAAGCATACCTCCAGGCGTTTCCGCTCCAACATGATGCTCAACCCCCTCAACATGAAGCATCTCAACCGTATCGACTGCAGCGATGCAGACATGATCACGCTGAACCTTGAGGATGCCATCGCGCCAAGCCGCAAAAAGGAGGCGCTCTACAACATCGCCCTCTTTGTTTCACATATGCAGACCTCCAAAAGTTTCATTATCGTGCGTACGAACCCTCTGGGTGAAGGCGGGGAAGAGGAGATCGCCTTTCTGAACGATTTCGGCTTTGATGCGGTACGTGTTGCAAAAGTGAAAAATGAGCTGGAGATCGCCCGTGCCCTTACCCTCCTCTCCCCGGATAAAGAGCTGCATATCTCCCTGGAGACCAGAGAGGCCTACCAGAACCTGAGCCGCCTCCGTTTTGATGAACGTTTTACGGTAGCCAACCTCGGTATCCTTGATCTTCTTACTTCACTTGGGCTGCCTCAGTCTATCGTCAGGCTTGGCAACCCGACGATAGACTACATTCTCAGCAAGTTCCTTGTGGATGCAAAAACCGCAGGGATCCATCCGATCTCTTTTATGTTCCAGGAGTACAACGACACCGAAACCTTCAAAGCCTGGTGCGAACATGAGAAGAGGATGGGCTTTGAGAGCAAAGCATGTATGGGGCCCAAACAGGTGGCTATCGCCAATGAACGCTTCGGTATAGACCAGGCAGCCCTTCAAAGGGCCAGACATATCAAAAAAGTTTTTGAAGCCCATGCCGCTTGCGGAGAAAATGGCTTTGTGGATGAGACCTACGGGTTTATCGACGAACCGATCTACCGCGATGCACTCTTGGTGCTCGATCTGCAAAAGGAAATATAATGCTGCGAATCCTTTTTATCTTGCTGCTTCCGTTTATCCTGCTGGCCAACAAGGAGAGACCTCCCATCCCCTATGACTTCCTTGCAAAAAAAGAAGCCCAGCAATTCATCCATCGAATGGTCAAAAAACACGGCTTTGAAAACAGCTACCTCAAACGTGTACTGGGTGATGCAAAACTTGACAGAGATACCCTGGCAAGATACACAGGCAAATACAAGCAAAATACGACCGTAGGGACCTGGCAACGGTTCAAGGCGCATGTTCTGGACCCAAAATCACTTGAAAAAGCAGAAAAGTTCAAAGAGAAATATGCCAACATACTCAAAAAAGCGGAGGCTGACTATCATGTCGATGCAGAGTATATCGTAGGGTTCATCGGTGTGGAGAGCAAGTTCGGGGAGTATACCGGGGACTACCGGCTGTTGGACTCGCTCACGACTCTGGCGTTTCACAAGAACCGCATGCAAAGATTTTTCAGAAGTGAGCTTGAGCACTTTTTTTTGATGTGCCGTGAAGAGGGGTTTGACCCCTACAGGCTCAAAGGGTCATTTGCCGGAGCGATGGGGGTGGTGCAGCAGATGCCTTCTATCTACCGGAAATACGGGATGGACTACAATGGTAACGGCAAGAAAGATCCCTGGTCTGCCGAAGACGGCATCGGGATTATCGCCAGATTTATGCATAAGAACGGATGGGAAAAGGATGGGCAGGTAGCCATAAGGGCTGACTTTAAAGGAAAACGCTACAAGGGGCTTAAGACAGGATACAAGACCGCCTATACCCTCTCCAAACTCAGAAACTTCAGCATCACGCCGAAGACTCCCTATAGATACAGAGATGCCAGACTCATCAAACTCACCGATAAAGCGTCTGACGAACTCTGGCTGGGGGCTCCCAACTTCAGGATCCTCATCAGGTATAACCCGAGCTCAAACTATGCCATGGCGATCCACAAGATCGCTCAGCATGTCAAGCACACCAAAGGGTCAGATACGTTTTTTCAAAGGCTTTTTGACTGAGAAATCACTTTCCGATCATGATATCCGCAGCTTTAATGACCGCACACACTTTGCTTCCAGACTTAATCTTAAGCACGTCGACCGACTCTTTAGTCACCACCGCAACAATCCGGTCAAGATTGCCCATAGAGAGGACAA
>JAQVHV010000040.1:0-14213 GCA_028696055.1 Sulfurovum sp.
TAACATAAGGTTTATTTGTAAGAAGTTAAACCAGGTGCACCCTTTTGAACCAGAGGTAATATATGGCGGTAAAGAGAAAGCCGATCCCCAATGTGACAGTGATATTTTCCATGCTCATTCCCCATTTAGCGGCATATCCGATAAACATCGCCGTCAGGACGTTTGAGATCATAAAAAACATATCATTATAGGAGATGATACGCCCCAGATAGTGCTTGTCGGTATTTTCCTGTATCATAAGATAGGTATATGCCCAAAGTGTCGTAGTGAAGAGTCCCACGATAAAAATAGCTATCAATGATATATAAAAATTTGCCTGCAATTGGCTCCAGGTGATGATCGCAGCACCTTGTGCGATAAAAAAGTAGTGCAGATTGTCTTGGCTGACGATCTTTGAGAAGAAGATGGAGCCAATAAGCAGGGCGATCGCACGCGTAGCATTCAACCAGCCTATCGCCAGCGCTACTGCAATGATCTCCTTGTATTTCAGGTCAGCCAGGAGTGTTACAAGCGCGTCAAAGCTGGTAAGACCGATACTTGCATGAAGCAAAATCAGGTGCAATATCCTGGGGGTGCTTTTAAGATAAACAAAACCATCTTTGAACATTTTCCAATTTGACTCGGTATGCTCTTCTTTCTCCAGATCCACCTTCAGGCCAAGGAGAAGCAGGAGCGCCAATCCGTAGAGCAGTGCATCGAAGATAAAAGCCATATCATATCCCATATAGTGTGTCGCTATGCCTCCGACGGCCATCCCAGAAGCATAACACAAAGACCAGATGACCGAGTGTATTTCATTGGTGCGTTGAAGCATCTTGCCTTGAAGTATCTTGGGAAAGAGTGTCATCTCTGCCGAAAAGAGGATCGAGGCAGCCGCAGATCGTATAAAGATCAGGAGCATAAGTATCCACACATAGTTCAGCGAGTCTATCAGTATGAAGCCCAGTGTCATGGTGATCTCGACAAAAAGCAGGCTCGTCATCAGCTTTTTGAAATCCACCCTGTCCACGACGATACCGATGACGGGAGCCAATACAACGGAAGGAAGCATACTCATCGCCGCAGTCAGTGCAATCGTCAGTGCATCCGCCCCATATCCGACAATCATGGCAAAGATGGCAACCTGGGAAAACCATGTACCAAAATAGGAGAGAAACTGTATCGCTGAAAGCCGTCTTACGACAGGGTGCTTCAATACTTCTGTATACCCTGCCATTTAGATATTGCTCTCATCATGAAGACCGTAGTGTATCTCTTTTTGATCAAGAAGGTCGGTATACATTTTAAAGGCACGATCGGCCAAATCTTTATCATAGGAGGCTACGGATATGGAAACACGCCATCCATCCTCATAGAGTTTCGGCAGCGATGAGAACTCTACCTCTTTTGGCATCTGCTCCATAAGATCGATAAAGAGATTTTCCTTGCAGAGTGCAGTGAGTGTATGGCGGTAATAGGCCTGTTTATTCGGGATGAGACTGGTTAATATCTCTTCCACCATAGGATGACTCATTTCAGGAAATCCCGGCATAAAGAAATAGCGGTCATCAAGGCTGAATGCCGGCATTTTATTGATGGGGTTGTCTATAAGCTTTGCACCTTTTGGCAGTTCTGCCATACGTACGGAGTAGGGGTAGGCTTTTTCTCCCAGCTGACCGACGATGATCTTTTTTGCTTCCTTATGTATAGGCAGTGTCCCGTCTCTCAAGGCTATTGCGGCACATCGTCTCGTGTGGTCATCCGGAGTTGAACCGATCCCCCCAAAACTGAAGAGTACGGCATTGGGTTGTGCAGCGATAAATTTGATCGTCTGTACGATAAGGGCAGGATCATCCTCGATAATAAATGAGCCCGTCAGCTTATAGCCCCTCTCTGCAAGCGAGGAGGCAACAAAGTCAAAATGTTTGTCCCGTCTCCGTTGATTGAGTATCTCTGTGCCGATAATCAGTATAAAAAAATTTGGAAGACTCATTCTGTTCCTTTTGAAAGAGCATTTTTTAGCGTATTATAACGAACTCCGCTCTATTTTGATATTGGCTAAAAAATAATCAAAAGGTTCTATCTAGACGGGCCGCTCTACGCTATACTTTGGTCAGGAAAGAAATGGACGATTTAATATCGGCTGATTTGTATCTACAAGTGCCTGAAGAGCCTCCTTATATTTGTTTGCATTGATGCATACTTGTCCACTTCAGGTACTTGTAGATACAAATGATGGTTTACTTATATCCTCTTTGGAGAACCGCATATTGACTACGCTCTTTTATGTTATAATGAAACAAGATTTTAGATAAAAGGAGCTGGTATGCAAAGTATAGATATCAAAAAAATCTCTTTGGCATTCGCTTTTGTGTGGATGATGATCGGTTGCGGGCAACCAAGCCCCAATACCAAAAAAGGTGCCTTGGTCGGTGCTGCGAGCGGTGCTGTTGTATCGGGTGTGACCGGTGGAAATGTCCTGAAAGGTGCTGCAGTCGGTACAGTTGTCGGCGGAACGGTAGGATATATCTCCGACCAATAAGCATATTTTTACGATTCTGAAATAGAAGCCGTTAGAGGAGTTTCGATTACTCCTCTATATAGTTTTTGAGTTTTCTTCCGACTTTCGGGTGTTTCAGTTTTTTAATCGCCGAGCTTTCTATCTGGCGTACACGTTCACGCGTAACATTGAGCTCTTTCCCGATCTCTTCAAGCGTTCTGTCACTCTCATCTTCAAGCAGTCCGAATCTCATACGAATGACCGCTTTTTCTCTTTCATTCAGTTGATCAAGCACTTCATCGATCTGAAGGTTGAGGTCATCTTTGAGCACGGCATCTGTCGGGCTGAGCGTATCTTTGTCTTCAATGAAATCCCCAAATCTTCCGTCATCCTCATCACCTACCGGCGTCTCAAGGCTTACCGGTTCCTTGGTGATCTTGATGACATTCTTGACCTTGTCGACAGAGAGCCCCACCTCTTCTGCGATCGTTTCAAGATCAGGTTCTCTTCCTGTCTCCTGGAGATGTTTGCGGATGATCTTGTTGATACGGTTGATCGTTTCGATCATATGGATCGGGATACGGATCGTACGTGCCTGGTCCGCGATCGCACGGCTGATCGCCTGACGAATCCACCATGTCGCGTAGGTGGAGAACTTGTACCCCTTCTCGTACTCGAACTTGTCGACGGCTTTCATCAGTCCGATATTCCCTTCCTGGATAAGATCAAGGAAGGGAAGTCCGCGGTTCGTATAGCGTTTGGCGATCGATACGACCAGTCTCAGGTTTGACTTGGCCATGCGTGTTTTGGCTTTTTCGCTTTTTGCTTTACCCTGGCGGATCTGGTTGAGTACCTCCTGGAGTTTCTCTTCGCTCAGGTCAAACCCGCCCTTACTCGCTTCACGGGTCTCAAAGAGCTTTTTGATCTCCACATAGGTACTTACCATGGTGGTTTCCGGGACCGCATCAATAATATCCTCTTTATCCATATTGATAATGTTGTCCAGAATCTTCTGATGGTTTTTTTTCAGGATGTCATTAAAGAGTGGAAGTTTGTACTCAAGACGCTTGAGCTCTCTCTCAAAGCTATCATCACTGGTGAGAGCAGTTTCCATTGCCTTTACCAGCTCATTGATCAGTTTTGATGTCGGCCCGAGATTGATCAGGGCACGCTTGAGCAGCTCTTTTTTGAAAGCCACTTTAAGGCGTTCGTGAAGGATGACCTCTTCATCACTTTCGTTCTCCATCAGCTTGAGCATCTCTTCACGTGCTTTCATCCACTCTTTTTTGGCTTTCTCCAGCTGCTTGAAGCTGTCTACAACCTGCTTTACCCTGCTGTCATCTTTTGGTGAATTTTCATTATCTTCGTCATCATCATTCTCATCATCATCTTTGTCCGAGTCACTGTTTTTGTCATCTTCAAAGCTTTTGAAGAGCTCTTTTACCCTTCTTTCGCGGTTCAAAAGAGGGCCTTTGTAGTTGAGGATATAATCGATCAGATAGGGTACGGAACAGATCGCATCAAGGATGATATTCTCCCCCTCTTCAATTCTTTGGGAGAGTTCAACCTCCTCTTCTTTGGAGAGAAGAGGAATTTTCCCCATTTCACGAAGGTACATACGCACAGGAGAGTCGGAACGGCTCCACTCGAGAAGTTCCTTCTCTTTCAAAAGGTCAAACTCCTCCAGCTCTTCTCCGGCTGCAAGCTTTTTTCTTGCTTCTTCGATCTTTTCAGCCTGTTGTGTAGAGAGGAGCTTTGCATATTCGGATGAGCTTACGATATCAACTTTATTATCAAGGGATAACTTGTAGATTTTTTTTGCCTGTGCAGCGGTGATCTGTTTGTTGAATTCTTTCGCGATGTTTTCAAGCGTGACCGCATCACCCTTTTTTTTGGATGCAAAGAGTGTCTCTATGCTTTTCATACTGTCTTTTACTGCTGCCATAACTTTCCTTGTCCGTAAGAGTTCTTTACTCAGTGAATATTAAGGTTGGATTATACCGAAATTTTGTTTGAAATGATAGGGGTTATTTGGTGATTTCCATTTTTTTGGCTATAATCGCGAAAATATTTTTTTGGGGTTGAGCCTCATTGTAAGGAATGGATTTTGCAAGGTAAAGTTTGGAAATTTGGTGACAATATCGATACGGATTTGATCATCGCAGCAAGATATCTGAATACTTCTGAGCCGTCAGAGTTGGCAAAGCACGTAATGGAGGATGCTGATCCGTCCTTTGTGCACAATATGCGTGAAGGGGATATCATCGTAGCAGGTGAAAATTTCGGCTGCGGTTCAAGCAGAGAACACGCACCTATCTCACTGAAAGCAGCGGGTGTAGCAGCTGTTATCGCACCGACATTCGCACGTATCTTTTATAGAAATGCATTCAATATGGGGTTGCCTATTTTTGAACTTCCCGAGGCTGATGAGATCGAGGAAGGTGATACGATCCGTATCGATATGGATGCCGGTGAGATCATCAATGTAACACAGGCTAAAACTTACAAGTTCACACCGATCCCTGCATTTATGCAGGAGCTCGTTGATGCGGGTGGATTGATCAATTATGCAAAACAAGAAATCGCAAAACAACAAGCGTAAAAAGGTTATATAGTATGGGTAAGAGTTATAAAATCGGAGTAATCAAAGGTGACGGGATCGGCCCCGAGATCGTTGATGAAGCGATCAAGGTATTGGATGCCGTATCGGTCAAAGAGGGATTTACCCTGAGATATGAGGAGATGCTTTTGGGCGGAGCGGCGATCGATGAAACCGGTGTGCCATTGCCCGATGAGACGATCCAGGGTGTAAAGAAGTGCGATGCAGTACTTTTCGGTGCGATCGGCGGGCCAAAGTGGGACAACCTGGAGAGACACCTTCGTCCTGAAACAGGTCTTCTCGGTCTCCGCAAAGAGATGGGAACATTTGCAAACCTCCGTCCGGCGATGGTCTATGATGAGCTTGTCAATGCATCTACCCTCAAGCCTGAGGTGATCAGAGGGGTCGATATCATGGTCGTACGTGAACTGACGGGAGGTATCTACTTCGGTCAGCCAAGAGCGATCGAGGATGACAGAGCCTACAATACTATGGTCTATACCCGTGAAGAGGTTGAACGTATTGCAGTAGTAGCATTTGATATCGCAATGAAACGCAACAAGCGCATCTGTTCTGTTGATAAGGCAAATGTGCTTGAGGTAAGCCAGTTCTGGAGAGAGATCGTTGAAGAGGTTGCGAAAGATTATCCTGAAGTCGAGTTGACACATATGTATGTGGATAATGCGGCAATGCAGCTGATCCGTGCACCCAAACAGTTTGACGTGATTTTGACAGGAAACATCTTCGGTGACATTCTCTCGGATGCGGCAAGCATGCTTAGCGGTTCGATCGGGCTTCTGCCGAGTGCAAGTACAGGGAAAGGCGTGGGCCTCTATGAGCCGATCCACGGTTCAGCACCGGACATTGCAGGGCAGGGGATCGCCAACCCGCTTGCTACGATCTCAAGTGCCAGCATGATGCTGCGTTATGCCTTTGGTGAAGAGAAAGCTGCGGAGAGGATCGATGAAGCGATCAAAAAGGCACTGGCAGAAGGGTATCGTACAGGTGATCTTGGTGATTATGATGCAAAAGAGATCTGTTCGTGCAGCGAGATCGGTGATATCATCGCTGACTATGCATCCAAATAAGCAGGGGATGAAACGAATAAAGTTCGTTTCGCCTCTCTTAATAAAGTTGCCACTATGGCAATTTTATTAAGAGATCGCTATGTGGTGTACAGCAGTTTGCTGTATGTAAAATAATGGTTTTTCTTTTTTCTCTATTCTTTTAGAATAATCTATAGATAAATTATGGTGTTAAGGGTAACATACATGGAAACAAGAGCAAGGGTTCTGATCGACTGCAATGATGCAAAGGGATTGGTCTATAGGATCTCGAAAGTCTTTTTTGAAAAAGATATGAACATTGACTCCAACCGTGAGTTTGTGGACAAGGATAGCGGCAGGTTCTTTATGCGTTCGGTTGTGACGGGGAGATTTGAACCCCGGGAGCTTTTGGCAGAGCTGAAGCGATCCGTGCCCGAAGAGGCAGATATCAAAGTGATCGTGCCGAAGCCAAAGAAGATCATACTGATGGCTACCAAAGAGTCCCATGCACTCGGCGATATCCTTATCCGTCATGCGGACGGTGAACTGGATGCGCAGATCGAGTGTGTGATCGCAAACCATGATACCCTTGAAACCCTTGTCCGCCGTTTTGATATTCCATTCTTCTGTATTCCTGCTGACGGGATGAACAGAGAGGAGCATGAAGAGAGAGTAATGGAGCTGATCGATACATTCGAGTTTGATTTCATCGTACTTGCAAAATATATGCGTATCCTGACACCAAAATTCGTCAAGGCGTATCCTCACAAGATCATCAATATCCACCACTCCTTCCTCCCGGCATTTATCGGTGCAAACCCTTACAAGCAAGCGCATGATAGAGGTGTCAAGATCATCGGTGCTACCGCGCACTATGTGACCGATGATCTGGATGAAGGTCCGATCATCGCGCAGGACGTGATCCCTGTCAACCACCGTATGGAGTGGAGAGATATGCAGAGGGCAGGACGTGATGTGGAAAAAGTGGTACTCTCCCGCGCACTCTCCTATGTGCTCAATGACCGTGTGTTCGTCCACGGAAACAAAACGATCGTGTTCTAATTGGATAGGACGTAAAATGAACAAAGTCCAGTTTACTACGCTGACGCTTTGTCCGCTTCAGCAGCGTGCTCAAGCAGCTAGCTGCTTTGGGAGATAATAATTATGTTTAATATTGTACTGGTTGAGCCGATGATCCCTCAAAATACGGGGACGATCGGCCGTTTATGTGTCAATCTCGGTGCCACGCTTCACCTGATCAAACCGATCGGTTTCGATATCGATGACAAGGCGGTCAGGCGTGCCGGCCTCGACTACTGGAAACACCTTGATCTGGTGGTCTGGGAGAGTTTCGAGGAGTTCCTTGCTGCACACCCGATCGATGAACATACCCATATGGCGACAACCAAAACAGACAAACTCTACTTTGAGGCAACTTTCAAAAAGGGTGACTATATCCTCTTCGGTTCGGAAAGCAAAGGGATCGACGAGAGGGTACTGCTGGAGCATCCAGAAAACTGTATCACCATCCCGATGGGAGGGGCCGGACGCAGCCTCAACCTCGGGGTAAGTGTAGGGATCGTGACCTATGAGGCACTGCGCCAGAACTACGAGGGATTTGAAAAGATCAAAATCCCCAATACACTAAAGGAAGAATCATGAGTTTTGGAGATATCTTTTATATTTTTGCTTTTGTGCTGTTTGCATTGATGACCTTTGTGATCATCAGAAACTATTTCAGAAGCAAGTTCGATGATGAGGGAAGACGTAAAGATATGAGCGACACACAAGACGAGAATCAATCGTCACAGTGATTGACCCCATCGACCAAAGAGAGTTTATCAAATGTCAGAAATTAAGGAGGAACGATGATTCCCGCTAAGTATCTTCATTATGTACAGGCTTTTTTGCTTTCGGGAATTATGAGTTTTATCATGTCCGGAGCTATTTCGTTTATCAACCTTGGCGTCGTAGAGCACTTTATGGATATCTGGACCCATGCATGGCTTGTGGCCTGGGCGGTTGCGTTTCCTTCGATTTTGCTAGTCTTTCCTTTTGCTCGGAAAGTGGCTCTGAAGATTGCTTCAAAGTAGGGCAGATCTTTTCTTTGGCGATCATTTATTTCCCTTCATTGGGGCATACTGCGTGTGACAACTATGCCGGTACTACTAACCCCCTATTTACTTACTTTTGGATAAAATCACGTATTATTATTGATAGTATAGGAATCTAAAAGATGACACAACCTCTCCTTATCGAAGTCGGAGTAGAAGAGCTACCCGCAATACCACTGTTGAAGATCGTAAACAATATCGAAAACTCCTGGCAGAATCTGCTGGATGAGTATAAACTCAATTGCGAATTTGAGTTTATCTATACCCCCAGGAGACTGGTACTCAAACACAGTGCGATGCCGGAAAAACAGGAAGATCAGACGATCGAACTGATGGGGCCTCCCGTGGCTGCCGCATTCAAAGAGGGTGAGCCTACAAAAGCCGCTGAAGGGTTTGCCCGCAAGTGCGGTGTGGGTGTCGGAGAACTGGGACGTGCTGAAAATAACGGCCGTGAGGTACTTTTCTTCAAAAAAGAGGAGAAGGGTGCTGAGACAACTGTATTATTGCAGGAGATGCTGGAGAAGTGGATCGCATCGATGGCATTCGGCAAAATGATGAGATGGGGGTCACGAAGCGATGAGTTTATCCGTCCTGTCAGATGGCTTCAGGTAAGGATAGGTGATGTGTCTGTGCCTGTAGAACTCTTTGGGGTACAAAGTGGTACAAAGACTTATCTGCACCGTATGGTCAACTATGATGCTGTGGAAGTTCCGAGCATCGACGCCTATGAAAAGATATTGGCCGAGGGTGCGGTCATGCTGTATCCCAAAAAGAGGGAAGCACTGATCCTGGAGCAGTTTGATGCACTGGAAGCGCAGGAGGGGATCTTTATCGAAAGAGATGCCGATCTGCTTGCGGAGGTGGTTGCGATCACAGAGAACCCGAAGGCATTGGTCGGAAAGTTCGATGAGATGTTCCTTGAACTGCCGCCCGAAGTGATCATCACATCGATGAAAGAGCATCAGCGCTACTTCCCGGTATTTGAAGGCGGAAAGATCACCAACAAGTTTGTGGTCGTGAGCAACGCCTATACAAATGACTACAGCAAAGTGATCGCAGGGAATGAAAGGGTACTCAAGCCAAGACTCGCTGACGGCCTTTTCTTCTATCGAAACGACCTCAAAGCGGGGCTGAGTACAGAGGGGCTGGAGAAGGTGCAGTTCCTTGACGGGCTGGGGACACTGAAAGACAAGATTAGAAGGGAAAAACATATTGCGATGCGCCTGCTCGGCTTTTATATGGAGAGAGTGGAAGCGCAAAGCGGCAAAGATAATGTCACGCTTGAAAAAGCGATGGACAGAGCGGTAGAGCTTGCCAAAGCCGACCTGATGAGCGAAATGGTCTATGAATTTACCGAGCTTCAGGGACTGATGGGGTACTACTATGCCAAAGCGCTCGGCGAAGATGAGATCGTCTACAATGCGATCAGAGAGCAGTATATGCCTGTAGGTGAGGGTGCGGAGCTTCCAAGCACGCTCTTCTCCAGCATCGTGGCGATGGCGATCAAGCTCGATACCCTTATCGGCCTCTTCAGTATCGGTATGATACCGACGGGTTCCAAGGACCCGTTCGCGCTCCGCCGTGCGGTCAACGGTATCGTGCGTATCGTTACGGCAAATGACCTGAGCTTCCATATCGAAGATGTCATTGCACTGCTCAAGGGGGAGTATGCAGCGTTCGATCTGCAGCTTCTCAGTGACTTCATCATCGAGCGTATCTATAAATCATTCGATGCCAACCCATCGGTGATCGCCGCTGTCCTTGCTTCAGGGGAGAGAGATATCAACGAGATCTCCAAGAAGGTTGCCGCGCTCAATGAGATCGTCAGCAGCGATGTCTTCAAAGAACAGTTCTCTACTTTCAAGCGTGTGGCGAACATCTCCAAAGATGTAGACCTGGATGCACCGATGAAGATCGATACGACGCTCTTCGCGGAAGATGCGGAGGTGACACTCTACAACGCCTACGAAAAAGTGATTAACGCGACCTATAAAGACTACAAAGAGGAGCTGGATGCGCTCTTCGGCCTGAAGCGAGAACTAGATGCATATTTTGATGATGTGATGGTCAATGCAGAGGATGAAGCACTGAAAGCAAACAGGCTCAACACGATCGGTTCTATCTACAAGACCTTTAGGGATATTGCGGATATCAAAGAGATTACAATCTAAATGTCTTCTATCTACGATACCATCATTATCGGCGCAGGGATCGCAGGGGCGAGCAGTGCCTATTTCCTTAAACAAAAAGGCCAAAAGGTCCTGGTCCTGGATAAACAGGGGATTGCAACCGGAGGATCGGGGGCAGCAGGGGCCTTTGTCTCTCCCAAGATCGGCAAGGGCGGGCCGCTTCAGAGCCTGACCAACGAAGCGTTCGTATTTGCCAAAGATTTCTACCTGGAACACTTTCCCCGCTGTTATCACCAGAGCGGTGTGGTGCGCATTCCCAAAGATGAAGCGGATGCAAAGAAGTTTGCCGAGTATGAACCCCACAATGAAAACAGCTACAGCAGATGGGATGTAGAAATGCTCAAAGCCCACCGGATCAAGGTCCCTTTTGAGAGCTTCTTCTTTGATGAAGCAGGGGCGTGTGATGCGCCGGAGACATGCAGGGCGCTTTTGGAAGATATAGATGTTCAGATATGTGCTATTGCAAAGATTTCCTATCGTGATGGATTGTGGGTATGCGTTCCCACTCAGGAGAGTGGGAACGAGGGTTCATCTCTCTATCAGGCGAAATCTATAGTACTTGCCACAGGGTATGAAAATACGCTTTTTGATGTGCGTTATATGGGCGTCAAAGGTACATGGGGAACCCGCGGGGATTTCCGTTCCCAGTTGCCTATGAAGGTCAGTATGCACCAGTCGATGTCGGTCTCTGCCAATATCAACGGCATCATCCGCCTTGGGGCAACGCATGAAAAGGGTGTCATGGAACCAAAACCGTGCGAGGCGGAGCAGGCACTCTCTCTGAGAGAAAAAGCTTCCAGTATGGTGGATACTTCTGATATGGAACTTGTCGAAACCTTCTGCGGTATGAGAGCAGGGAGCAAGGACTACTTTCCCCTGGTGGGAAAAGTGATCGATGTGCCGACGATGCTGGAGAGCTGTCCTGCGATCGTGCGTGGGGCAAAGCCTGAACTGAAATACATCGACAACCTCTATATCTGCAACGGTCTTGGAGGCAGAGGATTTGTCTTCGGCCCGTTGATGGGGAAGATGCTGACCGATCTCGTCGTCGATCAAAAAGAACCGGATCCCCGGGTGGACTCGGACAGACTCTTTTTGAAGTGGTGCAGGAAATCTCCGGAATTGGATGATATCAGATAGATAGTAAGTAGTAAGGAGGAAGTAGTAAGTAAGGTAGGCTTTTCATTGAAAAGCTTTTATTTTAAAGGTTGACGTAAATCAATCTATGAAAAATTCTCCTATCTAGGTATGCATTCCCTCTCTTCCCACTCTTCCCATTGCGGGATTTCGCTGATATGGGGGAAGCCGTCCAGGATCTCCTGTGGCTGAAACTTGGGTTTGTAGGCAAAGGCCTTGCACCCCTCTACCCAGTAGCCAAGATAGATCCATGGCAACTCAAGGATCTTGGCAAGCTGGATCTGGTAGAGCAGCGAGTAGGTTCCCAGGGAGAGTCTGGGATAGTCAGGATCATAATAGAAGTAGATGGAGCTGATCCCGTCATCGAGGATATCGATCAGATCGACACCGATCAGTTTGTCCCCATCCATATAGAGTATCTCTTTGCCAAAGTCATGGGCCCCGTCAACAAAGTTTTCGTAGTACTCCCTCTGGGAGATATTTCGGTGGCTCCAGCCGTCTTTTTGGTGTTTGAAAGCATGGTATTTGTTGTAGAGATCGAGGTGCGCTCTGGTCATCATGGGTTTCTGGACTATGATCTTGGTCTCTTTGTTGCGGTTGATCGCTTTGCGCTGCGATTTGCTGGGCTTGAAATCTGCCACATTGATACGGATACTTTTGCACTCGTTGCACCCGTTACAGACCGGATGGAAAAAGTATTTCCCGAAACGTCTCCATCCCCGGTCGATCACGGCAGTGGTGAAGGTCTTGGAGGCGTTGTTGACATACTTGTAGTGCATACGTACGGTTCTGTCAGGCAGGTAGGCGCACTCATAGTCCAACATAGAGAAATCTGTTGATGGCGGGTTGAGTAGGTTTTTCTCTTCATTCATTACCGCGATTATACAGAAAATAGTGTAAAATTCGATTGATATTACGGTCTGTTTCTGACGTGGCATTTCGTGTACGGCCTCTACTGTATCAGAGATGCTTCTCTTCAGCAGAAAGGACCCAAAGGAAGCACCGCAGGGTGCTCATGCGATTCGTCGCTTTTATTATGCTATAAGGTAAGGTATGTTTCTTTATCAACCGACCTCCGGATATTGTTACAACAGTGACTCGATCTTCCTGTATGATTTTATCTCCGGCTTCCAACCCCGGGGTTCGCTCCTTGATGTAGGATGCGGCGTAGGGATCATTTCACTTCTTTTGAGCCGTGACTTTCCGGTGAAGACCACGATCATCGACAAGCAGCAGAAGATGCTGGATTATGCGGTACATAATTTTCATCTCAACCAACTTGAAGTGCAAAGCCATTTGGGAGACTTTACGGAACTGCAGACAGAGGAGAGATATGATTTTATCGTCTCCAATCCCCCTTTTTACGACCCGAGAGTCACGCAGAGCGAAGATACGCATTTGAATACCGCGCGCTATGCACACCATCTGCCTATCGAAGGGTTTATCAGAAGGGTCAAAACCTTCCTGAAACCTAAAGGATGGTTTATTTTCTGTTACGATGCAAAACAGATCGATCTGCTCTTGCATCATCTTAAAATAAATGGTATAAATCCCGAAAAGATCCAGTTTGTCCACTCCAAGATAGACAGGGAGTCCAAGCTGGTGATGATCGCGGCGCGCAACAACTCCAGATCGATGACACAGGTCCTGCCACCGTTTGTGGTCTTTGATGATCAGAGTGTTTACAGACCCGATGCGCAGAGGGCGTTTGACAAAGCAGGGACGCACAGTATCAAAGGGGACTTCGCCGGCAAGGAAACAGCAGGCAGCAAGCAGCAGGAGTAGGTTTGAGAGGCATTGATGCGCAATGCTTTTATTGGATAAGGTGTAGGTTTGGCATTGCCAAATACTGCAGAAAATACCGATACCGGAAATATATAAAAGGAACATCGTGGAACTTCTAAGCGAAACAGGATACGGCTATAAGTTTGACCCATCAGCGTGCGAGGCATGCGGAGGGCATTGTTGTACAGGTGAGAGCGGATATATCTGGGCAAAATATGAAGAGATAGAAAAAATGGCGGAGTTTGTTAACCTTAGCCTGGAAGATTTTGCTACAATGTATTTAAGAAAGGTAAAACACCGCTATTCACTGATAGAAAAGAAACTGAGTGAAGAGAACTATGCATGTATCTTTTTTGACGAGAGCTTAAAGCGGTGCAGCATCTATCCTGTCCGTCCGAGACAGTGCCGTACTTTTCCTTTTTGGGAACAGTTTAAAAATAATGAAGATGAGGTAAGAAAAGAGTGCCCTGGTATCGTATAATCCTAGCTACCGCTGTGAGTGTTGTTTTGCTGCAGATATCTGCCCATGCAAAAGAAGAGAATTTTTCCGAAGATACGCTGATCATCAAAGCACTTTGGTTGGATGATCAGCTCGCATATGAGTACAGCAGGCCCATCTACGGGGAGCTCTTTGACCGGACAGGAGAGAGGGAGTTTCTTTTTCGAGAGATGAGATGTTCACTGCTCAGCCGTACCTTTATCGAGCAAAGCATTGAACGCCTGGAGAAATGGGACGAGAAGCATCCGGACACCCTGGAAGCCAAACGTCTTCTGATCCCGCTATATCTTACCGCAGACAAAGCAGAACGCGCAGAAGAGGAGTCGATGGATCTGCTTGAGCAGTCCCAGCAGCCGATCGATCTG
>JAQVHV010000040.1:14223-17989 GCA_028696055.1 Sulfurovum sp.
TGCGCAGTTTGAGAGAGCACTTCAGCTGCTAAAAAGAGTCTATGATGAGACACTGCATGAAGGTATCCTCTTAAGAGTTGTAACCATTATGGATGAGTATACCGGAGAACGTAAGGAAGCGATCGCGCTGCTGGAAACCCACCGGCGTATGCATATCTCATCGCAAAGTGTCTATCTTAAACTGCTCAAACTCTATATGAAAGAGAATGATATCGACGGGTTGATCAGTACCTATGAAGCAATGTATGAACTGGAGGGCAATGAGGATTATCTAAGAAGGATCATCGATGCCTATGTCTACAAAAGGGACCTTGAAGGTGCCACCGCATTTCTGGAAAAGCATCGTGAAGGACATGAGGATATCCTCTATGACCTCTACAAGGCAACGAGATCTTTTGAAAAAGCGATACTTCTTGTGGATCATTTTTACAGCCAGGACAAGGACGGAAAGTGGCTTGCTGAAAAAGGGATACTCCTTTTTGAAAAAGCAGAGGACAAAGATGACCGAAAGATGCTGACCGAAGTGATCTCATATTTTGAACAAGCACTCGCATCAGGGGTAGAGGAGAGCATCTATCTCAACTACTACGGTTATACGCTGATAGACAAGGAGTTTGACGTCAACAGGGGGATCAGCATTGTTCAGGAGGCACTCAAACAGCAGCCTGATAATACCTTCTATCTGGACTCGCTTGCCTGGGGCTATTATAAGCAAGGGAAGTGCAAAGAAGCCTACGAGGTGATGAAAAAGGTAGTTGACAGGGAAGGTCTTGAGCAGGAGGAGATCAAAGCACACTGGGACGCTATCCGGAAGTGTAAATAAGAGAGCGTTCAGCGTTTAGCGTTCGGCGTTTGGATATAATACGCGAAAACTTAGCCAAGGCTGTATAGATGGCACAGATTTTAGATGAAATTATCAAGAGAACCAAAGCAGATCTTGAAAAGAGAAAGATAGAGTTCCCCGAGGAGTGGCTGGGGCGTTCACTTGCATATAACCCTTTTATGCCCAAAGATGTGAAGTCTGCGCTCCGTTCCACAGAGGAGAACCCTTACCGTATTATTGCGGAGATCAAGAAAGCCAGTCCAAGCAAGGGAGTGATCCGGGAGGATTTCGATCCGGTAGTGATCGCTCAGCAGTATGAAAAAGGCGGTGCGGACTCCCTTTCGGTGTTGACCGAACCTCACTATTTCCAGGGAGACAAAGAGTATCTCGGAATGGTGAGACGCTATGTGAACCTGCCGTTGCTGCGTAAAGACTTTATCGTAGATAAGTATCAGATCCTGGAAGCGCTGGTTTTTGGTGCTGACTACATCCTGCTGATCGCTGCGGCATTGAGCCGTAAAGAGCTGAAAGCGCTTTATGAGTATGCACTGCACCTGGGCTTGGATGTACTCGTGGAGATCCACAATAAAGCAGATCTTATCAAGGCGACTTTTGCCGGTGCGCAGATCATCGGTATCAACCATCGGAACCTTGAGACCTTCGAGATGGATATGAGTCTGAGCGAGAAACTGATCCCTCTTATCCCCAAAGGGAAGATCATCGTCGCCGAATCCGGTATCCATGACCATGAGACAGTTGTGGAGCTTTCCAAGATCGGTGCAGATGCCTTCCTGGTAGGTGAACACTTCATGCGCCAGGATGATATCACAGCGGCGATTAGGAAATTGAAGTACGGGAAAGAGTAATTAAGTACCCGTCTGCTACAAAATTTGTAATTTTTACAAATTTCTCGCTTCTCCCAACCTAAAGAATATAGGATGTTTTAATACCACTCAACCGTATTGTGCCCCACCTCAGTAGAGGCTGGAGCAAGCATTAAAAAGCTTATGCTAAAAGCTTTTTGACCGCTTGGTTGATACGTGCGCCGTCTGCACGGCTTCCGATAGCATTTTTGGCTGCCCCCATCACTTTTCCCATATCTTTCATACTCTCGGCACCGACCTGTTCGATGATCTCTTGAAGCGCGCTTTCCAGCTCTTCATCGCTCATCGGCTCGGGCAGGTAGCACTGTACGATAGCGATCTCCTCATCCTCTTTTGCAACGAGGTCATCACGTCCTGCTTCTGCAAACTGTACTTTTGCATCCTCTCTTTGTTTAAGGTACTTTGCAAGGATCGCCTCGACTTCGGCATCTGTAAGCTCTTTGCGTTCATCAACCTCTATCTGCTTGATACTTGTCTGGATATTTCTCAGGGTATCCCTTCTGGTGATCTCTTTTGCGCGCATTGCCTCTTTGATATCGTTTTTGATCTGTTCTTTTAAACTCATCTGCTACTCCTATGAAAGATTTACAAGGATTATACTATAATCCTTGTATGATAATTACGATTCAAGACAAACAGTTCGATACAAAGATGATCACGCAGCTCTATCCTGCTGCTGTCATCAAGACGGGATACGAGGAAGAGACCACAAAAGTGAGCCTTGAGTGGCTTTCTATCGAAGCCAAAGGCAAAGTTGAGGTTGTAGGTTTTGGTATCTTTGTGCATCTAGGTGAAGAGGAAAAACACGAATTTATCTTTGAGAGCAGAGAAGAGATGGATACCCTGGCAGGCCAGATCGCAGCTCAGCTGAAAAGATAGCCGAATCGCCTGGGATAAGACCCGATAATAGCTGTCCTAAATACAATATTTTTTGATCGTTTTTCTTTGTATTTAAGTTAGATTACCCTATCATTCCCCTTCAAGAACTGGAGATATCATGACACTATTTCAACTCTTTCTTTTGATCCTTGCGGGGGTGATCTTTTACCTCTTTTTCAGGCAGCTCTTTTCAGGCGAACATCCCAAAAGAGGCGTGGATTTTGAAGCGAAACTTCCTGATGAACAGATAGGCGGGATCAACCGACCTGACAAAACTTTTTCCAGACCGGAAGCAGAATCGACACGTCTTGAACAGCTGGTTCAGATGGCGGATGATGCCGTAGCCAAGGGTGATATGCTCGAAGCAAGCAAGGCATTGCAGAGCGCTCTGGTGCTGGAAGCGGATAATATTGATGTACTTCAACGGCATGGATATGTGATGATGCAGATCGATAATCTGGAGGATGCCAAAGAGAGTTACGAAAAGATCATAGAAATAGATCCGAACGACGACCAGGCACATGCTTCCCTGGCAAATCTCCTCCATAAACTGGGGGAAGAGGAGGATGCGGTCACACATCACCTGCAATCTATTGCGCTGGATCCGGAGTATGCGCCGCACCATTACAACTATGCCAACACGCTTTACGATCAAGATCGCAAAGAAGAAGCACTGACGGAGTATACGAAAGCGTACGAACTGGACGCCTCTTTGGAAGAAGCAAAAAAAATGATTAACGAATTAAAGGGATAAGATGAGCAAAAGTGCATGTTTTGTTACTCAGCAGGCAACAGAAGAGATACTCTCTCGCGTCACCAATGTCTGTGCAGAGTGTTATACTGAACTACAGCCGGGGGATATCATACACTATGATATGCAGAACTACCGCTATCTGTGTGAACGCTGCCAGGAGGAGCTGTGCGAAAAGATGAATGATGAGTGCGAGATCATCGCTGAAGAGTCAGAAGGACTCTTTGGATAACAATCAGGCGTTCTCTGCCTTTTCTTCCTTAGGTTTTTCTTCCTTAGGTTTTTCTTCTTTAGGTTTTTCTTCTTCTTGATACGTAGACATGGTTCCCACCATTCTGCTGCCTTCGGCTGTTTTGATTGTTCTTACGGATATTTCACCTTCAACCGAGCCTGTACTTTCTATATCAAGGAGTTCCGATGCAACAATAT
>JAQVHV010000116.1 GCA_028696055.1 Sulfurovum sp.
ACTGATACACATACGTATGGGCTGTGATTTATTCATTCGCGTATTATACCCAATTAGAATTAAGCCGCTCTAATCTTTTGCGATTACACCGTAATTGTCAAGATCCAGGATCAAAACTCTGTATTGCGGAAAACGGGAACGCAGTGACTGTGCGATTTTCGGTGCATCTTTTTCATAAGCCAATGAAAAGAATGTCGAACCTGAACCTGAAAGCGTACTCATCAATGCACCATGCTTCAGTGCCAGTTTCTGGACATCAAAGAGTTCCGGCATCATCTTCATGCGTCTGGACTGGTGCAATTTATCTTTTGCGGCAACACGCAACAGATCCCAGGACTCGGACATAAAAAGTGCTGTCATGTAGGCTGCTCGGGAGAGTGAATAGACCGCTTCCTCTTTTTTGTACATTTTTGGCAGCACGGTTCTGGATTTTGCCGTAGAGATCGTTCGGTTCGGCACCACCACAACCGCTTTCAGATAGTCCGGCAAGCGTCTTTTTTTGCTGTAGACACGCCCGTTTTCCACACAGGCAACATTGAAACCGCCCATCACTGCCGGCGTAATATTGTCCGGATGACTCTCATAGCGCAGTGCCTGGTTGAGTATCTCTCTTTTGGTATATTTCACCCCTGCTGCGGTATAGGCTGCACTGAGACTCGCTACGATCACGGCGGAAGAACTCCCCAATCCTCTTGAGATAGGGATCCGGTTATGAAACTCAAAACGGAAGTTATCCGTTCTTTTTGTCAATCTTTGATAGTTTTCATTGAAAATATTTAAAAATAGGGAATTCTTTTTGATCTTTGGATTATCAGCCCCCTCCCCATGTGTGGAGATCGATAAAAATTTTGATGGTTTAATAATGATCTCGTTTCTCAGATCAACTGCCAGGCCCAGGGTATCAAACCCCGGTCCAAGATTTGCCGAAGTGGCTGGTACGCTTACAAACATGCTCTATTCTCTATTCTTAAACAGCCGGTATTACATACTCAGGTATTGATTCTTCATCTAACGGTAGATCTTGAATACTTTGAGGCAATGTAAACGCTGCATCGACCGGCTGCTCAATTTTTTTCGTTATTATAGTCTCTTTTTCCTTGGTAAAATAAAGGTTTCCCATCGCTTTCACCGGAGCACCGTTATTCAGCGCAAAAGCGCTACACCCCAGACACCGTATTCCACGAGTGATCTCGATCGTCTTCAGCGTAATATAGGTGAGTTTGATCGCCATATAGGAACCCGGGCCGCGCGTATAGATGATATTTTCCAGATCATACCGTTCCATGGACCTGATCAGCAGTGGCAAAAGTATCTCGGAGGTCTTTTTCTCACTGGAAATAGTCTCTATCAGCATTTTATCCCTATATACTCCTATCAGGAGTGGTGCAGCGATAGAGATGACCAGCAGCTCATATTTAGGCAAATGATTTGGCAAATTCTCTACTTTGTAGTTCATTGACAGTCACAAACTCATAGTTTGCACTGTCGGCTAACAGCTTTGATGTTAGCTGATAGTTCAGATGGTGGCTTCCGGCAAATGATTCGTATCGTCCGAGAATGTTGTGCCCTGAAACCATCATATCCCCCATCGCATCAAGGATCTTGTGCCGTGCAAATTCGTTTTCAAAACGCAACCCTTCGGGATTGAGCACTTTATGGTCATCCAGGCCGATTGCATTTTGAAGTGAAGCCCCCAGTGCAAGGTTCTGGCTCTGCAGATACTGGATATCCTTTGCAAAACCAAAGGTTCTTGCACGTGCGATCTCATTGACAAAACTCTCGGTAGAGAAAAGGAAAGAGTGGCTCTGCTCTCCGATGACAGGATGGTCAAACTTGACACGAAAGTCAAATACTGCACTGTGATGCGGGGTGAGCCTTACGAATTTCTCCCCCTCTTTCACCTCAACAGGCTTTTTGACCCGGATCACTTTTTTGGGAGCATTCTGTTCCACTATACCCGCTTCTTCAAGCAGAAGGCAGAATGAGATCGCCGATCCATCCATCGCCGGCATCTCATTTTCATTTACCACAACCCTAAGGTTATCGATCCCATAAGCATATACGGCAGAAAGAAAATGCTCGATCGTTGAGATAAACCCCTTTTCAGAACCTATCACTGTGGCCATCTTTGTATCAATAACGGCGGCAGGAGAGAGAGGAATGCTCAGTGCGATATCTTCACGGTAGAACACAATACCTGCATCTACATCCAATGGCTCCAATCGTAGTTTGATGGGTTCACCTTTATGCAGTCCGATCCCCAAAACTTCGACCGGCTTGCCTATCGTACGTTGTTGCATCCCGTACTCTCCTTTCACAAATTTTGATGCATTATAGCAAAAATTGTTTTTTTTGCAAAACCGTATCCCTACTTTACCCCTGCAGTCGGGGGGAGTAAAGTTACTTTTTGTTGATGATCTTATCCGCCTCTGCAAAGATATTGTCAATATTTTTTTTGATCCAGCTTCCATCCAGCCACTCGACCGGCCTGACTTCAATCCCCTGCACCAATATACCAAAGTGCAGGTGATCCCCTAAAGCCAGCCCGGATACACCGGTCTTTGCAATCGCCTGATTCTTTTTCACCGCTTCGCCCTCCTCGACCAAAACCTGAGAGCAGTGCCCATAAAGAGTATAGAGTCCAAACCCGTGATCGATCATCGGCATATTCCCATAGATACCGTTAAATCCGGCATAAACCACTTTACCCGGATTTGAACTTCTGATCACCGCCATCTTTGTACTCGCCAGATCGATCCCTACATGATTGGAGCGGGAGATCTCATTGCCTCTATCTTTATAGTAGTAGTGCCTTTCATCTCCATAACTTGCGACTTTAGCACCATTATTGAGCGGATAAAACTTTTCTATTTTCCAGTGTGTAAGCATCTCATCAGAGACTACTTTGCCCAATGTATAGATCTTCTTCTCATTTTTCAGACGCATCTCTTCATTCACAGCTCTGAATTTTTCCACCTTGTCATCGATCTCTTCATACTCCGGCTCTGTAGAGGCAAGATCGGTGATTTTACCGTCAATAAAACTGTCTCTTGCTTCGATCCACGAAACTTTGTAGTTATGCGGCTTGAGATAAAAAGCTACTTTTGTGGTTGTTTGATTGCCTGCCTCATCCATTGCGATGATATTGGCCTCAAACTCCTCCTGGTTGAAGGGCCAGGCTACCAGTGTCGCGTAATACCCCTTTTGTTTATAGGGCTGTACCTTAAAGTGATTGCCGGCTGCTTCCACATAAAGCTTCTCCATGTTTTCATCCTCTGCAAAGAACACCACCAGAGCGGCTCCCCCCTGCGTAATACTGTAGGAGTTTGAGAGGATACTGACGGTAGGTCTTTTCGTGTCTATCTTGATATCGATGACCTTCTCACTCTGATTTCCCTGGAAAATATTCCAAAGACTCTGGTCTACCACAGTGATCTTCAGCTTCAGATGTTTGGCTTTGGGGTCAAGCAGTTTGCCTTTGGGATAGTTTACACTGAGAAGACGTTCTGTGACGCCCTTCTCAAACTCTCCCTGGCCTATAATCACGCTCTTTGTTCCGTCGCTCAAAACCAATGAAAAAGACTTCAGTCCCACATTATCGTTCAGTTTGATCTGAAGCGGCCTTTTTTTATTCCAGTAAATGTTGGTTTTACTTTCGATCTGCGGGGCGACTCTTTCAAATTCAGGTGAGGTATAAATATACCCGCCTCCCAAAATCATCCCAAGTAAGATCACTATGAGCATCCATTTGCCACTGCTGTTTTTTTTACGTATACGACTCATCTCTTATCCTGCATCAAGCTTTTTTAAAATTGTATCGACAGTTGTTTTATCTAGGCTTATACCCATTGTTTTTACGCGAGTAATCCAAACGCTTCGATCTTCTCCAAAATACTCCCGATCATCTTATCGATCGCTACACCTTCGGCATAAGAGACCGTAAAGCCTGCTGCGACTTTATGTCCCCCTCCGCCAAAAACTTTCGCCACCTTTGAAACATCAGCACTTTTGCTTCGCAGGGAGATGCGCAAACCCTCCTCCAGCTCCATCACAAAGCATGCGATCTCCACCGTAGCCAGCGA
>JAQVHV010000041.1 GCA_028696055.1 Sulfurovum sp.
CATTATAAAAATAGGGCAAAGATTTCAGTATCTTTTCCTCTCCCTCTTTTGTCACCCCCTTGGCTATCCTGGAAACGATACTGTTTCGTTCTATGCTTTCGCTTTTGCTGATGTGCCGGTTGAGTGCTCGGAACGCATCGATCTGCATCGGGTCTTTTGTCACTACAAGCATTGAATACCCCTCCTGCAGCCCTCTTTCATAGGTATCGGTGGTACGGTCAAAGACCAGATAGAACTCGATACCCAGCAAAATCGCCATCAAAGGCAGAATAAACATCAGATGATTTTTAATGTACTTCATAAACGCCCTTGCCCTCAATAATAAAGTGTCTGTACGGTAATGAAAATACCTGAGGTATCTTGTGTGTCACGACCAGAACGGTAGTTTCAAGCTGCTGACAGGCATTTTCCATCAGATCCCATATCACATTGGATGAGTAGTCATCAAGGTTCCCTGTCGGCTCATCTGCAAGGATCAGTACAGGGTTTTTTGCCAAAGCCCTGGCAACACCGACACGCTGCTGCTCTCCGCCGCTCAGCTCCAGGGGGTACTTGTCTGCATGCTCGCTCAGTTTAACATGCTTCAGCAGTCGGTGCGCCTGTGTATTCTGTACTTCAAGCGCATAGCCGGCGATCATTAAAGGCAAAACGACATTTTTTGCCACGGTCCACTCATTGACCAGTTTAAAATCCTGAAAAATGATCCCCATATGGGTACGGAGTTCCTGGAGTTTCGAGGGCCTTACATGCGCCAGGTCCACACCGCCGACCACCAGGTTCCCGGAAGTGGGTTTGATCCTTCCGTAAAGCGATTTAAGGAGTGTCGACTTTCCCGATCCACTGGGACCCGTGATAAAGACAAACTCCCCTTTTTTGACTGTAAAATTGACATCGGTGATCACCTCTTTTCTGCCATGATCATACGTCAATGTCAAATTGGAGGCATTGATAACATTAGACACTTAAATCTCCTTCTAAAAAGATCGTTTTCATTTTTTGATGCGCTTGATAGTTGACAGTGGTCTTCACCGGTACGGATGCGAAATATCTGCATCCCTCCCTTCCCATCAGTATATACTTATGCTCAGGCCTGTCAAAGCTTCCGAATGCACACTTGATCAGAAGTTGTTCATCACCGATCTTGAAAAGACGTTCAAAGTGTACAAAGAAGCCGTCAAAGACCATTGCTTCTTTTGAGAGTTTTTCCTCTATACCTTCGCTATATTTTACACCATAAAAATTAAAATCGATTTCCAATGCTCTGGGGTCAGAGTGGGTCAGACACTTTACATAGACATCATAGATATCCTTTTCCTGCCTGAGCCATCTTGCCTCATATTTGCTGGTCACTTCCAGCGCTTCATTCTTGCGCACCTCTACATGTGTTTTCGGCACACTCTCCCCAAAGAAGGTCTCCAGTGCATACCAAAAGTAATTGTCGCTGTCCGTGCGGAGCTCAAGTCTCCCCTCCTTGCACAGTACCCTCATCGATTCTTCAAGAAAACTCGGGCTGATGACCCTTCTGTGGGGCTTTTTATCCCACGGTACCGGGAAGTGCACAAAGATCTGTTCACAGCTGTTGGAAGGCAGCATCTCCAGAAAGAGCCTTGCGTCATAGTTGACCACCCAGATATTGTCCAACCCCTGAAGTTCTATCTGCTTAAGTACCTGCTGCGCAGAAGGGGTATGTATCTCCAGCCCGATATAGAGTGTGTCCGGGTTCTTCTTTGCCTGGTGAAGCAGATGGCGTCCCGAACCGAATCCGACCTCTACAGCGATCTTCTCTTTTGGATAGGCGATATTCTCAAAGTCCTCGATCTTTTTAAAATACTCCGATGAGAGTGCAGGCTTTGTAGCAGACATGGCGATGTTGGAACTGACTATCTCCATATCTAAGGCTGCAGCGACTTTGCCCAGTGCCTCTTTAAGAAGATTCACCTTCAGCGGTCTTGTCACTTTGTCATACTTTAAAAGTGCCGCCCCCTTGCTCTCGGGTTTGTACTGGAGCAAAAACTCTTCTCCGCCGAGTTCGACGCCCCATACCTCATCGATACTGTTTAGTGCAGTGGCACGAAATGTAACCAGACTACTTTTTTCTCTCTCTTTGTCCAGGATAGAGGTATCAAACGGTTTTACTTTTAGGTGCGGCATTTCTTTCCTTAATTATTGGATATCATCATTGAATATTGTGTGACACTGCTATCAGTTTCTTCGGGTGTAGCGCTATTGAAGGCCGTTAAAACGATCACCCAGGGTATCCGGGTCGATTTTTCTTTCTATTTCATCTTGATCAAAATACTTAGCGATATAGGCCTTCATATCATCAAAAAGCGGTGCTACGAATTCCATCTTTTCTCCTGTTTCAGGATGTCTGAGATAGAGTAGATATGCATGCAGTTTTACACGTGCAATTCTATCCCGTTTGCTCTTAAATCCGTATAATTCATCCCCCAATATATGGCGTCCCAGTGTTGCCAGATGCACACGTATCTGGTGGGTGCGTCCGGTGAAAAGTTTTGCAGCGATCAGTTCGGTATCACAGCTGCTCTGCGCCAGTTTCACAAAAGCCGTTTTTGCCTCTTTTCCGTGTGGCACGACATCCATCTTCAGACGGTTGTTCGGGTTGCGTCCGATGGGCTTGTCTACGATGGTATCCTCTTTGAGCGGATAGTCAATGAGGGCCAGGTAGTAGCGCCCCATGCTCTTGTCCTGCAGCTGTTCGCTGAGCTTCTCATGGGTCCTGTTATCTTTGGCGATCACCAGTGCCCCGGTCGTCTCCTTGTCGATACGGTGTACGATCCCATGACGCTCCTCTCCGCTGATCGTGGAGAGCGATATCCCCCGCTCTATCAGCCAGTCCACCAGAGTCGGCTCTTTGACCGAAGGAGCAGGATGCACCACAAGCCCTGCGGGTTTATTGATGACCATCAGGTACGCATCCTCATAGATCACCTCGACATCAAAGTCCACAGGCATCGCTTCGCGCTTCTCCGCCTCTCTGAACTCATATGCTATCTCATCCCCTTCTTCTACTTTGAAGCTACTTTTGGTGATCGTCTTGCCATTGACGGAGACCAATCCATCTTTGATGAGTTTCTCGATCTGGTTACGGCTGACGTCAAGTTCATTGGCCAGAGTTTTATCTAGGCGGTTTTTTTGTTCTACAATTAGTCTGTTCACACTATATATCCTATACTCTCTTTGTGGGGTTATTACACCCTAAAAACTGCAATGCTTTCCGTAGGGTGGATGCAATCCACCATCTAAACATTTTATGTTTATTCAAAATCAATACTTTCATCAAACGCACCCAAATTATCATCATAATATCCGGCATACACAAATTTGCCAAACGATGAATACTCCCACGCTACAGCGTTATCCGCAAACTTATATTTTACGGGATTATAATGAATATAATTCAACCTTAGCTTATAATCCCTCTCCTCCCGTATCGTATATTCATAAAAACGTTTCTGCCAAACCTACAAACTCTTACATTACTATAGTTGATAAATTATAACGAATTTTATTTAGTAGTAAGCAAAAGGGCAGATTCCCCGTCATTCCCGACCCCGATCGGGAATCTAGAGTCTGGATCCCCGTGTGCCCGTAGGAAATACCCTTGGGGTGCAAACCCGAGGATGACGGTATGTTAAAAGGTTTATGTCTTTATTGATCGAGTCGGGAATAACGAAGATATGTTATATATCGTCACGATCCCAACGCTCCGGGTCAAGGAAGGTATCGTCATGGATATGCTTGAAAGAGGCCTTGATCATCTTGAAGATATCCGGATTCTTCGCTTCAAGCTCAGACAACCATACTTTAGTAGAGGCTCTGGCATGCGGCATCTTGACATCTTTGAGCATCGCAGGGCATGCCTCATCACCGACCACCTGCAGGTTATTGTCCATAGCAAACCCTCTCAGCTGTGACTCGCGTACCTGGATAAGCGGACGGATCAGGTGGAAACCCCTGCCTGTCTTGTAGATCGGTGCAAGCGCTCTCATTGTCCCGTTGTAGAACATATTCATAAAGAAGCTCTCTACCGTATCGTCGAAGTGATGTCCCAAGGCTACCTTGTTGAAACCGCCTTGTTCTGCAAAACTGTAGAGGGCTCCCCTGCGCATACGTGAGAAGTAGGAGCAGAATGAGGAGTTCTCGCGGATCGCATCCTGGCTGACATCGAAGATATTGGTATCATAGACCGTGTGTTTGATGCCATACTTCTCACAGTGTGCCGAGAGGAAGTCATAATGCTCATCAGGCATCCCGTACTTCACCGTACACGTTTCAAACTCAAAATCAAATGGCGCATTTCGCTGGATATGTTTCAGAGCGTGCACAAGTGCCAGGGAGTCTTTCCCCCCGCTTAAACCAACCAGTACTTTGTCCCCCTCTCCGATAAGCCTGAACTCTGCATTGGTCTTGCCGATGACCTTGAGCAGTTTTTTGCTCATTGGAATGATTGGAAATTCGTCTCTTCTACCCAACTTATACCTCGATCTTCACAACCATGCTGATCACAAAGTCAGCAGAGACTTTTGCCGAACTCTCCAGGAATGCGTCAAAGTCAAATCCCGCATCCATATCCGCACTGTCACTGATCGCACGCATGATAAAGAACGGTACATTCAGCGCGCTGCAGACCACTGCCACGGATGCACCTTCCATCTCCAGTGCATGGGCATTAAAGGTCTTACCGATCCACTCTTTACGCTCAGGGTTTGCTACAAACTGGTCTCCTGTAGCGATCACCCCCTCTTTGAGAATCAACCCTTTTTCTTTTGCTACCTCTTTTGCAATATCTCTCAGCATAACATCTGTAGGAATACAGACTTCACCCTCGGGAACATACCCGTGAGGATGACCGAATGCCGTGATATCCAAGTCATGCTGGCAGAGCCCGTCAGCGATGATCAGGTCACCGATAGCCAGCTCATCGCTGATCGCCCCTGCCACACCGCTGAAAAGAAGCAGATCACATCCGAACTTTTCGATAAGTACCGTTGCTGTCAGTGTAGCAAATACCTTTCCGATCTTTGAATAGGCGACAACAACCTCTTTGCCCTTATAGGTTCCTTCGTAGTAGGTGTTACAGGCATAGACACATGTTGTGACATGATCAAGTTTTTCCAATAGCGGTGCGATCTCTTCGGGCATCGCACCCATGATAGCAATTTTTCTGGGCATTAAGATCCTTATCTACTGTTCGTTCAGCTTGCTGACCTCTTCAAGTGCCACCTGAAGTGATGCCATATCTGAGACAACAAAATGAGGTTTTGTCGTTGCTTTTCTGTTGAGTCCTTTGAGTACACCGCCATGGCCAAACTCTACATAACAATCCACTGCATCATCAAACTTGGCGATCGCCTGCTTATAGTGTACCGGTGAAGTCAACTGTTTTGGGAGAAGCTCTAGCGCTTCGGCTTTGGTACTGTAGTACTCAGCGGTCACGTTGGAAACTACCGGGGCATGGAACTCATCTCTAAGTACTTCGGCAAGCTTTTCTGCCAGCGGTGCTGTAGCAGCTTCCAGAAGCGGACAGTGGCTCGCCACTGACATATTGAGCAGCATCGCTCTTTTTGCTTTGGCTTCTTTGAGGATCGGTTCAAGCTTCTGCAGGTCAGGCTTCACCCCGGCGATCACGATCTGTCCTTCGGCATTGTAGTTGACCGGCCATACTTTCATCCCTGCGTCTCTCTGCTCGGCACAGATGCTCTCAACGGCCTCATCAGAAAGCCCGAGAGAGACCATCATCCCTACATCCTGTCCTGCGCACGCTTCAGCCATCAGTTTACCGCGCAGGTTCACAAGCTCTACCGCATCGATCGCATCGATCGCACCTACACTCACAAGAGCAGAAAACTCGCCAAGGGAGTGCCCCATCGCATAGTGCGGCTTGATCGGCAACTCATTTTCAAACAGTCTATGTGCGATCGCAGAGACCAGAAGAATCGCAGGTTGGGTATACTCTGTCTTCTCCAACTTGTCATTCTCTGTAAAAAGCAGCTCCTCGAAGTTGATACCCGTACGTTCACTGGCATCTGCGACCATCTGTTTGGCTACCTCAGAGTTGTTGAAAAAGTCCTGTCCCATACCGATAGCCTGAGACCCTTGTCCCGGAAATAAAAATGCACATTTTACTGACATGAATATCCTTATAAATAATATTTCGTAATTTTACCATTTTTATATTATGCGCTGATGACATGCTTTATTAAGTCATGTATAGCGTATGTATTTTGAGAGTGATTTTTATTTAAAGCTCTATTAAGCTTTTAAATATATAATCCAGAAAAATATTTATAATAAGGAATTTATATGATTAGGAAATATCTCTTCTCTTCCGTGGCTGCAGCAGTTTTTGCAGTGAGTGCTTCTGCCTATGATGCGAAAAAGGCAGAAAATCTGGATGCTTTCTATTCGCATATGACACAACAAGCCTGTGCTGACTCGAAACTGTTTACAACCGGTGAAGAGGTGATGAAAATGTTCAGAAACAATAAGAAGTTTACACTGCTCGATGTAAGAACAGTGGGAGAGAATGCGATCGTTTCGGTCTCCTCAAACAATGCGATGCATATACCGGTAGAACAGCTGTTTGAAAAAGCGAATCTAGACAGACTTCCAACAGACCAGCCGATCATTATTGTCTGTCACTCAGGGACGCGCGCTACGATCGTTGCAATGGGACTGCAGCAGATCGGTTTTGCCAAAGTCCATGTACTAAAAGGCGGTCTGGTGGCACTTGCTGAAGCCAACGATCCCAAAAATGCACCGGTAAAATCATTTTAATACCTTCAGGCACGCAAGAGCGGCTGATCTCTTGAGTGCCTCCTCTTTAGTACATCTATACTCTGTGAAAGATCATCGATCTGACCGGTTGTCCGATTGCTGCTGCAACTACACTGCACTTGACAGTAAACAGATAATAGACGTTGCGTTTGGTTTCCCCATAAAGACTTTCAAAATTTCCCATCCCTTTCGAGATCACAATATCTGCTTTTTCAAAAATTTCAAGCGACTCTTTACTCGCCAGTGAAAGATCATACCCGGGGGTGGGAACACCGGTATCCATCACCGTTGCATATCTCCTGAGCGTTTCAGTATCCTTCAGTGTTACATCATTGATGATAGGGATACCCCGGACAAAATAGTATACATGAACATCATATCTCTCTTTGATCTTCTCTATCAGCCATTGATCAAAGATATGCTCACCCACATTATCCCCGATGACCACTATCTCCTTGGCACTTTCGAGCTCTTCTCTAAATACTTTAGTATCGTCGATAGCCAGAGGATGGTCAAAATAGGCTGAAATCATTTCGTTCAGATCATACTGTTTCTGTGCGCCAAAATCGATCACATTCCCGATCACAGATAATTTGACTGCATCATCAATCGTACGGACCCTTTCCTTGTCTACGGACAAAGCCAGCTTAACAGCCTGCCTTTTAGAGATGGCAACAGGGTCATCCACTCCGGTGATCTCACTGATCGTACGGTAGATCACCTTAGCGATCTGAGGGGGTGTTACATCCATATCATGTCCCAAAACTATTTTCGCCGTTGCATCCAGCACTTCTTTGCTTTGGCGATCATCAAGTTCCAAGAGACTGGAAACTTTTAATGCTTGATTCATCAGGCAGACGATACAGTCAGGTTTTATATTCATTGTCGCTCCTTGAAGCGCATTTTATCTTTTTTTCATGATTCCAATCAAGTCATTTTTAGACGAAAAAAGCAGTGAAGTGCTAGTATTCGCAAAAACCACTTCTGGAAAAATCAGTAAGTTTGATATTTATATTAAAGATGCCTATCAAGAATCAAACGAAATGCCGAGAAACAACCTTGATGTCAATGTCAATCACTTTATGCTCCGATTGGGGTGTCATTTCTGACAATCTTGCAGAAGAGACAATAATAAGGTCTGGTCAGAATATAAAAGTAATGGTATTGCTAACTAAAAGAGAAATAAAAAGAGAGAAATTTCAGATCCAAAGGAGGGGTAGTAGTACCCTCCTTTGGGGATAGTTCTTAGTGACAACCGCATCCTGAACCGCAGTGTCCACCACCATGTGCCTCGCCGCCTACAACACCTGTAGCCATCTCTTCTTCAGTCGCTTCTCTTGCGCTCAGTACTTTGACTGAGAACATAAGGTCTTTCCCCGCCAGCGGGTGGTTGAAGTCGATCGTAACTTCTTTGTCGTCAAAAGACTTTACTTTTACCTGCACTGTCTGTCCACCGTCACCCTGGCCGTAGAGCGTCATTCCTTCGACAAGATCAATACCTTCAAACTGCTCTTTTGGAATTGTCTGCTGCGCTTCAGGGTTTACTTCACCATACGCATCAGCAGCTTTGACAAGGATATCTCCACTCTCATCTTTTTTCATGCCAACAAGTGCAGTTTCAAGACCGGGGATAATCTGTCCCATTCCGATGATGAACTCAAGTGGCTCACCGCCCTTATTGCTATCCACGATTTCAGTTGTTCCCGCTTCTTTTACTTCGTATTCGATACCCACAACACAGTTTTCATTTGTAATTGTCATAAATGTTCCTCATATTAATTTGCATGTATTGTAACTAAGCAAACTTTACTAATGCTTAAGGGAAATATCGATCAGAATGCGCTTGCAATGTCTATCCTGAAGTCTCATTTTACAGGAAAAATTGCTTCTATGATATTGGATGGGAATATTGCGGCTTTATCTATCTGCACCCGTTCCACCCGCAGATCTCCCAAGGCAAAAGGCATATAGCTGTGTCGGGTCACCACAACCTTTGTACGATAATCCGACCAGTCAAACAACTCCACCACATCTTTGGGATCGACATGGATACAACCGTGGGACATCCAGTCCACGCTTCCCTTATGCAGGGCATGACCAAAACGGGTAAATTTCATCATGTAGTCCATATTGTTCACGCCGCTTGGATCAGGGTAAGCGGTGGACATATGAAACCGTTTTTTCTGGAAAATGGTAAATATTCCGGAGGGGCTCCGATACTTCTCTGCACCGGAGGTGACAGGGCCGGACTTCCACACCTTTCCATTTTCATCAACAGCATAAAAACGCCCGTCACTTCCGTGTTCGCGGACAGAAACAACGATAATTTTCTCCCCTTTTAGATCAACTGTTTTAAAACCATCTTTAGTCATCAGTTTAAATGAAGTTTTTGATATAGGAAATGTTGCTATACCGCGGGGAGGGGGATGCTCAGCATAGAGAAGAGTAGCAAGAGATATAACTATCACTATAATATATCTCATTCTCTCCTCCTAGAGTTTCTTCAATCTCTCTTTTGCTATTTTAGCAGAGTTGTGTCCGCCGTAATTTTCTATAATATTCTGATAAAAGAGCTTTGCCTGATCTTTCTTGCCGGTATTTTCCAATGATATACCCGTATGCAGTAATAATACATCAATATAGCTTGCTTTGTCATATAGCCCGGCACTTTTTTTGAAATAGAAGATCGCATCTTCATACTGCTTGGTATAGTAGGCGATCTCTCCGAGATAGTAGTTGGAGGCTGCAGGCTTATAACCTTTTTCATCTGTGATCACAAATCGTTTTTTCGCCTCATCATACTGATTTTGGCCAAAGAGTCTTACCCCCTCCTTGTAGAGATCCGCATTAGCCTGTCCGCCAAGCGCTGCTTTCTGCTTCGAAGGCGGTGTTGGTTTGACACTTGGCGGTACAGCCTTTCCGTCCATCCCGGCAAGTATCTGTCGTAGTTCTTCTTTGCTGACATAGTTGCTGTTGATCTTATCGATCATTTCTCCAAGCTTTCTGAGAAGTTCACTATTCTCCGGATTGGATGGGGCCACAGCGGTTCCCTTCTGCTGCTGGAGTTCAAAAAGCTGCGCACTGAGCCCCTCTACCAGGGTCGTTAGACCGTCAATTCTCTCATTTTGACTTTGTATCTGACGGTGCAGGGAGGTAAGCGTCGGCGGGGAGGAGTCAAATGCAGACGGAGGAGGAGAGACATGTCTCTCCTCCTCTACATCCATATCCTCTTCGTAGTACTGACGAAGCATTTCCCTATCCCCATCATATACCGAGGATTCAGCAAAAAGAGCCATGCTGCTGCATAGCATCACACTCAAACCAAAAGGTAACAGTCGTCTGAACATGAACTATCTTACCAGCCTCAGGTCAACTCTTCTGTTTTGCGCATAACACTGATCCGTGGCATCACTACATACCGGACTGCTCTCCCCGAAGCTTACCATCACGACATTGGAGGTATCAACACCCTGGTATGCAAGTGCATCCTTCACTGCTTTTGCACGCTTGAGACCCAAGGCATAGTTGTATTCATCCGTACCGAACTCATCACAGTTACCCTCCAGCTTGACCTGTCGGCTTCCTACACTCTGAAGTTTTGTCCCATTATGCTGCATTCTTTTCTCCATGGAAGGTGCGATGCTGTATCCGTCAAAATCAAAATAGACACTGGCAAAACCATCGCTACTGCTGTTATAATTCATGCCTGACCCATCTTCGAACATGTTGTTCTCATCAACCGTAACGGTATCCGATGTTAATCTGTTAGCATCAGCGATATTCCCACTTGCATCTGGTGTATTCTGTGCACATCCTGAGAACATCAGCAGTGCAATTGTTGAGATATATATTTTTTTCATCATTTTTTATCCTTTTACCAATCGATTGATTGTATTTTGTTGATACTTACCGGAAATAGCAAACTTTGTGAGCTGGCAAGGTTGATATACCCTATCGCGCTGCCACTACCACTCTGTTTGATATAAAGCACGACCGAACCATCCGATGAAAACCTCGGGAACTGGTTGCTTCCCGTGGTTGTCAAAGGTCTTGTATCTCCTCCGTGTGAAGATGTCAGATAGAGATTGAAGGTATTTCTCCCGAAACTGCTTGATGACTCCCTACTGGAGTAAACCACCCTGTTGTCATGTGCATCACAGGCATTGTTATTGCGTCCGTGATAGACAACAGGTGCAACTCCCGGGGTATCTACCCCCTTTTTGAAAATATTGGCATATCCCAGCCTGTTGGAAACAAATACGATACTCCTCTCATCATCCACGTATTTCCCGCTGACATCGATCCCATTGAAGTTCGTTACCCTTTTTTTTGAACCAGTTGAAAGATCCATTTCATAAATATCAGCGTGTCCATGCGGCGCCATAGTAAGCAGAATCTTCCTATAGTCCCTACTGACATCCGAACAGACAAGCATCCCTTCCGAACTTATTATTTTACTCTTATTACCTGTATAAATATCTATTTTGTAAAGGGCTGGCAGCGTCCCTTTGTACGAAGTATAGTAGAGCGTTCTCTGGTTGGCATCTGCCCACTTTGGAAAGAGATTCAGTCCACCGCGTATAATTGGCTTTTGATAAGTAAAGGTATAGTCAGCTAGTATAATCTCACTCGTTTTTGCAGCAGTGTAACGTGTAAATACAACATAGCGGTTGATCCATGAGATATCCGGATACTTCAGATAATTATTAATATCACTGATCGCTTTATGTGCTACAAACGGTAGCTTTGCACTGCTAGGGATGCTGTATGATTTTTTATAGAGTTCTGTACCATCAGACGCCCTGAGCAAGCGAATATAAATTTTCGTCCCCTCGCCTGTCATCAGATTGTATTTCAGCAAATAATCCCTGCTTTTAAGTTTTGGGTCTATAAAACTATCGCTGAAACCACCTCTATACAGCTGACTATCGGCCAAAAAGTGTCCTGAAATTTTCAGGTCAGAAAGCAAAATATCGAAAAACTTTGCATGATGCTGGGCTGAACCATCCACCAAGGCGATACGGGCACGCTGCTCAACATCTTTTTCGATCTTCAGTGTTGCATCTACCGCTAAAAGATTTGTCGTAAACCATAGGGTCAAGAATAGTAGTAACAATCGTCTCACAAACGTCCCTTGAATATTTAATATAATTGTGTATATTGTATCAGGCAAAGATTAATATCTGCATTAAAAATATCGGTGTAATTTTACCATATTCCTTATCTTCTTTGTATACCAAAAAAACAAAATAGTGAACTCTTTCATCATTTTGCCTCTACTTATGATATGATAAGAAAAAAGAAAGAAGGAAGATCATGAAGACTTATCACTATAATTCACCTATAGGATCATTCACGATCAAACAAGTCGGACATTTAAGATTTGAACTCTGGATAGAGGAAGAGAAACTAGGCGAGTATGAAAGTGCTGAGTCCGCAGCTTTGGATGTTGCGGCTTTTAACACAGGTTATGTAGAGTGGGACCGCTTCGAAAATGAATTGGAAAATTTTCCGCAAAACCTGGGAGACTGGACAGAAGTAAAAGAGGCTTTACCCAAAATCTAATTGATATAAAGCAAGGAGAAAGCATGAAAAAACGTGAAGATCTTAACTTGAAAGAGTTTGAAGCATTATTGATCGAGAGATTGGAACATACAAAAAACAATATTGAAAGACTCAAAGGCGAGTTGACGGACATTAGCTCCGATGACTCATTGAATGATATGGAAGACCTGGCATCACTCGAAACGCTCAACGACAATGACCATATTGTGCTAGAAAGGCAGCAGACCGAGCTCAAAGAGATCTATCATGCCCTTTCAAAGATCAAAAACGAAACCTACGGTATTTGCGAAGAGACATCCAGGCCGATTCCGATTGAACGTCTGAGGGCCAACCCGATTGCCAGAACTATTGTAAGCAGAACAAAATAAGATGAATATCGGAGTACCAAAAGAAGTCAAGCCCAAAGAGTATCGCGTCGGGATGATCCCTTCTGGGGTAGAACAGCTGGTAGCGGATGGTCATACGGTCTATATCGAGAAAGGTGCCGGAGAAAAAAGCGGTTTTGGTGACAGTGACTATACTGAAGCAGGTGCCATAATTCTCCCTGATGCCAAAGAGATCTATGCTCAGAGCGAAATGATCGTCAAAGTCAAAGAACCTCAGCCTGAAGAGTATCGTCTTTTGAAACCTGGTCAGATACTCTTCGCTTATCTCCATCTCGCTCCAATACCGGAACTTACCAAGGTATTACAGGAGACAAAGGTGATAGCCATCGCCTATGAAACGCTCCAGGAGAAAGGGACGCTTCCTCTGCTTGACCCGATGAGTCAGATTGCGGGGGAAGTCTCACCTCTTGTTGCAGGCTACTTTCTCTCTGCCCATAACCATGGAAGGGGTCTGCTGATCAGCGGTGCTACCGGAGTTCCACCGGCAAAAATACTCATCGTCGGCAGCGGTACAGTTGCCAAAAGTGCTGCGAAAGTAGCCGCGGGCATGGGTGCAGAAGTGCTGATTATGGGAAGAAACCGAGGCTCCATGGCTAGACTCGAAGAGACTCTCCCTGCAAATATCTCCACGGTCTACTCCAACCGCTATAACCTTGAAAAGATTCTACCTACAGTAGATATCGTAATCGGAGCCGTCTATATCACGGGAGAAAAAACGCCAAAACTGATCACCAGGGAGATGCTTTCATTCTGTAAGAAAGGCTCCATCCTGGTAGATGTCTCCATCGATCAGGGCGGATGTTTTGAGACCTCCAGGCCGACCACGCATGAAAACCCGGTGTTTGAAGTGGAAGGTATACTGCACTATTGTGTGTCCAATATACCAGGAAACTATCCCATGACTTCTACGGAGGCTTTGACAAATGCAACGATCAAGTATATCAAAAGCATTGCCCGCCTGGGATGGCGTGAGGCATCCATGAGCGATGACTCCATCTACAGTGGTGTTAATGTTGCAGGAGGATTCCTCACCAATGAGCCTGTTGCAAAAACCCATGATATAGCGTATCACGATTTAAGAGATATTATCGATCTCTGTCCTGTTTATGAAGTATAGATTTGAAAGTATGCATTACGACTTCTCTTTTGTTTTTCTCTTGTATTCTATCAACCATCTTTCAAACTCTTCGGCAGGGAGAGGGCGGGAAAATAAAAATCCCTGTGCCAGATCACATCCGATTTTAATTAGGTAGTCATATATCTGCTTATTTTCTATCCCCTCGGCAAGGACTTTGATACCCATCTTATGTGCCAGAGTTACAGCGGCTTCAACGATATTCACTGCTCCCTTGTCATTTGGAAGTTTAAGTATAAAAGATTGGTCAATCTTTATCAGGGAGACAGGAAGCCGATGTAGATACTGCAGTGATGAATGCCCTGTTCCAAAATCATCAATCGAGATAATCAATTGTTCATCAACCAGCTGATTCAACTCCCCTATAGCGCGTTCAATGTCAAGCATTAATCCTCTCTCAGTAATTTCAAGTTCCAGCATGTTACTGCTGATACCATAATGATTGAGATACTGCAGAACCATTTTGCCAAAACCGGGCATAGCCAGATTCTGAGGAGAGATATTAACTGCGACCGGCATATGAATTCCCTTCTCCTGCCACCGTTTGATCTGCTCGATCGCCTGCACCAAGGAGAACTCAGTCAACAGATTAATCAGTGTACTCTGTTCGGCGCGAGGAATAAAAACATCTGGCAAAATTTCTCCTCGTTCCGGATGATGCCATCGCAGCAACGCTTCGGCACCATGAACTTCTCCTGTGGCGATCACTATTTTAGGCTGATAATATAGAGAAAGCTGCCCTTCACTGAGCGCCGATTTCAGCTCTCCAAGCATAGAGAGGTTTTCTTTTGTTTCACTGAGGATATCAGAAGTATAAGAGACACTATCAAGTTCCTGCTTATATGCCGCAGTCAAAGCTGCTTCAGCCTTCTGGAGGTATGTTTCCGGTTCTTCGCTAATGTGATCAAATACAACATAACCCATTCGTGTGTCAACGTGTATACGAATATCATTGTGCAGTATCGGTTCCTTTGAAATAGTCGAAATCTCATGGAGGAAATTCTCTGCCTTGCTGCTATAGATAGTTGCCAGTATCACCAATTGTGCTGTATCCGTATAGAAGATTTGGTTGCCTTTATTCTGATCGGAAAAACGCCGAGACAGCTGCAAAAAAGCCTCTTCGATAACCCCAAAACCTAAAGCCGCTTTAAGTTCTATCTTGTTTTCAAGCGAGAGTGCAATAAGAAGATGGGAGCAACCGGCTGGATTATTTTTCATGGAAAGTTTTTTAATCTCATTTATCAGTGCAATACGATTTGGCAAGCCTGTTGATGTTTCATGGAGTGATATCCACTTGAGTTTCATAACATAGGATCTCGCTGCATCACTTGCCACGCCGCTAAATAAACCTATAAGAACAAAGAAACCGGTACGATAGAGCCACTGGATTGATTCCTGCATCTCTCCAGTTTCAATATTCAACGGCATAAACGGTCCCAGGATAATACCGCCAATGAGACCAGAAATAATTCCACCGGCAGATCCAAACACCAGGCCCGAGAGCAAAATAGGAATATACATTGAATGAGAATAGACGAATTGAATCCCTCCGGTTTGATACACCAGTGCATAGACACCTATCATGAGCATTAAGATGACCGGGACCATACTCCAACGTTTCATACTTCCATTTTGGTCAAAGTATTTGAAAAGCCACATAGTATCCATTTTCTATTCCTCTTCAAATAGTATCACTTATTATATAATACAACAAATAACAATCATGAGCACTTTAGCCGCCCCGAATCTGCTATAGAAATTCAGATAATTCACTCATATTAACAGTGATAAAATTGAAGATTTTCTCATCGAATTCTCTGAATAATTATCCTGTAATCACGATAGTGGATCTATGAATTTAAGGATATTATAAGCCAATGAATTCCGGATTAAGTCCGAAATGATGCTATTTTTTAGAGGGGTTAATTCTACTATAGATATGATTGAAGAGAATAAAGTAAAACCGATCTAACTAAAGTTATCAACGGTCCAAACTACTCCGTAGCAATAAACTCCACATCGAGCTTGTAAGCTCTATTGCCTCTATGCGGGCCGAATCCAAAACGCTGAAGCTGTTTAAGATAGCTATTGAGCCCCTCATTAAACTCCGGGATACTTGAAGCGGATATGACCCTGAACGTAAAGCTTCCTGAAGGCTCTACTTCGAGCATCACCCTTGCCTTCTCGCCGGCATATTCACTCTGAGCCGGCCATCCTTTAAGCTTCTCTTCGATCTGTGCCAGGTATGCATTTTCAACCCCTCTGTCACTACTCTGCTGAACCTTCAATGAACTGGAGACGAGATCCGCAGCACTGCTCTTTTCTTTGACTTTTATCACGTCAAGATTCGCTTTTCTCTCTATCGGCTTCTCAACCGCCTTTTTTGTCTCTTTGGGCCTGTTCGAACTGATATCGGCAAAAAGGCTTTGCGGCTTGTTCACTTTTTTGGGCCGGGTGATATTCTGATCTTTTTTTACCGGTTCTTTCGTGACCTTCTTGACTACCTTCTCTTGGATCACCTTCTTCTGTTCTACAGGTTTTTTGACTGTTTCTTTAGGCTTTGGCTTAGGAACAGGTTTCGGAACAGGTTTCGGTTTAGGAACAGGTTTTGGCTCGGGTTTCGGTTTCGGTTTCGGCTCTGTTTTTGGCGTTGGCTGCTTTTTGGGTTGAGGCGTATCACTCTTTTTTTTCTCCGGAGTCGACAAGGCAACCTGGATACGCTCTTCATTTTTCTTAACGTAGTGTACGCTCTCTTGCCGGGTTTTAGTATTGAAATAGAACATCAGAAGAGCGAGGATCAGGAAGTAAACCCCAAATGCCAATGATCCGGTCAAATACCTTGGTAGTCTGTTTTCCATCATAGGGTAATAAGCGATACCTTCTCAAATCCTGCTGCTTTGACTGTTTTGAGCAGGTACATGACATTTTTATAGGAGAGACGCTCATCAGCACGGATATAGACTTCAGAATCTTTATCCAGTTTAGCCGACTGATTGACAAAATCATCTGCGAAAGTATCCAATTTATAGGTATCGTTGCCAAGATAGATCTTTTGCTCTTTGTCCATACGGATCGTAAGTGTTTTTGGCTTTTCAACTTTTACTGTCTTGGAACCCTGGGGAAGAGAGATCTGCTCCTGAAAAGTAATCGTCGGTGCGGTCACCATCAATATCGCCATAAGTACAAGCATCACATCAACTAAGGGAGTAATGTTCAAATCCGGATCTTCGTCCCATTGAAACATAGATTATTCCTCGTGAGTCTGCGACAAGATCACCTCTGACTGTGAAGAAAGAAGTGATGAGAGTTCGTATGCTTTACGCTTCAATATAAGATGAAATGTATAAGCAAAAATGGCTACGGCAATACCGGCAGCAGTAGCGATAAGCGCTTCAGAGATCGCAGGTGCGACAACACTCAAAGAGGCACTGTTTTGACTGCCCAGGTTTGTAAATGTCTCAAGGATACCTACTACAGTACCGAACAATCCGATAAATGGTGAAGTAGAGGCGATGATAGAAAGTATCGTCAGTCCTTTGGTTGAAACACGTACTGCATCCGAGGATGCCGCTTCAAGTATCGCTTTATTTGGTCTATTTACCCGTGACAGATAAGTATAGATCAAAGAGGTACTTTGCGGACCGTTAGATTGTCCAGTATAGAGAGCTTTGAGGGACTTTGATTCTGTCTCTATTCTTTTACGCAGAATATAAAATCTGTCGAAAAATACCCAAAATGCTGTAATGAAATATGCTGACAGCAAAAGCAGCACAAAGATTGTAATTGCACTGCTTTCAATGAAATAAGTTAGAAGAGAGCCCACGGTTATAGTGTCTTGGCAAGTTGTTCAACTTTGCTCACCGCAGATGC
>JAQVHV010000042.1 GCA_028696055.1 Sulfurovum sp.
GCTTTTCCTTCCTGTTCCAGGTCAAGACGCTTTTCATACATTTCCAGTCTGGCATCGATGGATTCCGGCTGTATCTGGTTGGAGAGCGGGGTGAAGAGTTCATCCGCCAGTTTATCCTGCTGGTCTCGCTGCATCGTAAGACCGAAGAGACATCCGCAGTAGTCCTGGCGGTAGAGCGTATCCTCTTTGGCCATCTGGTTCTGCTCCTGTGTCCCCGAGGCTTTGCGGTAGTCAGGCGCATGGAACTTCAGCCCGTATTTGTTTGCCAGCGCATCACCGGCACGTTTGAGCTGTACCAGGGATTTTTTCGGGCTGGTCAGCAGGGTGGAGGTGAAATTCTCTTCGAGCATATGCACCGCCTGTTTTGCCGTCACCTCGAAACGGTTGTCAAAGCAGACCGAACAGCGTGCCCCCTTTTCTGGCTCTTTTTCCAGCCCTCTGACAGCCTCCAGCCATCCTTCTGTATCATATTCCCCCTCTATGAGGTCAATACCGAGCATTTTGCAGCTGCGTTTGACATCGAGCAGCCTCAGGCGGTATTCACTGTAGGGATGGATATTGGGGTCATAGAAGAACCCTGTGAGCTTTTCATTGGGATAATCCTCGCGCAGTTTTTGCAGAAAATAGTGGCTGTCTACCGAACAGCAGATATGTACTAGCATATTGTCTCCCTTTGAGACAAAGTGAAGAGTGAAGAGTGAAGAATGAAGAGTGTCGGTATGCATTTTTTCAAAACGCTTTGTTTATACATAGTATTATTGTTCATTATTTATCCTTTCTGACAACCAGAGATAATTTTTGCAACATTCTCGCTGCTGCCATGCGCCAGATAGTCTCTGAGTTCTTTGGCTTTTTGGGCAAAGATCGTCCTGTCGGTATCTTTATACTCTGAGAGCAGGTTCTCTGCCGTGACATCCTCCTGGAGCAGTTCTTTATGCAGGGTGGTACCGTTGTAGCGGGTGAGGATGATGTTCGCCAGCCCTACCTGAGTGATCCCGAGCAGCTTTTTACCGATAAAGTAGTCGATCTTTTTGGCGATATAGGCGAGGGTGAAGGGGGTGCCGATCAGTGCAGCCTCCAGTGTCGCGGTACCCGAACAGATAAAGGCAAATTCAGAACGTGCCAAAGCGCTGTGGGTATCTCTGCTGATTTCAAACTCCGGAATATCCCCGTAGAGCTCTGCGATCCTCTCCTCCGAAAAATTACCCGGGATGATCAACAGTGCATCCTTGTCGGCAAGTTTTCTCCTAACCTCCCTGAATATCGGCAAAAGCCTGCTGATCTCACCTCTGCGGCTTCCGGGCATAAAGGCGATCGTCCCGCTCTTGCCCTCAAAGCTCGTCTTGATCTCGTCAAGAAGAGGATGCCCTACATACTCTGCTTTTTTTTGAGGGTAATAGTCCACTTCAAAAGGGAGTATGCCAAGCAGCCTGTCACAGTACCGCTCCAGCTTCTCCACACGCTTCGGACGGCTTGCCCAGACCTGCGGCAGGATATAGTAGATGATCTCCTTGTCAGGATACCTGCTTTTGAGCTTTTTTGCCAGCGGCAGGTTGAACCCCGAGGAGTCCATCAGAAGCACTTTGTCCGCACCGGCTGCCAGCTCCACCATCTCGTCCGCCACCCTGAAGAACCACCGGAGCTTCCTAATCGCATCGACAACCCCCATGATCGCCATCTGGGAGATATCATAGAGCGGCGTACCCTGAGTGATACTCTTTTCAAAGATCCCCATCAGCTCGACGTCCTGCATATGTTTGAGTACCTCTTTGAGATGGAGGTTTGCAGATGGTTCAAGGGCTGAGACGAGCAGTTTCATAGAGTTGGCTATCCTAAAATATGATTTGGTGGCATATTTTAGCATAAAAGCGTAAGGGATACACGGAGGTGGAGATTTCAGGATACACATATCTTTTAATATGAAAAAGTATCCGCAGGCCGGGGAAACCTTATCCTGATACAGAACGCATCATTGGTGTCGGGGTAAGGATACCCCGACCTACACTCCGTTTCGACTTCGAACTTAGTGCGTAGTTACGCATCCTACGCGAGAGAATATTCTTCTTATTTATGGACGATAGGGGCTCTCTTCCTTGGCTGCTCTGAAACCATGGTCGACAAATGCATGGAGGGTCTCATCGTGCAGATCGATCAGCGCTCTGATCTCCTCCTCTTCACCCATGAGTGTCACTTTGATGCCGTCTTCGAGCATCTCCCAGCGCATTTTGATCTTATCTCTCTCATCGAAGAGTTTGGTAAACAAGGGGTCCCATGAGCGGATCGCACGTCCGCCGTCAAAGCGTTTTTTCATCCCCACGGCATGCTCCTGCAGTATCTTGACCAGTTCCGCATCCCTGGTGAGCACTCGGGTAAGGGACTCGATCCCGCCCTCTATCTTAGTGGTAGTGCGCTCGATCTCATCATGACGCTCCAGAAGTGCATGAAAGAGCCTTTCATCCTCCAGATGCTGGGGATCGCTGCCGCCCCTGCCCCTTTGAAAGACCTTCTCTTTTTTAAATTTTTCAAAATCCATCATTTTACCTCACATTATTATTTTTTCAGCCCCTCAAACCACTCCAGCGCATCCAGCTGCTCCCACGGATACTCTGCATAGCCTACCTGTCCTTTGGCGGCCACATCCGCATAGAGGAAGTGCTCTTTGCCCGGACGGTCAAGCCCGAACTTTTCGGTGATCCACTTCGGAGTGAGAGCAAACTGCTCACGGATCTTCCGGGAGAGCGCTTCGTCGCTGATCTCAGTGAGAGCCGTATGCTGCGTATCGACCGTGACAGAGAGCGGCCTTGGTTCGGCGATGACATAGGCAAGCTGGACAAGCGCTTTCTCTGCCAGACCGGCTGCAACGATATGCTTGGCGATCCATCTGGCCGCGTAGAGAGCGGAGCGGTCTACCTTGCTGTAGTCTTTGGAGCTTTGAGAACCGCCGCCGATAGGCGCATACCCTCCATAGGTGTCGCAGACGACCTTTCTTCCGGTAAGGCCCGAGTCTGCGATAGGGGAGTGCCGGACAAACCTTCCCGTGTTGTTGATATAGAATATGACATCTTTTTCGTCAAAGTGCCCCGCTTGGAACTTCACCTTTTCGATAACAAGTTTTCTGACCAGCTGCTGAACCTCTTTTAGTGCAACTTTTTCACTATGGGAGATCGCTACCACGATCTGTGAAACTCTCACGGGCTTGCAGTGATCAAAGTTCTCTTTGGTGCCATAGTCCATCGTCACCTGTGTCTTGAGGTCCACGCCGAAGGTCTCAGGGTGTTCCAGCGCATAGGCATAGAGCACATCGCGTATCTCCCTGGCATAGGCGAGGGCAGTGGGCATATAGTCATCGCGTTCGCTGGTCGCATACCCGAACATGATCCCCTGGTCCCCCGCACCGATCTCTTCATCCTCTTTTTCTACACCTATGGTAATATCAGGTGACTGCTCGGAAACATAGACATGGATATCTGTCTCATCGGGGTAGAGTGTCTCGCCACGCTCAAATCCTTCGCTTTCAGGATACCCTATCTTATGCAGCGCTTTTATAGCGATATCTTTATAAAACTTTTCATTGGTGTCGGCAGTCGTCTTCACTTCTCCGCCGATGATAATATGGTTGCCGCTCAGAAAAGTCTCTGTGGCTACTTTTGACTTGGGATCACTTTGAAGCAGTCTGTCGACGATAGTGTCTGCGATGATATCAGCACATTTGTCAGGGTGACCTGCCGATACGGTTTCTGAAGTAAAAAAATACATGTATTGCTCCTAAAATCTTTTCATTTGCAGATCACTCTAAAAGAATGAGAAACATTTACTCAGTGAGATAAAAAGTTATTGTAGTAACCACTCTGACATATTTGTCTATTTTTTTTGTATCACCGTAACTTTCACCAACATCGCGTATCTCAAAATTTCCCTGCCTTGCACTTCTGATACTCCCCACTTTTACACCGGCATCTTGGGCAAATTCATTAGCAGCGACGCGTGCATTTTGGGTGGCTTCTTTTAGCATATCAGGTTTGATGTCATTTAAACTTGTAAATCTATATTCAGGTTCAAAATTATTGATATCTATTCCCTTCGCAATGAGTTTATTGATATTTGATCTTACTGATGAGATAAGATCCACTTTTTTGGTTTGTACTTCAATATTGTTGCTTAACTGATGTTGCTGGTCTACCAGTTTTTGATCCCTGTCTCTAAATGCTATGGGAATGTAGTTGATGACATCAATATTAATTTCTTCTTTTGTCAGCCCGCTTTGAAGCAGCAGTGCCAGGATCTCTTTTTGTATCTTTTCAGCATCACTATAGAGAATAGGGAGATCCGCCTTGTGACGGGATGCAACTTTGAAGTTTAAACGCCAATTGACCAGGTCAGCTTTCACTTTCCGTTCTGACAGTCCTTTGACTTCGGCAGTGTTTATAGCAACTTTTGCATTGTACATCGTTTGACTGACAAAGTATCCCGAAGCAGCAATAGCCGTAGAGACTATGATTGAGATTAAAACATTTTTCATAATAGACCCCTTTTTGAACTGGTACCTCTTTTTTCTAAAATCCTAAAAGAGGGTAAAGTACTATTGTACACTAATGTATTTATTTTTACTCTATCAATTATATCGTTAACCATCCCGCTGCCAAAAACGCGATACTTGCCAACGCTCCGCCGATCATCGCATAAGGAAGCTGCGTGCGCACATGGTCGATGTGGTTACAGTCTGCTGCCATGGATGAGATGATCGTGGTATCGGAGATCGGTGAAGCGTGGTCTCCGAATATCCCTCCGCTGATGACCGCAGCGATCACCAGCGGGATATCAAGATCGAGTGTAGCACCCAGCGCCAGTGCTATGGGCATCATGATAGAGAAGGTCCCCCAGCTCGTTCCCGTAGAAAAAGCAGTGATCGATGAAACCAAAAAAATCAGCAGAGGTACGAGGATCGCAGAGATGTTCCCTTGCAGGATGGAGGCAAGGTATTGTGCCGTACCCAGGTCACCGATCACCTTGCCGATCAGGAGTGCAAATACCAGGATGGTCGTGACGGGAAGCATATGGGCTATTCCTTCAAAAAGTCCCTCAAAGTATCTCTTATGCGAAAGGGTTTTACCGGGCACGAAGAGCAGATAGATGAAGAGCAGGGTAGTGATCACCGCATAGTAGACCGAGGTAGAGCCAGAGCCTTTGAAGATATCTCCTTCACCCGTGATATAGAGTCCTACAGGCACCATCGCTACCATGACAACGATCGGCAGCAGCATCCCGTAGAGTGCGGGTTTGATCTCTTTGTGATTGTCGGGCAGACGGTAGGTTCTTGGAAGGGCATTGCGCATCGGACCGATATTAATATTTAAAAATATTACAGCAAGTACGATCACTAAAGTAAAGATTGAATAGAAGTTATAGGGGATCGAATAGACCAGCAAAGAGACCGCATCCCCTGTGATCACTTTGGATTCGATGGCGGTGATGATCAGCCCCAAAAGCAGGGCGCCCCAGGCATTCAGAGGAATCAGCGAACAGATCGGTGCGGAAGTGGAGTCGCAGATATAGGCAAGCTTTTCGCGGCTGACACCGTTCTTGTCACACAGCGGCTTGGCTACGGTACCTGCCACCAGAGAGGTGATTGAGGATTCGATGAAGATCACCACACCGATGAAGTATGCCAGCAGCATCGCCCCGGCAGGTGAGTCGATCCGCCTGGACTTCTCCGAGAGATAGACGACGAACCGTTCTACCGAACCGGAAATGGTGAGAAGCCGAATGATCGCACCGACAAAGAGCATAAAAAGCAGGGTCTTGACGATCCATCCTTCGGCAAAGAGCGCGATGACCCCATCCCACAGTGCGATGAACGCTTTGGCGGGATTGTAGCCGTTGAGTACCAGAAATCCTGCAAAGATGCCACTCAGCAAAGAAACGATCACATCTTTTGTTATAATAGCCAGAAAAATAGTCAGCAAGGGAATTGCCAGTGAGATGATTCCATATTCCATACAAGGATTATAACCAAATGAAGATATTAATCATACTAACTTTTTTACTCATGACATTGATTCAGGCACAAAGCAATCAGCTGATCGTTGTGACGACGGAAAACTGGTCTGCATCTGAAGGCAAACTCCAAAGATATGAGCGTACCGACAGAAGATGGGAAAAAGTAGGCAAAGAGATAGAGATCAAGCTGGGAAGAAACGGCCTGGGATGGGGTAGAGGAGTACATACGATCCCGGATGATGCAAAGTTCATCAAAAAAGAGGGGGACGGGAAGTCCCCGGCAGGGATCTTTGAACTCAAACAGGCCTTCGGGTATGCACCCTTTCAGATTGATTATCCGTATGAAGTCTATACGGAGGATGACCACTGTGTCGATGACGTAAACTCAAAATACTACAACAAGATCGTAGAGAGTAAAAATATCAAGCGTGACTACCAGAGTTATGAGAGGATGAAGTTCCCCGAGGATTACTATAGGTACGGCATCGTTGTAGATCATAACGGCATCATGGAGGGAGAAAAATCAGTCAGGGGTGCGGGATCGTGTATCTTTATCCATATCAAATCGATTCCTACTGCGGGATGTACCGTGATGAACGAAGAGGAGATCAAAGAGATCATCAAGTGGCTGGATGCGGAAAAAAAACCTCTGTTGGTGCAGGGGACAAAAGAAACAGTAGAAGCACTCATGAAACATGAACGGATCAGAAAATGACCTATCAGGAAAAACTGACCAAGGCCAAAGCCAAACTGATGCTGGAGCACCCCTATTTCGGTACGCTTGCTTCAGCCCTCAGGATCGAATCCGACCCTGACCAGCTTACTTTTAAAAGTGACGGCAATACGGTACGTCTCAATGAAGAGTATATCGACAAGCTCAATGTCTCAGAAGTGGAGTTCATCCTCTCCAACGGGGCGATGCATGCCGTGCTGGGACACATGGAAAGGCGCGGTGGCAGAGATAAGTGGCTCTGGCAGGAGGCATGTGACTTCGCGGTCAATGCGATGCTGGTCAAAAACGGCTTGCAGGCTCCGGAGTATGTCAACTATCAGCCTCACTTTGAAGGGATGTATGCCGAAGAGATCTATTCGCAGCTCAAAGAGGAGATGAAATATGCCCCCGATACCAACCATGACTCCAGCGGTGATGCACAGGACCGGGAGGAGTCTCCCCAACAGCCATCCGGAAGCAATGAGGAGCAAACACAGGATGATACTCAGCAGCCACAGAACGAACAGGGCAAAGCAGAGCCCGCACAGGAGCAGGAGATCGGTCAAGAGGAACTAGGTCATCTTGCAGAGGAGCTCAAAGAGCACTTTGAGCAGATCTTTAACAAGCTGAAGCGTCAGGATGCGCTGCCCAAGGACCTGAAGTTTGTCGTACCGGAGTACTTTTCGCACAAGGTGGACTGGCGTGAAGTGCTTTCAGGCTTTATCGCTTCCTATGCCAAAAGCAGTTACAGCTTCATGCCGCCAAATATGAAGTATCTCTACCGCGGTATCTATCTGCCGAGCCTGAGTTCCGACCTGCTTCGCCTCATTATCGCGATCGATACTTCGGGTTCGGTGGACAGGGAACTTTTGGGGATCTTTTTGGGAGAAGTCGAGTCGATCATGGAGGTCTATCCGAACTTTGAGATCGATATCATCACCGCGGATACGAAAGTGCATTCGCACAAGACCTATCTTCCGGGCGAAGCGCTCTCCTATGAAGTGAGCGGGGGAGGGGGGACAGACTTCCGTCCTGTTTTCGAGTATATTGACCGCAATATCGACTATCCCACGGCACTGCTCTTCTTTACCGATGGGCAGGGGATATTCCCAAGTGAAGAGGCAAATTATGATGTGCTGTGGATCATGCCCGAAGCGGTAGAGGTCCCTTTCGGCGAGGTACTGCTCCTTCAGGCATAAGCATCTAGTATCAGTTGGATAAACTTTCATCTTGTGTTGCTTTTCTTTTCAACCCGCATTATGATTTCACTCTGAAAAACTTTCCAGAATAATTTTAGGCGATCTTAATCGTACTATTTAGCAAGAAAAAGTATAATCGATAAAATAAACATTTTAGGATTGTTCAATGCTACAAGTAGAGGAAAATAGAAAAAGCTCATGTATCATGCAATTTTTAGCGATACTTTTTCTGCCATTATTGTTTTTGACAGGGTTGGGGTTGGGGTATGCGGAGATTATCCCTTTGAAAGTCGAGCTGCATACGCTGGTGATCGTTGCATTTATCTTTGTTGTATTTAGCAGTTTTGTCAAGCACAACGCCAACTATGCGGCATGCCATATGCGCGGAAATTTCCATTATATGGAAGAAGAGCTGCGGACTGCATTAAGGGAGAATGCATTGACGATTATGAACAAGACAAAGTCTACCCTAAATATCAATGATTTTATCGTAGCGTTTTACAAAGAGATGCTCAATGACAACTTTGCCCGTGTTGCTCCATCAGTTTTCCCGATGCTGGGGATACTGGGGACATTTATTGCCATTGCGATCTCTATGCCGGACTTTACCGTGCAGGACCTCACCGCACTTGACCAGGAGATCTCCATACTGCTTTCAGGGATCGGTACAGCCTTTTATGCATCGATTTACGGTATTTTCCTTTCGCTTCTCTGGACCTATTTTGAAAAAAGAGGCAATGCCAAAGTCGATAAAAATATCTTTGACCTCGAAAAACTCTATGAGGGACGCGTGTGGAAAGAGAGTGAGCTTATCAAGCACAGACATATGCAGAGCGAACTCAAAGACCAGGCTTTGATCCGGACCCTCCATGAAACATTCAATATGAACTTTATCAAAGATCTTAATGAACAATATCTGAAAAACTATACAAAAGTTTTGGAAGAGACGAGCAAAGACTTTACTGAAGTGACAGCATATATGCTAAGTGCTGCTGATCATCTCAATACTACCCTTGAAAAGATTCATGCCAAAGAGGAAACGCTTACGGCAGAAAGTCTGATAAGGAAGAATATTGAAGTCTTTAATGAAAGTACAAAGACCCTTCAAAAATCCCTGGAAAGTTTTGATGGTACGGTAGACCACACTTTTGAAAAGATTGACACTGAAATGGGGAAAGCGATTGAAAAACTTTCTGATTTCGGACAGGCGATCAGTGAGCAGAACCAACGCATTTTGAAAAATTTGCCAATTGATGATAAGGAGTAAAAAGCAGTGTTCAGAAAGAAAGCGACAGATGAAGGATCGAACTTCTGGATCTCCTATGCCGACCTGATGGCAGGTTTGCTCTTTGTCTTTATACTGCTTATCGGTGCAATCGTCTCAAAATCGATGATTCTCAAGGGCAATCTCGACGACAAAGAAGAGAAGCTCAGCCTGGTTTCCAAGAATCTTAAAGAGAAAGAGAATATGCTCAAAGAACAGCAGGCTCAGATCCTGGCACAGAACAAAAAGCTGCAGCTGAGTGCAGAGGAGATCAGGAAGCTCAACCGGATGCTCCTTGAGGCAAATACGCAAAAAGACAGCCTCAATGACAAGATCGTTATCGTACAGAACCTTCTCTCCCAGAAAGAGGATGATCTCAAAAAACAGAGAAAACGTTTGGAAGAGTATGAGGGGAAAGTACTGATCCTCTCCGGCCAGCTCAGCGAAGCGGATAGAAATGCCACGCAAAAAGATGAAAAGATTCTGGCTTTGCTGAATGCCCTGGATGAAAAAGAGACAAAGTATGATGCGCTGGTGGCAAAGCTTCAGGAGCAGAAAGCCAGGATCAAGTCCCTGACGGGGATCAAACTCAAGGTGATCGCCGCACTCAAAGAGGAGCTGGGCGACAAGGTCAATATCGACAAGAGCGGCTCACTGAAGCTTGCATCAAATGTCCTCTTTGACAGGGGGAGCTATATGCTGAAACAAGAGGCTGAGGCTGAACTCAAAAAAGCCTTTGAGGAGTATGTGGGGACCCTTGTGACCAGTCCTCAGATAAAGCCTTATCTGGACAGGGTGATCATCGAAGGGCATACCGATAGTGACGGAGGATACCTCTATAACCTTGACCTTTCGCAGAAACGTGCATTTGCCGTGATGAACTTCCTGCTTTCGCTTGAGTTCGCCGAGAAACACAATATCAAACCGCTGATGATCGCTTCGGGACGCGCCTACCTTGACCCTGTCGTGATTGACGGTAAAGAGGACAAAGAGGCTTCCAGGCGTATCGAGATCAAGTTCAGGCTGAAAAACCAGGATGCGATGGAAGAGATAGAGAAGGTGTTGGATGCCCAGTAAATTCCGATTGGAACGTTTTGAACCTGTAGAGATAGAGAAGGCACAGAAGGTATTGGACAGACACCTGAAAGAGGCGCAGGAGTTTCAAAACAGGCTTGAAACCGATCAAAAACAACATATGAAAAAAAGCTTTATCCAAAAGCTTCTGGCATGGTTTAAATAGAAAGCAGTTTTGGGTACAATAAAAAGAAAGACTGTTCCGTTACGGTTTTTGTGTGGGTGTTACAACAATGTTCAGGCCTTCCCAACTTCATCACCGCTCCTGTGAAATAGAGTGTCAGACCGTACTTCCCGATACGTTCGGGGTATTATGCTGGAATATCTACAAGCAGAACAAAAAACATTTTCATTTCAAGCACTATCTCCATACCCTGCATAAGGAAAAATCGATCGATATCTGTATCATGCAGGAGGCGGCGTTCAGCGACCAGGAGAGATTTGCTCTTGAACACTGTACCTATGATGCCGCTGCCAATATCGAAGTAAATGGCGGCTTTTACGGTGTGCTGACAGCAAGCCTCGTGGCATCAAAACGGGCAAATGCCTATCTCTCCGAAGGAAGGGAGAGTCTCTTTGGCCCCCATAAGAGCCTGCTCGTCAGCTGTTATCCCTTAAGCGACGGCAGGGAGCTGCTGATACTGAATGTCCATGCGATCAATTTCCGCGAAAGCAGGCACTATCGCAGGGAGCTGGAACATTTTCTTTTGAAGGTGAGGGACCATAAGGGGCCCATGATCATTGCCGGGGATTTCAATACCTGGAACAATCTACGCATGAAAAAACTCTACCTTTTGTGCGAGGGGCTGGAACTCCAGAGGGTGCCTTTCAGCCAAGATGATAAGATCAAGTCATTTATGGGCCACCATCTTGATTTTATCTTTTTCAGAGGCTTGGAGCTGCTGGAGTATGAGGTGATAGAGGAGGATACGATCTCCGATCACAACCCTCTCTTTGCACGCTTCGGATGCCCTGTGCAGCAGGTGTAGATCGGGCATACGGGATCCAAAAAGGTGTGAAGATACTTTGCGTCAGTGCGCATGGGCAAGGATCTCTTCGATCGCCTCTTTGCTCAGTGCCTGAAGCTCGGTTACTTCTCCTTCAAAGGTGAGAGTAAGCCCTGCAAAGGGATGGTTCGCATCCAGAAGTGCATACTCCTCTTCGATCTCTGTCACCAGATAGATACGCTTCTCTTCCTCATCCTCTTCTTCTGTTTCCATCTCCATGCCCACGAAAATATCTTCAGGCAGTTCGCTCAATGGGACTTTGACAAGCAGATCATCCCGGTAGAGGCCAAATGCCTCATCGGGAGCAAAGGTCGCCTTAAAAAGATCGCCTTCCTTTTTTCCCTCCAGAGACGCTTCGAGTGCTGAAAATACATGATTGTAACCGCCATGCAGATAGATAAGCTCGTTCTCCTCGGGGTTCAGACACTCCCCCTCTTCATCCGTGATACGATACTCCAGGCAAACCAGGACATCTTTTGTGATCTTCATAATTGGTGCTCCATTTTTGCACATTGTAGCAGATTTTTACCTCCGGAAGAAGCCGTAAATGATATTTTAGACTCTTCTTCTATCAACACAGGTTGAATGGCATGGGTAAGAGTCGAGACTAGGGGAGTCATCCCGTATCAGAATGAAATCTTTACTCCCACCTGCGCATTCAAACCCATCCCCGGGTTGATCCCGCCCGGCGCACGCGAAGCGATATATTTTTCATCTGTCAGGTTTTTAACCGCAAAATCGATCTTCGCATTCTTGTTGAACCTGTACCATCCGTGAATATCCCATAAGCCATAAGAGGGGATGATCCCTTTTTTGCCATCATCCGAAGCGGTGACAGTCTCGTCAAAATCAGAAAACTGTTCACTGACATAGGCATACCCGATGCCCGTGCCCCAATGCTCCTCTTTGTATCCTGCTGTGAGATTGAGCAGATGTTCTGGCGCATAGCTCAGACGGTTTCCTGCTCTTCCTTCGTTGTTGCTTTTGATCTCTGCAGTGTGAAGAAAAGTGTAGTTTCCGCCCACACTAAATCCCGCCCCCAGGTCAACCGCACCGCTAAGCTCCAACCCCTGATTGAGTGTCTCTCCCGTATTGGTCAGCTGACCGCCAGAATCAGAGGATTGTGCGATCTGGTTTTCAAAGTCCAGACGGAAATAGGTGATTTCATATTCCGCATTTTGGATTTTTCCCCGAAGACCCAGCTCATAGTTTGTGCTGCGTTCAGCTTCCAGCTCGATCGCATCTCCATCGGTATTGATCGCATCCGCTACACGTGGAGGCGCAAATCCTTTATGGGCACCGGCAAAGACTATTGCCTTTTTTGCAAACTCATGTGTCATTCCGATCCCGGGGATAAACTCTGTATTGTCCGTTTTGGTCGAACGCTGTGTGGGGTCACCGTTCCAGGAGTTTATCTCACGCTTCTGCTCATAGGTCTCTACTCTAAATCCAGGTGTGACCGTCGTTGCATCGGTAAGGTAAAAGGTGTTTTGTGCAAAAAGCGTCACCGCCTGGGCTTTTCTTCTGTCGTCTTCGCGCACACCGTTCAGGTAGCTTCCTGCAGTATAAGAGGTGTCGATCGCATAGGTATAGGGGTCTGCCGTACGGCCACGCTTGTTCTTCATTGTCTCTTTGTGAAGTTTTACCCCGGCTTCGGCAGCGTTTTCGATACCCGCAAACTGATACTCGAAAAATGCGCGTGAATCGATCCCCATCACTTCAAACTCTCTGAGCCTTCCGTCTGCATCGGCACCCATCTCATTGTAGCCGGTTGCACCGTTGAATGTATTGTTCTGTCTCCACCAGTCTCTTGAAGCGTTGTTGTAGTAGGCAAGCGTTTTCACGCTGAAACCGCTGTCGGTAAAATACTCATGGGTGAGATCCAGACTCTCCCTCTTGAGGAACATCTTGTCGTGTTTCGCCTTATTTTGCTTATAATCCTCTTCGTACTCTTTTTGTGTAAGTCCCAGGTAGGTGTGCGACGCATCATGTTCGTAGTGCGTCAGCTTCACTCCAAGCGTATGGTTGTCATTGAGTACGACTGCGCCCTTGATGACAGCATCCTGAACATCAAAAGGCATATTCCGCCACCCGTCGCCGCTTTTTTTCAAAGCGCTGATGCTCAAACTGTAGGTATCTTCGACGACTCCATACTCCCCAAGCAGGCTTTTATATCCGAAGTTTCCTGCCGACATGACGATATTTGCCCCATCCTGAGGCTGTTTGGTGACATAGTTGACAACCCCGCCGATGTTGGAGGGGCCATGCGCGACAGAACCGCTTCCTTTGAGGATCTCTATCCGCTCCATACGCTCTACAGGCGGATGGTAGTAGGCGGCAGGATCGGTGTAGGGCCCAAGCGCTATAGGGGCTCCGTCTTCAAGAAGCAGTACCTTTTTGCTCATGTCAGAACCAATACCGCGAATCGTAATTCGAGGGTAAAATCCGTATCCGTCTGTCTCCACTGCATGCACACCCGGCGTTTTTTTCAGTGCATCCTGAAGTGAGAGGGGTTTCGTCTCTTCGAGTTTTTCTTTTGTGATCAGCGTAGAGGAGCCGGGAATATGAGAGAGAAGATCTTCACTTGCTTCTATCACATTGATCGTTGGAAGTTTGAGCGTTTCCGCACAGATCAGCGGGGACAAAAGCGCCGAGGCACTTATACTGAATACAATTTTTTTCATACTTATTTTCCTTTATTATCTGTTTTTTTTAATCTATAATATTTTGATAATCGTTATATTAATCATTAAATTATTAAAAATACCTAAATAAAATAATTTCAATAATAATTATCATAAAAAATAATTTAATTGGACGACTAAGAAATATTTGAAGAAAAAATAAGAGTATGATGGGATACAAAACGGCTTGTGAGGTAGGTTAGGCTATCATTTCGTAATATTGACCAAAAAGAGTATCATGAAATTGCTATATCCACTGAATATCCAGAATGAATTTGTCTTTAACTCTTCACCCAGGGACTTTACCGTCGAAGAGATACCGCTCTATGAGTTTACGGGCGAAGGAGAGCATCTTGTCCTCAAGGTACGCAAAAAAGAGCTCACGACTTGGGAGATGATCGATATCTTTTCCGGTTATTTGGGCATTAAGCGCAAGGAGATCGGATATGCGGGACTCAAAGACAAACATGCGATGACCATACAGTCGATCTCGCTGCCCGCAAAGTTCGAAGAGAAGATCGCCGCGTTCGAACATCCACAGATCAAGATCCTTGAGATGACCAGGCACAACAACAAGATCAGGGTAGGGCATCTCAAGGGCAACCGTTTTCAGATACGTCTCAAAAAGGTCCTGGGACTGCAAAAAGATAAATTGGACTCCGGGTTGAAGTGGATCAAAACCAACGGAGTACCAAATTACTTCGGAAATCAGCGTTTTGGTACAGACGGTACCAACTGGATCGACGGCAAAAAGATCCTGGCGGGTGAACTCAAGATCCGGGATAGGAAAACGCGTGAATTTTTGATCGGCTCTTACCAATCCTATCTTTTTAACCGGTGGCTCTCCAAACGCATGGAGCTGAACCTTCTGCTGGAAAAATTCAGCGAAGAGGAGACAGAAACGTTGATGCAGCTTCCCGGGGGATCACTGAAAGGGACCAGGCAGCAACCCCAGTTCTACAAACTGCTGCAAGGGGATGTGATGATGCACTATCCCTACGGACGTCTATTTGAAGCAGAGGATCTGATGGAAGAGGCCGAACGTTTTGTGAGCAAAGATATCGCTCCGACAGGTTTGGTGCCCGGGAGCAAAACAAAAAGGGCCTCCGGCGTAGCCAGAATCCTGGAGTCACAGTTTGATGAAGAGATGAACTTATACGGCGCCAGAAGGTATGCATGGATACAGGTCACGGATATCAAAGGGAAATATGTCGAAGAGAAAGCGCACTATGAGTTGAGCTTTACGCTTCCGAAAGGATCTTATGCGACAAATGTACTTGATGTCCTGCGAGGCGGTCCTTTGGAAAACTAAAGGAGGTCACCGGGAAAGAGAGAGAATCAGAGCGCATCAAACTCTTTCTTGGAGATCGCCACGATCCTTCTCTCCATCTGTAAGCGTGAATTAACTCTCCGCTTTTTTTCTTCGGATCTCTGCACCTAAAGCGGAAAGTTTTCCTTCCAGGTCATCATATCCCCTGTCAAGGTGATAGATACGGTGTATGTTTGTCGTACCCTCCGCGACCAGGGCCGCAAGCACAAGTGCGGAACTTGCCCTGAGGTCTGTTGCCATCACCTCCGCCCCGTTCAGGCGTTCGACCCCTTTGACCGCTGCAATATTGCCTTTGAGCCAGATATCGGCACCCAGACGGTTCAGCTCGCTTACATGCATGAATCGGTTCTCGAAGAGACGCTCTTCAATGATGCTTTCACCCTTGGCGAATACAGTAAGTGCCATGAACTGTGCCTGCATATCCGTAGGGAAGCCCGGATACTCCAATGTTGTCAGATTCACAGGTTTTAGCTCTTCTGCAGGATAGATCGTGATGCAGTCTTCGTTGATATCGAAACTGCATCCCATAGACTCCAGTTTATCAATAGAGGCTGTCAGATGCTCCGGATTGACCTTGTTGAGTGTGATAGAGGAGCGGGTGATCGCAGCGGCACAGAGGTAGGTTCCTGCTTCGATGCGGTCAGGGATCACCTCGGTCTCTTCGAACTCCAGAAGTTTTCCTCCTGTCCCTTCGATCGTCAGTTCATCGCTTCCGATCCCTTCTATTTTTACTCCGGCTTTCGCGATCATTTCACAGAGTTGTTCAATTTCAGGTTCTCTTGCGGCATTGATGATTGTCGTTGTACCTTGTGCCAGCGCTGCTGCCATGACAATGTTTTCCGTCCCTCCGACCGTGACCTTGTCGAAGATGATCTTTGCGCCTTTCAGCCCGTTTGGCGCTTCGGCATGGACATATCCGCCTCTGATCTCTATCTTCGCACCCATCGCTTCCAGGGCCTTCAGGTGCAGATCTATCGGGCGCTGCCCGATCGCACATCCACCCGGCAAAGAGACTTCACACTCGCCAAAACGTGCCAGAAGAGGCCCGAGTACCAAGATAGAAGCTCTCATTTTTGAGACGATCTCATAGACCGCTTTTGTGGAGGAGATCGTACGGTTGTTGATCCTGGCGATGTTGCCGTGATGCTCCACGGTACCGCCAAGCATTGTCAAGAGCTTGAGCAGTGTCCTGATGTCCACCACGTTGGGCAGATTGGTCAGAGTGACCTTTTTTTCACTGAGAATTGTAGCCGCGATAATCGGCAGCGCCGCATTTTTTGCCCCGCTGATCGTCACTTCTCCGGAGAGTCTTTTCCCCCCTTTGATTTCCAAATAATCCATTCTTTTTCTTCCATATAAATTTACGGAATTATAGCCAAAACTTAGTTAAACCCTCTGCCGGGCTTCTCTCTGTGGTTTTAGATTAAGATCTCATAAATTTCCAAAATTGCGAATAAAGTTTATATTTAACTCTCATTTAATCTCTTTATTAACTAATATCATTAAAATATTAGTTAATATATAGTATATGGATAAGGAAACAGTGAACTGAAAATATATCCTATTGGGAGGGAATATATGTCAAATAGTCTGGACAGGCTCAAAGCGCTTAGCAGCAAACTGGAGGAAAAAACACGGGAAAAGTACACCGCAAAAGAGATTAAAAGCGGTACCATTTCGGATCACCCACTACCGACAGAAATGCAGGATATTCCGAAAGTGACGGTAAGCACGGAGAGTGTACGCGCCGAAAACATCAAACGTCTTAAGGAACTCTATACGATACTCGGTATCTATGAAAAGGCACCGGATTTTGACAGGATTTTTATCTATAAGGCGATGAACCTGAGTGGAATCGGGCTCAAAGAGGAGGACTTTGGAGAAGTACGCGAAGGGAAATATATCCAGATCATTGCCATTACCTACGAGCCGGATAAAAACGGCAAGAAAAAAGCAAAAAATATCTCTCTGGGATATTTCGGCAAAGCAGAGGCTCTGCAGCCCGAGCGTAAGAACAATATCATAGAGTTTGTCCTGAGATGGCGCTATGAAAAGGCCTTTCAAAACGTTGAACATTATAAAGAGCTGATCGCCAAGCTTCAGTCCCCCGACAGACTCTTCTAGTGCTGCAAAAGGTGATTTTATAATTTAAATTTTGTTACAATGCGTTTCTCAAACATTGAAAGGAATCATAGGAACATGCATTTGGATTTGACAC
>JAQVHV010000002.1 GCA_028696055.1 Sulfurovum sp.
CACTTCCTCTGTCCTTCTCCTTGGACCGCTGCGTACGCAAAAACCTTTCAAGTTCGGACCTGTTGATCTCTCCGTTGTTTTGTTTGGGAAGCGGGGAGTGGACGATCTGATACCCTTTGATCTTCTGATCGCTTTCGGCTTTGATATTATAGAGTTCGACCGCATACCATCTGATCTCGTTTTCGATGCGTATCAGCTTACGCTTCTTTGCCTCTTCGAGGTCGGGGTAGATCACTGCAAAGAGTTGCCCATGATGCATAAAGACCGCGACTTCTTTCACGACTTTTGAGAGCTTGAGTATCGTTTGTTCGATCCTGGAAAGATCGATCTTCATGTGAGACTTCATACCCTTATGATATCTTTTTTTGGTGTGATTTTACTTGATCTTTTTGGGTCTGCATACGTTCTAAAATGCCATTTCCTTGCTCCAAAAAAGCTCTTCGTAGGTCGGGGTGTCCCCACTCCGACACCAGACATTGCAGTGCATCAACGGTCATTGTCGGGGTAGGGATACCCCGACCTACGGGGCTTGGATATTTTATGCCTCATACGTTTTTTATGTTTTATGGTTCCCAAAAAGATGAGTCTTTCCACACCTACTACATAGAGAGATGGTATCTTTTCTGTAATGGGTAGACTTGATGCTATTCCGTCTGATCGCTTATGACGGGTGAAAGCGGGTTCAAGAGATAGCCACTGGAAAAATGAGAGGTGTGCACGATGAGACGATTACTCTTTTTTTTACTTCTATGTATCGTTCCGCTCTTTGGGGCACCTTCCAAGGTGATAAAGCTGGAGATCAAAGGTGCTGTAGGGCCTGCAACCAGCAACTATCTCAAAGAGGGGATGCTGTATGCCGATCGCCAGCAGGCCGATATGGTGCTGATAGAACTCGATACTCCCGGCGGGCTTGCCTCATCGATGCGTGAGATGATCCAGCAGATCGCCAACAGCAGGATCCCCGTGATTGTTTATGTCGCCCCAAAAGGTGCGAGGGCTGCCAGTGCAGGCACCTATCTTATCTATGCTGCCCATGTGGCAGTAATGGCACCGGGGACCAATCTCGGTGCCGCCACACCTGTCAATATGCTCTCACCTGCAACACTGCCCGATACGAACGGTTCGGCTGCAACGGTGTTGGAGAAAAAAGCGATCAACGATGCCAAAGCATATATCAAAAGCCTTGCACAACTCAACGAGCGAAACATTACATGGGCTCTGGAGGCTGTAGAGAAGGCAGAGAGTATTCCTGCATACGATGCATTGCGGTATGGGGTCATAGACCTGGTAGCCGAAGACACAGATACCCTTCTGCAAAAACTTGACGGTATGTCCGTAAAGATCGGGGGCAGGTCCGTAGAACTCAATACACAAGAGGTCTCTATCCTTCTCTTTGAAGCCGACTGGAAGACCCGTATGCTTGCCATTATCACCGATCCCAATATCGCCTATATCCTTTTGATCATAGCGATCTATGGGATCTTTTTCGAACTGTTGAACCCCGGTGGATTCGTACCGGGTGTGATCGGCGTGATCTCCGGAGTGCTGGCACTCTATGCGCTCAATATGCTGCCTTTTAACTATGCAGGTTTATTGCTTATTTTACTGGGGGTTGGACTGATGGTCGCAGAAGTGCTGATCGCCGGATTTGGTATCCTGGGTATCGGCGGTGTGATCTCATTTGCTTTTGGGTCGCTACTGCTTTTTGATACCGAGACTCTGGGTGCCGGGGTATCCATCCCCCTGATCATCGCCATTACCCTGGTGAGTTTGATTTTTTTTATCTATGTCATACGGTTTCTTATCCGTTCACGTTCGGCAAAAGCGGTTTCCGGTGCGGAAGAGATGATAGGGGCTGATGCCAAAGTGCTTGAGGTGACGGAGGATGGATACAGAGTCAGGTGTCATGGAGAGATATGGTTTGCAACCTCCAAAGTTCCGCTTGAAGTAGGGCAGAGTGCAAAAGTAGAGAGTCTGGAAGGACTTACGCTGCATCTCAATTTAAAAAAGGAGTAAAAATGGTACCGATAATTCCGATGACAATATTATATATAGTTGCATTGCTGATACTGATTCTTGCGTATGCGATACATATTCTGCGAGAATATGAAAGAGGTGTGGTCTTTACACTCGGGCGTTTTACAGGGGTTAAAGGACCGGGGTTGATCATCTTGATCCCATTTATCCAGAGGATGGTGCGTGTAGACCTGCGTACGATCGTACTGGATGTCCCCTCACAGGATGTGATCTCCCATGACAATGTCTCTGTAAATGTCAATGCCGTAGTCTATTTCCGGGTGGTCGATCCTGAAAAAGCGATCATTCAGGTAGAGAATTTTTATGAGGCGACCAGCCAGCTGGCACAGACGACACTGCGTTCGGTGCTGGGACGCCATGAACTCGACGAGATGCTGGCAGAACGTGAACAGCTCAACTTTGACATTCAGGAGATCCTGGACAAACAGACCGATGCCTGGGGGATCAAGATCGCCAATGTAGAGATCAAACATGTCGACCTTGACGAGAGCATGGTGCGTGCCATTGCCAAACAGGCTGAAGCGGAACGTGAACGGCGTGCAAAGGTGATCAATGCCAAAGGGGAACTGGAAGCGAGTGCAAATCTCCTGGAAGCGGCTGATATGCTGAGCAAAAACCCGCAAGCCATCCAGCTGCGCTACCTGCAGACCTTGAGTGATATCTCCAGCGACAGGACCAATACGGTGATCTTCCCGTTTCCTACGGAGTTTAGCCAGATATTTAAGGAGAAAACCTAGGATTTGTAAATCAACCCTTCACCTCCTTGAGCGAACAGATGAGGTACAAATTTGGCTAACGAAGCCCAGAAATCACTCAGAGAAAGCACGGAACCGTTGCTGTGCATAGGCTGAATGGCACTGCACGCAGAGTCCCGTCATTATGGCAAAGTTTTCCTCTACGGCTGTTTTGTCCTCAAATTCCGCTGCTTCGGACAATTTGGCTGCTGCAGCATGGAAAGAACGGTCCAGATCGATAAATCCCTGCGGCAAATTCGCTTTCAGTTCCGCTCTTTGTGCCTCTGTCAAATTCTGGGCAAAGATAAAACTGTTGTGGATATCTGTTGCCGTTTTGGAGATCTCTTCATACTCGCCTTTGACGATGCTGGAAAAGATGTGGTGCATCCCTTTTTCGATATACTTCATCTCATCAGCAAGCAGTGTCCTTGTATCTTTGGATAATCCCTCTACACCTTTTTGACCTTCACCTGCCGAGAGAATTGTGGCTGCGGTTATAATGATTCCTAAACTTTTGATCATGATTGATTCCTCTATAAAATTTTATAAAGTTGTATCATAATATTTTTCAGTTTTACTGACGTTGATCTATGTTAAGTTGTACAAAAAGCAGATATAACCAACTCTCTTTTATAAAATTTGCTATGGTATTGAGACGCGGCAGGGAGCTTTAGCGTATGAGAAGAGAATCAGAGATAACAGATGTCATCAGTGCAAAACCGCGGCTCTGCACCGTCGCTCCCCCTGAAAGCCTCCCGGCCGATCTCCGGAAGTTCAGCCGGATGCTTTGCATACTTCTCTTGGGATATTGATCGCTATAAATGCCGCTATGGATTTTGGTAAACTATTCTTATTTTATTTTAAAATATGATATCATAAAAATAATATGCAGCGGTAACAAGTCATTCATAAAGCGTAATAGTCTATAAGAGATCAGCAGAAAGGAAGGTGTGAGATGAGCAACTCAGGAAGAATCGTTGTGGGGATAGACCCTTTTTCAAAATCGAAGAACATTGTTAAAAGAGCCTTTATGATCGCCCAGGAGAAGGGTGCAGAACTCTTTTTCATTTATGCGGTCAGGATACCCTGGTTTGAAACACCGGATCTGTTTCTTTTGAAACAAGAGAATATAGATACGGATGCGATCAGAAAAGATATCCAAAAAATGATCAAAGAGTTGAAACTTCCGGAGGGTGTTCCCTATTCTGTCCTGGTCAAAGAGGGGGATCCTGAGGAGACAATACTTTATCAGGCAAAGCTGGTAAAAGCAGAGATGATCATTATCGGACCGCACAGTAAGGGGAAAAAAGCCATGCTGGGTACCACGGCGCACAAAATTGCGGATAGAAGCTATATCCCGGTTTTGGTAGTGAAAAATAAATCAAAAGAACCTTATCGGAAGATTACGGTACTTACGGATTTCGGGATGCACTCCAAGCTTGGGGCAGCCTATGCAAAAAAAGTATTCCCTTCAGCTAAAATGAAAGTCGTACATGCCTACGAGCCGTTCTATGCTGCGGGCATCTATACCTCAAATGGTTACGGGTTTCAGGGGTTTGACTTCGAAAAATACAGGCAGGATGTCAAGCTGTCGGCCCATAAGGGTCTCAATGCCTTAAAAGCGGATCTTGGTATCGAGAAAAGCAAGCTGATCGAAGGGGGGATAGAGGTGCGAAAAACATTGCTGGATTACGTGAAAAAGAATCCTTGCGACCTTTTGGTGATCGGCTCAAGGGGAACTTCCGGCCTACAGGCCCTTCTGGGAAGCATGGCCTCGTATCTGCTTGCCGAAGCACCCAGCGATGTGCTGGTCTATGTTCCAAACGAGTAGCCAAGAAACTGTCAGGGGTGACATGGATCTTTATCTAGCTTAAAAGGGTGTGCTCGATAAGGATCTTTGATCCGATACCGATCAGTACGATGCCGCCCAGGAGTTCTGCTTTGCTTTCCAGAAAAGCACCGCCATGCGCACCGAGCAATACCCCTGCATAACTGAAAACAAAGGTAGTGAGTGCGATCACAACGATCGAGATAGCGATAGCAGGTTCCATCAGTGTCAAGGTAAAGCCTGCCGCCATTGCATCGATACTTGTGGCAACGGCAAGTATGAAGAGTACCTTGTTCGTGATGATGGAGAGCTCTTCTTCCACAGGTTCGCCAAAACTATCATAGACCATTTTTGACCCGATAAGTGCAAGCAGCACAAAGGCAACCCAGTGGTCGACCGACTCGATAAAACTTGAAAGGCCGACGCCGGCAAGATAACCGATAAGCGGCATGAACCCCTGAAAAAATCCGAAAAAGAGTCCGACTTTCACTGCCAGCTTTCTGTTGTCAACGGTAAGCTGTTTGGCACCCAGTCCAAGGGATACGGCAAATGCATCCATACTCAATGCGACTGCCAGGATGAAAAGTTCAAGCATCCAAAAGCCTTTTTGTGTGGAATCTTACACAAGGTTTGCTTCAAAAAAAGAGGGATATGCTAACGACTACTCTGTATCACTGACTTTCCGTCCGGCATAGTAGTTGATCTTCCACCCCTCATCCTCTTTTGAAAAGTACAACACCTTCTCTCTGCCGTCCTCTTTGAATCGGACAGTTTTGCGTTCGACTCCATTGGAGTCGACAGAGTCGATCTCGATCCGGGGATTTTTCCGGCGCGATGCCAGCTCTGCGGAGAGCTTCAGCTCCACCTCTTTGAGCGTTTCGGGATTTTCTATCTCTTTGAGCCGGGATCTAAAGTGCGGATCTCTCAGCGCCAGCCTCAACCCGAAGCTTTCAAGCGTCATGAAGTAGGATTCCCTCTTCATGCACTTTTTTACCTCTGCGAGGTCACCGGCATAGAGCGCCTGGTAATAGGCTGCGACGATCTCTTGCGGCTCTCTGGTCGGCATCGGTTTTACGCCCGTGCGATGGCAGTTCGGAAGGCATCCAGGTGGTTGTAGCTTCCCTCTTTCAGGTTTCCAAAGACATTGACCACATCACCTGGCATCCCCACTGACGCCTCTTCCAGATCGTCGATATCTGTCAGCTCGATCAGCTCACCGATCTTGAGCGCATCAAGTCTTGACTCTTCTCCCGTCGAAACACAGGTGTCATAGAGCTCCTGCAGTACTGGCAGCACAAAGTGGCCTACGCGACCCTCATCGACCTCCGAGATATCCACACCGTACTTCTCGCAGAGTCCTCTTGCCGCGTCCATATGTCTCTGCTCGGAAACCTGAATCGATGCAAAGGTGTTTTCATCCGTATAGATATTGCCCAGTGTGATATAGACATCTCGTGCTACCTTCTCTTCCTGATAGATAAAAAAGAGTTTGTCTTTCTGTGCTTCTGTCAAGGTTTGGGTCGATGAGTTGTTTCTTGGACCCTTTGCATACGCTGAGGTTGAGAGCAGTGCCGCACTGCCGATACCTGTCATCATCACTTTAGAGAGAAAATTCCTTCTGTTGTTTACTTCCATTATTCATCCTTCTTTTTTTTGTTTTGTTTATAACAATGATAAGTATAGGTTTTAAGTGTTAAATATCTGTTAAATTTCTAATCGTATTTTCTCCAAAAAACTCTCATAAAGGAAAGATAGATGTTCTGTCGGTTGTGTTATATGGGCCGGGCAGAGGGGAGGCTGTAGAGCGTTTCGAGCAGGTTCAAAAGCGGCAAAAACAACATCTCCACTTCGGAAAAATCGATCACTCCCTGGTTGGGAAAGAAAAAATGGCTGTTGCGGTTGCGTCGGGTGCGGATAATAATGGAAAACATTTTCGAGATCAGTGCCGTCTGTCCGGGATTGACGGGCAGGCTTGGAAAGAGTTCGCTTTCTGCGCATCTCAAAGCGGTTGTGACGGTGCCGGTATTGATCTGCGCCACATAGCTGATCTGCATCGCTTCGAGTGTGCTTTGAAGCCAGGAGTTTGTGTCAGCAGTGACCCTCTCACCGTATTCTCCGTTGGCCCTTTTCCTGAAAAACGGGATATGGTGCCTGAGCAGACAGGCCTTGAGGAGGATTTCTGTTGCAAGTGAGAGGTTTCGCCAGAAATCGACCACTTCAAAGGGGTGCCTGCCAAAAGAGGCATCAAGAAGCACAAAAGCGCCGTTTTTGTAGGCAATGACACTCTGAGATGTCGCCAAGTGTATCGCATAGGCGTGGTTTTCCCTGGCAATATCGCTGATATCAACAGACATAATACTTTCTCCTTCAGGCATGATAATGACATTCTGTCAATTTTGACATAAAATTTATCCTATTCGCTACTTTGACAGAATAATCAGGATCGCCACGATGATACCCGATCCCAGGGCGATCAGACTGAATCGTGCATGCTCCTTCTCTGCCTGAGGCAGCAGATGCGTTGCCCCGACATAGACCAGTGCTCCCGCAGAGAGTGACAATAGAATACCAAGCATGGGTTTATCGATATGGCTGATAAAAGGATAGGAGAGGAGCATCCCCAGAGGCGTTGTCAAAGCAGCAGAGAAAAAGGCGAGGAGCAGTGCGGTTTTCTCTCCGAACCCTCCGCGAAGAAGCAGAAGATAGGTAATGATCCCCTCGGGAAACTCATGCAGTACCATTCCTGTCGTAGCCAGCAGTCCGGTAAATATACTTACAGAAAAGGTAACAGAATAGACAAAGCCGTCAATCAATGAATGTATGCCGATACCCAGCATAGGGACCACTCCTATTACGTAATTGGGTTCAGACTTCTTCTCACAGACAAAAGCGGTGATAAAACGGTTAAAGAGGTGCATGCCCAAAAATCCGATAAGCAGAAATGACGGGGCATACGGACTCATTTCAAAAGATTTGGGGATGATATGCAGGAAGGAGACTGAGATCAGTACCCCCGCGGCAAAACAGATAAAATAGATACTGTGCTTCTCTCCCCACGCTCTATAGTGGCGGATGGTATAGATCCCAAGAGATGTTACCGCTGCAGCAAGCGAACTGGCACCCAGGGCAGTCCAGAAGGCATCTTCCATGGGCTACTCCTCTTTTTTGCTCTCTCCCTCCAGGAGAGATCTTTCCAGGCTTTCGATGATGTTTGCGATCTCTTCATGGGCATCCCCTTCGAGAAGTGATCCGCCGGAGAGCTCTTTACGGACCAATTCCGGGTCATAAGATACTGACCCAAGCACTCTGTTTCTGAGATCTCCGAGTTTCTCCATCATGACCGACTCCATCTCTTTTGAATCGATCTTATTCAGGATCAGCCAGAAGGTATTTCTTTTTGATTCCCGGCAAAAACGCTCTATCCTCTTTGCAATGGAGAGAGATTCCAGCGTGGGGTCGAGAACAACCAGTATGATATCCATGGTGTCGGTGATCTTTCTTCCGAAATGTTCGATCCCCGCTTTCATATCGATCAGGCTTACCCACTCGCCTTCCACGATAAAATCTCTGACGACCTTTTCCACAGGCCCGTCACACCCCTGTCCGTAGGTTTCTATCTTCCCGGCCTGGAACATACGGATACCATTCTTGTGGATCGTGTACTCAGGCGGTATCTCTTTGGCAATATTGATTTTTCTTTCCGGTACAGGCACGGAATCATCCTTCCTTGTCAGGGGAGAGGGGTCGTCTACCGGGCAGGTGACGCTGCCAAGCCCTCCAAAAAACTCCAGAAGAGGCCGGGGTTCACTCTCTACGCCCAGTCCGAACAAAAGCCTGATAAGCCCTTCCGGATTGGAAGCATCACCGTCCAGAACCAGTGTCTGATACGCTTTTTTCTGAAGCACGTCCGCCATCAGGGCTACGATCGTGCTTTTCCCGCTGCCCCCTTTTCCGCATACCAGAACTCTCTTTCCTGCTATAGGCTTCATCGACTCACCTTTTTACCTAGTATCATTTATTGGTTACTGTTCTTACAACTATTGTAGTACAATTCATGTATATCAACTCTTAAGAGGCAGCTTATGGAAACCACACTTTTTGATCTGAAATCGGGAGAAGAAGCGGTAATAAAAAACCTGAAGGGTGGAGCGGAGTTCCAAAAAAAACTGAGATCATTGAATTTGAGAAGAGGGAAAATGATCAGAAAAGTCACAGCAGAGCCCTTCCACGGCCCTGTAGTCGTTGAGATAGACAATACCGAAATAGCCATCGGCATGAATATGGCGAAAAAAATAGTCGTAGAAGCATCAGAGAGTGAATCAGACTGATGAAAATACTTCTGATGGGAAATCCGAATGTTGGAAAGTCGGCGATCTTTTCACGGCTGACCGGTATCGATGTTATGATATCAAACTATCCCGGTACCACGATCGAGTTAAAAAAAGGAAAAATGAAACTTGACGGAGAGACGGCAGAGGTGATCGATGTCCCCGGGACCTATTCGCTGGACCCTGCTTCAAGAGCGGAAGAGGTCGCAGTCAATATGCTTCAAGAGGGTGACCTGGTCATCAATGTGGTGGACGCAACCAACCTCGAGCGCAATCTCAATCTGACACTTGCATTGTTGGAGCGTAATATCCCGGTGATCACGGTACTGAATTTTTGGGATGAGATACGTCACCTGGGGATCAGGATCGATATCCAGAAGCTTGAAAGCCGTTTGGATATACCGGTCGTGCCGGTGGTTGCCGTGACAGGTGAAGGTATCAAAGCACTGGTTTCAAGACTCCATGAGGCAAAAGCCCATCAAAAAAGATACACCGAAGAGAGCAGGTGGGAGCGTATCGGAAAGATCATCGGGGAGGTCCAACGGATTAGCTTGAAAAAGCATACGTTTTTGGAGAGGCTTGAAGATCTGAGCGTGCAGCCGCTGACCGGGATTCCGATCATGTTTTCTGTTCTGATCGTTGTCTTCTGGACAGTCCGTATCGTCGGAGAGACCATGATCGCTTACCTCTTTGATCCTTTGTTTGAGCTCTACCTTCCGTTTGTAACAGATTTGAGCCGGATGCTTGGAGGCGGAGGGGTCGTCCATGATATTTTACTGGGGACACTGATAGCGGGACAGATCGACTATATCCAGTCGATGGGAGTGCTGTCGACCGGCCTCTATGTCCCGATTGCCATGGTCTTTCCCTATGTTGTTGCGTTCTACCTGGTACTGGGTATTTTGGAGGACAGCGGCTACCTTCCGAGACTGGCAACACTGGTCGATGCCATTTTTCATAAGCTGGGGATGCACGGGCTGGCGATCATCCCGATGCTTCTCGGGTTGGGCTGTAATGTACCGGGAGCCCTCAGTACCAGGATATTGGAAGGCCGAAAACAGCGTTTTATCGCTGCAACGCTCATGGCTACAGCCGTACCCTGCATGGCGCAGACTGCCATGGTCTTTGCCCTGTTGGGGCCTTACGGTATCAAGGGGCTTGGAATCTTTTTCATGACACTTTTTGCTGTATGGCTGATACTTGGATTTTTGCTTAACAGGTTTTTGGGAGGTGAAACCCCGGAGACATTTATGGAGATCCCCCCTTACCGTATCCCCTATCCGGGGAGTCTGGGAAAGAAGCTCTGGATGCGTATACGAAGTTTTCTGACTGAAGCGATCCCTTTTGTGCTCTTTGGGGTACTGATAGTGAATATTTTATATGTTTTTGGGATCATCGAGTGGATCGGAGAAATGGCAGCACCGGTGATCGTAGGGATCTTTGGTCTGCCGAAAGAAGCAGTTGCGGCTTTGATCGTCGGTTTCCTCAGAAAAGATGTGGCGGTGGGGATGCTGTTGCCGCTGGGGCTTGACATGGAGCAGCTCATTGTTGCAAGTGTGGTATTGACGATGTACTTTCCCTGTGTTGCAACTTTTGTGGTATTATTTAAGGAACTGGGTGCCCGGGACCTGCTCAAAGCCACGGGGATCATGCTTGTTACTACACTGCTGGCTGGAGGGATACTGAATGCATTGTTATAGAGGGAGATACTTTTTTGCAGTGCAGGCGCGTGTGGCTTCAGAGGAATAGTTTGTAGCGTGCAGGGCACGTTCTGAGAGAGAAGGAGGAAAAGTGAAAAAAAACCTGATAAAAAATAGTGTATATCTTTTATCGGTGATCGGTCTGTTTTTCGCCGTACTTGTGTTGACAGGATACTGGGAGCAGGATGACCACTATGAGGGGATTGCCTCCGGGAACGGCAGGGTGGAGACAACACAGGTGGATATCACCGCAAAGTATGGGGGAAGACTCACAAAGATCTATGTGCATGAGGGGGATATGGTCGAAAAGGGCCAGCTGCTGGCCGAACTTGATACCAGAGAGCTGGAGGCACAGTACAGGGTCGCACTTGCAGGGATAGAGCAGGCAAGGGAGAACAAAAAGTATGCCCAGGCGGTTGTGGCGCAAAAAGAGATCGATCTCCAGCAGGCAGAGAGAGACTATGTAAGAAGTAAAACACTTTTTAAAAGCAAGAGTATTGCACTGGTTCAGCTGGAGAAGGATGAAACAGCGTATCAAAGGGCAGAAGCAGCGCTGATGGCGACCAAAGCACAGGTGACGAACGGTGAAGCGGCGATCAATGCTGCCAGAGCCCAGTCAGAAAGCATCAAAGTGCAGCTGGAGGAGAGCAGACTCTACGCTCCCGTAAAAGGAAGGGTGCTTTACCGTCTGGCAGAAGAGGGGGAAATGATAGGAAACGGCGGAAGGGTTTTGGTCGTACTTGATCTGATCGATACCTATATGACCATTTTTCTGCCGACCTCCCAGGTGGGGCGTATCGATATCGGTTCGGAGGCGCGGATCGTTCTGGATGCATTGCCAAATACTCCGATACCGGCAAGAGTGAGTTTTATCTCCCCTGAAGCGCAGTTTACACCCAAAGAGATAGAGACGGCAACAGAGAGAGAAAAACTGATGTTCCGTGTCAAAGTAAAAATAATGCCTGAACTCCTGCAGCGACATCTGGAGAAGATCAAATCCGGATTGCCGGGTATTGCCTATGTAAGACTTGATGAAACGATGCCCTGGCCGGAGTCATTGCGGATGAAAGATCGTAACGGTTCTCAACCATGACCCCCGTAGCCTCTCTGCATAATATCACTCACCGTTATGGGGATAGGATCGCAGCGGATGATGTAAGCCTGGAGATACCTGCTGGTTGTATGGTCGGGCTGATCGGGCCCGACGGGGTCGGAAAATCGACCATCCTGTCGCTGATCTCAGGGGTGAAAACCATACAGGAGGGATCGGTCAAGGTCTTTGGCGGAGAGATGCGCTCTTCGCGACACCGCAATAGGATCGGTCCCCGGATCGCCTATATGCCCCAGGGGCTCGGGAAAAACCTCTATATGTCGCTCTCGGTGGAGGAAAATGTCGATTTTTTCGGCCGCCTTTTCGGGCAGGAGAGGGCGGAGCGCCGGGCAAGGATCGACGAACTGCTCCGAAGCACGGGGCTTGCGCCTTTCCGTGACCGGCCTGCAAGCAAGCTTTCGGGTGGTATGAAGCAGAAACTTGGGCTCTGCTGTGCGCTGATCCATGACCCCGATCTTCTGATCCTCGATGAGCCGACAACCGGGGTGGACCCTCTCTCCCGCCGCCAGTTCTGGGAGCTTGTGGAGCGCATCAGGACGCGCCGGGAGGGGATGAGTGTGATCGTTGCCACAGCCTATATGGAAGAGGCGGAACGTTTCGACTGGATCGTAGCGATGGATGAGGGAAAGCTGCTGGCTGCGGGTACGCCGGATGGGCTGCACCAAAAGACCGGTACGGAGAACCTCGATGATGCCTTTATCGCACTGCTGCCCGAGTCAAAACGCCGGGGGTACAAAACCCTTGTCGTACCGCCGCGAAGCAGTACCCTTTCTGAGAATGGAAACGGGGAAGAGGCGATTATCGCCGAAGGGCTTACGATGCGTTTTGGGGACTTTACCGCGGTAGATGAAGTAAGCTTTGGTATAGAGCGTGGTGAGATCTTCGGCTTCCTCGGCTCCAACGGCTGCGGTAAAACCACAACGATGAAGATGCTGACCGGCCTGCTCGATCCAAGCGAAGGGGAAGCATGGATCTTTGGTCAGCCGATAGATGCGCAGGATCTGGCTGCGCGCAGCCGTGTGGGCTATATGACCCAGGGGTTTTCGCTCTACTCGGAACTGACCGTCAGACAGAACCTCAAGCTGCATGCCCAGCTTTTTCATCTTCCCGATGATGCAGTGGGACCCCGTGTGGAGGAGATGATAGCGCATTTCGGGCTGGAACACTACCGTGAGACGTTTGCCTCGGATCTCCCTCTTGGTATCAGGCAGCGTCTCTCCCTGGCGGTAGCGGTAGTGCACAAACCACAGATATTGATCCTGGATGAGCCTACTTCAGGGGTCGATCCGGTCTCACGTGACCGCTTCTGGGAACTGCTCATCGGTCTCTCCCGCAATGAAGGCGTGACGATCTTCGTCTCGACCCATTTCATGAATGAGGGGGAGCGGTGTGACAGGATCTCTCTGATGCACAGGGGAAAGGTATTGGCCAGCGGTACGCCACAGGAGCTGATCCGTTCGCGCGACAAAGAAAACCTGGAAGAGGCTTTTATCGACTACCTCGAAGAGGCTGAAGGAGCCGCAGAAGAACAAAAAAGTATGCACAGAGAGCCAACTTTCCCCCCGTCAGAACCTCAAAACCGTTTTTTTAGTCTGTTGCGGCTGCTGGGTTATACCTACCGGGAATCCCTGGAACTCATCCGTGATCCGGTACGGCTGGTCTTTGCGCTATTCGGGACGATCCTGCTGATGCTGACACTGGGGTATGGGATCAGTATGGATGTGGAGGATCTGCGTTTTGCCGCGCTGGACCGTGACCGTACACCGGAGAGCCGCTCCTACATCGAGAATCTTTCAGGCTCGCGCTACTTCCTGGAACAGCCCTCTATCAGCTCCTCGGCAGAGCTGGATCAAAGGATGCGCAGCGGGGAGATCTCGCTGGCGCTTGAGATCCCGCCGGGGTTCGGGAAAGAGATGAAACGGGGGAAGTCCGCAGAGATCGGGGTATGGATCGACGGGGCAATGCCGTTTAGGGCCGAGACCATTCTGGGGTATGTCAGGGGAATGCACTATGACTATATACTTCGGCAGGCAAAAATGCAGCTGGGATATACCCCGGCACTCTCTGCTGTTACTCTCGAGATGCGCTACCGCTACAATCAGGATTTTAAAAGTATCTATGCGATGGTACCGGCGGTCATCCCTCTGCTGCTTGTCTTTATCCCCTCTATCCTGATGGCACTGAGTGTCGTCAGGGAAAAGGAGCTCGGTTCCATTACCAACTTTTATGCCACACCGGTAACGCGGCTGGAGTTCCTGCTGGGGAAACAGCTCCCTTATATTGTGCTCAGTATGATAGGCTACTTTGGATTGGTGGCTCTGGCGGTGACACTCTTCGGGGTACCGCTGAAGGGCAGTTTATGGACACTGAGTCTGGGTGCTTTGCTTTTTGTGACGGCGACTACGGGCCTGGGGCTTTTGATGTCCTCCTTTGCCAAGACGCAGATTGCCGCACTGGCTGCGACAGCGATCTTCACTCTGCTGCCGACAGTGAGCCTCTCCGGTCTCAATGAACCCGTCAGCTCCCTCGAGGGTCCTGCCGCTTTTATCGGAAATATCTATCCGGCAACCTATTTTATCAATATCAGCCGCGGTGTTTTCAGCAAGGCGCTTGAGTTCGATGACCTTGGCCGGGACTTTGCGGCATTGGCGGCTGCGGTTGTTGTCATCACGCTGCTGAGTATTCTGGCACTCAAAAAGCAGGAGGTTTAAATGAAAAGATCTCTTCTGAACATTTATCGTCTGGGGATCAAAGAGCTGCAGAGCCTGTGGCATGACAAGATCATGACGATCCTGATCCTCTATACCTTCTCGTTTGCCATCTATCTGGGTGCCACGGCTACCTCTTCGGAACTCAACAAAGTCCCCGTTGCTTTTGTCGATGAGGACCGCTCCGCACTCTCTGCACGTATTATAGGGGCGTTTTACAGACCGCGTTTCCTTCCTCCCGAGGTGATCACTGCGGAGGGGGTGGACTACGGGATGGATAAGGGTATCTATACGTTTGTCGTGACGATACCGCCTGCTTTCGAGAAAAAGGTACTCCAGGGAAAGCAGCCTGCGATCCAGCTCAATATCGATGCGACCCGCATGTCCCAGGCGGGCATCGGCGCGGGGTATATCCAGCAGATGATCAACGATGAAGTAAGTACGTTTCTGGAGGGGACCTCCGGCGGTACCCAGCTTCCGGTGGCGCTTGTGACCCGCATGAAGTTCAACCCTGCATTGGAGAGCTCATGGTTCGGAAGTGTGATGGAGTTTATCGAGCAGGTCTCTCTGCTCTCTATCATTCTTGCCGGTGCGGCACTTATCAGGGAGCGTGAGCATGGAACGCTGGAGCACCTTCTGGTGATGCCCCTGAGCGCTACGGAGATCATGATCTCCAAGATCTGGTCCATGGGTGCGGTCGTGCTGCTTGCAGCGGCACTTTCACTGGAGTTTGTCATCAAGGGGATATTGGATGTGCCTATCGCAGGTTCTGAGGGGCTCTTCCTGTTCGGAGCGTTTTTGATGCTTTTTTCGACGACCTCGATGGGGATCTTTATGGGGACGGTTGCGAGGTCGATGCCGCAGCTTGGGCTGATCATCATTATCACCATTCTGCCGCTTCAGATACTCTCCGGGGCGATCACCCCTTTTGAGAGTATGCCGCAGGCACTGCAGTATCTTATGCTGCTGATGCCTACAAGCCATTTTGTGAGTATGTCCCAGGCAGTGCTTTACCGTGGGGCAGGGCTGGATGTCGTATGGCTCGATATGCTCTGTATTTTTGTGATCGGAATGTTTTTCTTTCTCTTTTCTCTTTCCATTTTTAAAAAAAGTTTGAGTTAATTGAATATAATACGGTTTGAAGTAATCATCAAGGAGAGGGAAAACCATGCAATCCCATAATATACAAGATAGAAGCGTTTCTGTATCTGTGTCTGGAGCAGGCGGAAGCGGTGCGGTCACGGCAGGATTGATCTTGCTGAAGAGTATGGCCAATGCCGGTTATTATGGATATATGACACGATTTTCCGGTCCACAGATCCGAGGCGGGGAGTCTGCTGTCGTATTGAATTTTTCTGACTCTCCTGTAGAGCGTTCCGCCCGGAGCAGCGATATCCATTTTGCGTTGGACTGGCACGGATTTGAACGTTTCAGCGATGAGATCCCCTTGACCTCCCAAAGCTGTGTGATCTTCGACAATAGTCATGATGCCCTGCCGGATAGTGTCGCATCCACGGGCGCAAAGATCATAGAGGTCAACCTGAAGGATCAGGTAGATCAGCTAGAAGGAAGCCGCGCCAACGCATTTGCCGTAGGTATTGTGGCCTTTCGGCTCGGACTGCCCCTGAATGCGGTCTTGGAAGCATTGGAGCAAATTCTGGAGAAAAAAGGGGAAGAGATCTTCCTGGCTGCATCCGAAGCGGTCAGGAGAGGCTACGGACTGCTTGAGAAAAAAGCTGCTCCGCTTGAGCAATGGAAGCCGGTTTCACATACACGGTGGAATATGAGCGGAAATGAAGCCTGCGCATTGGGTGCCTTGCGTGCGGGTGTCAAGTTCGCTGCAGCATATCCTATCACTCCGGCCAGTGATATCGTAGAGTATCTTGCACCCCGTTTGGAAAAATATGGCGGCAATGTGATGATTGCAGAAGATGAACTTGCCGCGATAAATATGGCAATAGGAGGTTCATTCGGAGGGAAACCTTCGATGACAGCTACATCCGGTCCGGGTTTTTCGCTTATGATCGAAGCGATGGGACTGGCGATAGCCAGTGAGGTACCGGTACTGGTGATCAATGTGATGCGCGGAGGGCCCTCAACGGGGCTTCCCACCAAGTCAGAACAGACGGATCTCAATCAGGCGCTTTTCGGGATGCACGGTGAAGCCCCGCATGTCGTGGTCGCGCCTTTGAACATCGCAGACTGTGTAGTCACGACACAGTGGGCAGTGGGACTCGCAGAACATCTGCAGACACTTGTTGTGTTGCTTTCTGATCAGAGGCTTGGCCAGTCTCGTGCGATTATTGATGCGGTCCCTTCTAAAACATTTGATTTGAAAAGAAAGATACTCGAGGAAAAAGAGGGGCAGAGATCCTATCTGCGTTATGCTGTCTCACCTGATTCCATATCGCCTATGGCGATTCCCGGTAATGCCGCAGGCAGATATACTGCGGACGGACTGGAACATACTGTCTCAGGGAAGCCTTCATCCATGGCTTCGGACCATCTTCAGCAATTAAAAAAACGCGAAGCGAAAGTAACACGGTTTGACTATGGTAAGATGTGGGCAGAAGCGTGCTTCCATCTGGAGAGTACAAAGATCGTTGTCCTGACATGGGGATCTGTCTATCACAATACAAAAGCGGCAGTTTCCGAACTTTATCATGACGGCTGTCCTGTCGCGCTTTTGGCATTGAGACTGTTGATGCCGCTGCAGACAGAAGCGATCAAAGCGCTCTGCAAAGGGAAAAAAGTGATCGTTGTCGAACAGTCATACTCAGGGCAGTTCTGCCATTATCTGAAAGGACAGGGGGCGATCGATGCTTCTGCATTGACATTGGCAAAACCGGGTCCCTTGGTATTGGGCAGTGATGAGATCAAAGCATTTATCAAGGAGGCGACAAATGATTGAGACAGCCGGAGAAAAGTTGAGTCCTGAAGCGTATTTGTCTGATGTGCGTCCTGTCTGGTGTCCGGGATGCGGGCACTATTTTGTACTGCGTGCACTGACCCAGGCTTTGGCGTGGCTGAAGATCCCCAATGAACAGATAGGGTTGGTGACCGGTATCGGTTGTTCTTCGAGGATCTCCGCATATGTTGATGCGTACGGGTTTCATGGCGTGCATGGCCGGGCTTTGGCATTGGGGGCCGGATTGAAAGCCGTACGTCCTGATATGAATGTCATTGTCGCGGGTGGGGACGGGGATGGTTACTCGATCGGGGGAAACCACTTTTTGCATGCCTGCAGGCGCAATATGGATCTGACCTATATCGTTATGGATAATGAAGTGTACGGTATGACAAAAGGGCAACCCTCTCCTACCACAGAGCCTGACTGGCAGAGCAAACTCGCACCTGAAGGGACGGGTATCAGACGCTTTAATCCTCTAGGTATCGCTTTGGCTTCCGGAGCGAGTTTTATCGCCAGGGGGTCGGCGGGAGATCAAAAAGGATTAAGCAGACTGATCGTGGAGGCGATTGAGCATAAGGGGTTTTCTCTCGTTGAGATCAAAACACCGTGTGTCACCTTCCGTCCGGAAGAGAAAGCGTGGTATAAGAGCATGCGCAAAATCGCTATCGAACCCACAGACGATATGATACTGGCTGCGCAACGGATACACGGGAGTGACGGGTTTGATACGGGCATTTTTTATCAGGCTGACCTACCCGTCTTTCAACCCCATTTTACAGAAGAGAAATCGATAGAAGATTTTGAAAAGGAGTTTGAAGTATGAATCCGTCCTTATCAAATGATCCGGTTCTTGCAGAAGTTTTGGGTAGCATTAATGAAATGATCGAAGAGACGCTGTACCATACGGAGACCTTTGCACATGCACTGCAGATCCATCGTAATGCTATAGCTGCAGAGGTTTTTTTGCAGGCAGTCAAGCAGTTTGAGAATGAGCAGAAGATCCTCGAGAAGTATGTTCGGGGGATAGCATTTTCCTGTAATCCACCGTGGGAAGTACCTCACGCGGCATATACCCATCCTGCACAGATATTGATGGATGTAGACTATCTGATAAGCAAAGAAGAAGCACGGAAGGTTATTGAGGAAATCGTTCAAATACATCAGCGCGTTTATCTGCAATTAAACAAGGAAAACGGGAATGAAAGCGTGACAAGCCTGACAGCAGAACTCATAACCCACTGTGATCGGTGCGGCAAAGTATAAAACTGAGACGATACAGGTTTCTATAAAGCTTCGTCATCTATGACGGGGTAGTTCACTGATGGGCCAATCTCTTTGAGACAATTTCATTCTGCCGGTCTTGCGACTTTTGTGGTATGATTAAAAAAGGTAGGTGAGGGAGGCATATTGAACGGTGTGGCTATGATACCTGTTACTATATAGAGTGAATTGAGGAGTTCTGCATGTGGTGTGAGAGAAGCAGAAAAGCACATTTGGTCTTTCTGTGGTTTTTTATGACGTTTCTTTATGGAGCTGAAGTGCACGATGCCGCAAAGAAGGAGCCAAAGATGCACTATCCGGTCATCACCGTCGTTTTTGATCACAATCCTTACCAAAAGGGGATGCAGAGCGGGTGGGGGTTTTCCTGCCTGATCGGGGGGATGGAAAAGCGTCTCCTGTTCGATACGGGTGCAAATGCTGCCCTGAAATTACGATAACGTTGTTCTGTGCGGTCAATAGCTGCAGGGAAAGAGAGTGATCACAAGATGCACCCTTAGGATTGACAGGCTCCTCGGATAGAGGTTTCCCCAAAAACCGCCAACCCCTCATCGATCTGCGCAAGCGCCAGATCTTTGGCATTTTCCTCCTCTTTTGCGCTCCACCAGTACTCGATGATCTGCTGCTCTATGCTTCCAAGCAGATTTACGGGCATATTGGCAAAGACTTCGCAGGAGCTGATTGCTTCTTTTTTCACTTGTCTGCGTTTTGCAAGATCATCTATAAGCTCTCTAATCGATTTTTCGATATCGGTGGGTTCGGGAAGCGGTGTCTCATCGGCAGGCTGCGGGATGATACGGGCATAGTCGATCCATGTTTTGATCTCCTCTTCCAGGTAGGGGTATCCATAGACCCGGTAGCATACTATGCGGTTGGGTCCATAAAGGATCGTATCGTTCTCTTCAAGGATATCAGAGACGGCAGGCACCCCCTCAAGCAGATAGACTTCGATACGCTGGTCCTCTCTCAGTGTAGAAGCGCGCTCAAAAGCATCTCTGGAGAGTTTAATCAGTTCCGTTTTGCGTTGTTCTTGTTTCATTGTTGTCTCTTTGATGATGCATTTTGTTGTGAAAATCCCACAGGCGCCTATAGTTGCTGTCCAGTTCTGAGAGCATACTGTCGATCACTATGAGATTGTCCATTTTTGTAAATCTCTCGTTGGGGAACCGGGTATACCACTCTGTCATTTCATTTTTGAGCGTTTCTCTTTTTGCGATCGTTTTCATGATCAGCTGTTTGAGCTGATGCATCTCTTCTGTAATGATCTCACTCATGGCTGCACCCGCATCGACAGTCACCCGAAGCGGTCCCCGGATCAAGGTACTCCGAAGCATTTGAAGCGTCAACCCGGATAAACCGGTTTGCTTTGAGTCCTTCGACTATCTTGCTCAAAGGCATACGCTCTTTTCCGATATGGTAAACATCGATGCCGTTGTCGATCATTGTCTTAAAAGGCCCGTCCCCCAAAAAAGCGTAGGTGACCTTTTTTACCTTCCACGCTATGAGCGCTTCAGCGGTTTTGATGCCGTTGCCGCATCCGGGATTGTCTCTGAAGTCAAATGCGTCTTCTTTTTCATCATAGAGTGCGAAGGCCGATGCATTTCCGAACAGATGCGAGGATCGCGCACTGAGATACTCTATATCTACAGGTATAGCCAACATATTTTCTCCTTTTTACGTCATTTTACGAAGAAGATGCAAGAAGCATTCCAACAAAGTTTCTGGAATGAAACTTGTATCTCTTTGGGTAAATATCCAAGAGCGATAAAGGAGAGACTATGACCACACTGTTTGAAAAGGGGGTACGTGCGTATGAAAACAAAGCGTATCCTGCTGCCTATCAGCATTTTGAAGAAGCGGCATCCGAAGAGCATAAGGATGCGATGGTAAATCTTGCCCTGATGCACATGAAAGGTGCCGGATGCGAAAGAGATCTGCAGTCGGCTGAAAAGTGGTTTGAAAAGGCGGCATCACTGGGACATACGCATGCGATGATGAGCCTTGCCCATTTCTATGAAAAAGGTATGGACGGGAAGCCCGATAAGGAGAGGGCACTAAAGTACTATCTTCAGGCAGCCGATCACGGGGTGGTCGATGCCCAGCTGAAGGCGGGGATGATCTTCAGGGAACAGGGGGAGATCTCCAGGGCAATGCAGTACCTGATCACCGCTGCGCACAACAACAACCCGCAGGCACAGGCACTCATTACCTATGTAAGCAATGCAGGGTTAGATGGGAGCTATAACGAAATGTTCAGGTCCCTGGATGAAGCCAAACAAAAAGCACTGGTAGAACATATGATTGAAACCAGGATACGTCCTACGCTGGAGGCGGACAGCGGAGGGATTGGGCTGATCAACTATGTCGCAGGAGATGTCCCTCAAATATGGCTGAACTATCTTGGGGCCTGTTCGGGATGCCATCTTGGGTCTACTTCGACGGCGGATATGCTTCTTGACCGGTTCGAGGCATTGATCGACAAAAATGTCGTACTTTATCTGATGTGACATTTCTGTTCCAGTGGAACGGAAGTTGCATACTTTAAAGAAGAATTTCAGAGCACAAGTATGAGAACCGTTAAGTAAACGCAAACTGCTTTGCGTTTATAGGTTCGGAACCGTAGGCTTTGAAAGTGTATATATTTAATAAAAAAGGAGTAAACAATGGCAGTGATGATTACCGATGCGTGTATCAGTTGTGATGCATGTGCGCCCGAGTGTCCGGTGGCAGCGATCTTAAATGATGAGAGTGAAAAAAATCCCTATGCGGGCGAGTACTTTTATGTCAAACCCGAGACATGCGTAGAGTGTGTGGGGCATGCCGACAGCCCGAGATGTGCAGAGGCATGTCCTACGGAGGGGGCGATCGTATGGGATATGCCGTATACGACTGACTTCGAAGCCTACTATGCGTCAGGTAATGAAGAGGGAAAATATCTGATCAGGGATCATAAGAAAAAGGGGCTGATGCTGCCTTCTGTGAAATCACAGGCTTTTATGGAAGAGATCGGTATGGACGTACGCGAATCCCATGCTGATGTGGCAGCATCATTCTAGGAGCAGAGGATGATTATCGCTTTTGCATCGTCAACCGGGGAAAAGATCGATCAGCATTTCGGCTGGTCAAAATATTTTTATCTCTACCGTATCGATAAGGCGGGGGCAGAGTTTCTCAAGACCATCGATGCCGAAACGGATCTTGAAGATGAGCATGAAAAACTAAGCTTCAAGATCGAAGCGGTCGGCGAAGCGGATATCATGTACTGTACACAGATCGGGCCGAAAGCGTCCCAGATGGTGCAAGCAGCAGGTATTCACCCTGTCCGTGCAGCCGAAGGCGAAGCGCTGAAAGATGCGATCGGCAATGTGGTCGAAATGCTCAATACGCAGCCGCCGATATGGCTGCTCAGAGCGTTTCACAAAGCTCAGCAGAGGAGTGCATAAGATGGCAGTAGTGATCACTGAGAGCTGCATCAACTGTGATGCATGTATCGAAGAGTGTCCGGCAACGGCTATCGTCAGTGCGGATGAGTCGCCATTGAGCGGCGGTGAGCATACCTACGTCAAACCTGAAAAATGCATCGAGTGTGTGGATGCTGCTGTACCTAAGTGTGCGGATGTCTGCCCGACTGAAGGGTGTATCGTCTGGGATATGCCGTACACGGAAACATATCATGATCACTTCGTTGACAGTGATGATTATGTGATCCGTGTCCACAAGAAGAACGGGCTTATGTCTCCACGGGTATCGCCAAGACCGTTCAGAGAGAATATCTCTATAGCCGATCGAACCAACCGTGTGAGCGTAGATGAGACGCTCAAACTTTATAATCCGTAATTTAAAGCGTGCGAAAAATCGCACAAGAGCCGTCCGCTGAGGACGACCGCGTGGGTCGGGACTTTGTTCCGATCCAAATTAGCATAAAAAAAGGAGTCAAGAATGTCAGTAATTATCGATGATACGTGTATCACATGTGATGCATGTCTGCAAAACTGTCCTGTCAATGCGATCGTAGACGATATGCATAACCCGACAGGAGAGAGCCGTTACTATGTACAGCCTGAAAAGTGTATCGAGTGTGTCGGTGTGTTTGATGATCCCCAGTGTGCGGCGATCTGCCCCAGTATCGGGTGTATCACCTGGGATATGCCCTATACCAAAGCGTATGAAGAGCACTATATGAGCAGTGATCTCTATGCGATCGGTACCAGCAGGAGCGGGAAGCTGCTTTCTCCGTCACACAGGGAGAAAAAATACAGAGAAGATATCCCGCTTGAAGCGCGCGGTGTAGGCAAAAAGGTCCAGGAAGAACATGAAGAACTGGAAGCGGGTTAATGATCTGCCAGATTGATAAACTATTTGATCGTGTCTGTGCTATCGTGACGGTACAACGGATCGAGGAAAAGGCAATTTCCGCGATCCCGCTGTACTATAGGCCCAGGAAAATCTCTTTGGGGCTCGATGGGGACCAGCATCTGCTTTTTAACGGCTTGATGGGTCTGCGTGCTTTCAGCTTTTTAAGCGGTTTGCGTGTTTTGAGCGTTTTCAATGATCTGAGGGACCTTTTGGGCTTCAGGGGCCCGCGCCCGAATCTTGACATATCGGTAAACAAAAGCATATTGCCGTGGTGGTCCCAGATACTCCCCTCTTCAAAATAGCCCAAATGACTCCCCGCAAATGCATAAATGTCATTTACGTCGATATAGGCGACGGGTCTGCCTTCAAAGGTATACAGGGTCTTGCCGTCTTCACTGTAGGCATACGGGGTTCCATTGCAGTCGTAGAAATTCAGTTTCATGTGTTACTCCTTCTAACGTTGTTTGGTTCATTAAATATTGTGACTTAAAAGGCAGGGAAAAGAGAAAAAATAGTGCTTATTTTTTCATCATTTGCAGAGACAGTGCCAATATCTATCAAACTGCACCGAAAAGGACTTTCCCTTCACTGTTCTGAAGGGCTTTGATCTCTTCATAGCTCTTGTCGCTGATTCGAAGTACAGTCCTTTTGATCTCGCTGTAAACTTCATCGATCTTCTCCGCAGGCGTTAGTTTTTTGAGGTCACCTTTGGAAAGATCCGCGTGGTCAAGCAGTTCGTTCCATACCGAACTCTCGTCCAGGGCAAAGGCATGGAAGGTGTACCCTTCATATTCGAATTTACCGTCTGCATCCAGATCGGTCACAAAAAGCAGGTAAAGACCATCAGGAGAGAGTACCTCTTTGTATCTCTCAACTAACGGTTCAAAGAAGTCCAGTGTTTCCAGCTCACACGCGATAAAGTCGATCTTGTCAGAGTTTGTCGCAAGGATCACCTGTGTTGCCGTGGCTTTTGGCGGTAGTTGTTTGTCTGCAGAGAGTACTTTCCCCGGTGTGATGACCAGTGAACCTCTGTATGCATATGCATTTTTTGCTGTGTTCTCGTTGAATGATGCCTGCCATTGCAGGTTGTTTTCGTAGATAAAATTTTGTACGTTTGGCATGGTGTTTACTCCTGATAATAGTGTGTTGTTAGAGATGCAAGAACGGTTCCATCTCTCCATCTGCTTCGGCAGGTTCGGTCTATCCGTTGTTGGTGGATCATCCTACCTCATTGGTGTAGGCATAGGTGGAAGAGATGGAGCGCAGACGCTCTGCCGCCTTGATAAACGTCCCAATGACATAATCGATCTCCTCTTCGGTGGTAAATCTGGAAAGAGAGAGCCTCATCGCTGTGTGTGCAAGCTCAGGATCTTCACCGATGGCAGTCATCACCGGGTTTGCTTCAAGAGATTCGGAAGCACAGGCACTTCCTGTCGAAGCAGCGATCCCTTTTCTGTTGAGATCCCAGAGCATTGCTTCTCCTTCTATTCCTTTAAGGGAGATCAAAATGGTATTGGGCGTACGCTGATCTCTCGGTCCTACGATGATCGTATCGGGGATTTTATCAAGTGCATCTTCCAACTTATCTCGCAGTCTTCTCACTTCTGTGTTCATCTTTTCGAGGTGGTTTACCGCCTGTTTCATTGCCAGTCCCATACCGATGATAGAGGCGACATTGAGGGTCCCCGCACGTTTGCCTCCCATCTGCTCGCCGCCATGTAACAGATTTGGCAGTGTCCTGCCTTTTTTGACATAAAGCCCGCCGATACCTTTTGGGCCATGGAACTTGTGTGCAGAGAAAGTCAGGTAGTCAACGTCGACTTTGCTGAGATCTACCGGGATCTTACCGATCGCCTGTACCGCATCGGTGTGGAAGAGTATCCCTTTTTCTTTGGCGAATCTGCTTACCTCTTCAACGGGGAAGATCATACCCGTTTCGTTGTTCGCCCACATCATGCTGATCAGCACGGTTTTGTCAGTGACCGCATTTTTGATATCCTCGGCTTTGATCCCGCCATTCTCATCGACATCCACATAGCTTACATCCACCAGACCGTTGTCGCTGAGAAAGTGCAGTGTTTCCAGTATACAGGGGTGTTCGACCGAAGTGGTGACGATATGGTTCTTCTCGGGATTTTTCAGGATATGCTTGAAGTAGACCCCTTTGATGACGGTATTGTTGCTTTCTGTTGCACAGGAGGTGACAAGAATGTCATCCTCATCAGGCACGTTGAGTGCATCATACATATATCCCAATGCTTCGTTCAGGTGAGGGCGCACCTCCATACCGTATTGGTGTAGAGAGTTTGGATTTCCATAGAACTCGCCCAAGAACGGCTGCATCTTCATTGTAACCATTGGGTCGATCTTTGTCGTTGCGTTATTGTCAAGGTAGACTCTCATTGTTGTATCCTTTTTATTTAGACTTTATTTGTCTGATTGCAAGTTTTGTTCGAGGATGGAGGTAGCAATAATTTTCATTATATTTTTAGCTCCCACGATTTCGTGGGAGCGAAAAAAAACTGATACAATCAGAAAGTATGATGCTGCAATATATCGACTATATCCACAACAATCCTCTCAAGCGCGGATATGTGGATGAGGCAAAGCACTGGCGATACTCCAGTGCGAGAGATTATGAAGGAGTAAACGGTCTATTGGAAATAGAGAGGGCTTGGTAGATGAAGTTCCCGTATACACTCACACGAAATCGTGGGAGCGAAAAAAAATGAACTCACAGGCTGTTCGTGGCAACGCTGTAAAGTGCACTTTATGCGTAATATTTTAGCCTATGTTTCCCCAAAAAGCAAAAGAGCTGTTTGCTGCCAGACTAAAACAGATATGGCTACAGCCTGATTTTAAAAGCGCTATGGCTATGTCCAATCTTATCACGGATGAATATAGCTCCTTGTACCCGGATGCCATCAAGTGCCTGGAGGATGGGTTGGAAGACAGTTTGCAGTTTTATCACTTTGGTAATATTGACCATAGACGCATCTCATCTACCAATGTACTCGAACGCCTGAACAAAGAGATACGGCGCAGAAGTAAGGTGGTTGGTGTCTTTCCAAGTCAGGAATCCTATATACGACTGCTTACATGCTATCTTATGGAATATACCGAAGAGTGGGAGGTTGAACGAAGCTACATTAAACCGGAAAAACTAGTGACAGTGATGGAGACAAGAGAGAGATTGCTACAAAAAGTAGCCTGATACTATAGGGATTAGTGAAATTGCGAACTTTTTAGAACGTTATCGATATAATTGAACTCAATTTTTAGAACAATAAGGGGAAGAGATAATGAAACAAAAAAAATTAAAATTATTAATATGTTGCAGTATGGTATCAGTAGCAAATGCGGGGCTTTTTGATAATGATGCAGCATACTATCAGGATCATCCACAAAAAATGGATCAAAAGATAGACGAATGTAAAAAAGCTTTTGCTCATGCCATGATAGATAAAGATAAAGAAAAGATTTCCGATCTTAAAAAAGATCCAGAATGCAATGCAGCACATGAGGCAAAAAAAGCACTTAGAAAAAAAGAATATGAAGCAAGGCAACGGCAAGAAGAAAAAGAAAAAGCAGAAAAAGAAGCCCTCTTCAATACAGAATATGATAAGAGCTTATCAGAATTTAAAACAATGGACTATCAGGTGTTTATCGGTAAAGAAAAAGAAGTTTGTAAAAGTCTTTCCTTTTTCGGAGATAATCTCTCTCCAGAAGCAGCTAAATGTAAAGCGTGGAAAGATCTAAAACAAGTAAAAGAAAATGAGGGCATAGAAACTCTATTGGCTCAATATCCAAAAGATAAGATACTTGAATATAAAAATAAGGTTTGTGAAAAAGCTTTATATGGTGATCCAAGGTGTGACTTTGCGATCAAAGCCTTTAACAGAGAAACCGAAAATGTAGTTGAAGTTTATTTGTCAAATAGAGAAACACTTAAAAAAGATTTCAATGAATGTCAAAGCTCCATAGATAAACTTAATAAATCTGGAAAATATGAAGAAGCTCGTAATATCCAAAAGACTTATCAATGCGAAATGGCTTTAAAAGCCGCCAATAAGATTAATATCTTTGGATATTTTAGTCCAATGAAATAAGAAAGGAAAATTTGAAATGAAAATTATGGATTTATTTAAAGGACTAACCAAAGAGTATTATTTTAGGCAGCTTTTCTTTGGTTTTTTGATGTTTGGTGCTATGCTTTTTTTAATTAATCAAGGGAAAGGCGTTGATAAGCAATTTGGACTTATTGCATTTTGGCTCATAAGTACATTTTTGTATCCATATGCTAGATTTGCCTATGAGTCAATAGTTGAGTTTTTTGTGGGGAGTAATGTATTTTTTGCTAATGCAATTTTCTTTATGATAGTGAAAGTGTTGACTATGTTTTTATGTTGGGGATTTGCCATATTTATTGCTCCTATCGGATTATTGTTTATATATTTACATCAAAGAAAAGAACAAAAAATAAATAACTAAACTAACTCCCGTGAGAGGGATTTTATATATCCCTCTTGCTTAACTGGGAGTGTAAAATAAACTGTGTAAACCCACCTTTCCTCGTGCCGTATCTCCTGATACGGCATGCCTACACTACCACTTTAAACAGTAGACACATACAATCCACCGTTAGGTGACAAGCAATTTCAAGCCCCGCTACGATACAATAATCTATCAATCCTAAAACATTGAATGTTCTTTTATTTCTATTTGTTTTTTAAATTCAACGCTGGACGCATCACCAAGATCGTCGATGCAAGCGGTGAGAGGCTCTTTGAGTACGGCAAACTGGGCGAGACGACCAAAGAGACCAGAACACTCTTTTTTCGCTCCCACGATTTCGTGGGAGTGTATAGGAGAACCTGCATACGAAAATGAATGAATCGTGCTATAATCACCCATGGGAAAAAGCAGATATGCCGTGAGCATAAGCGAGGAAATACCCTTGGGGTGTAAGATATACGAACCTGCACATCCGCACTTTATAACCTGTGCAGTACTTAACTGGATACCGATCTTTACCAATCAAGAGAATGTCAATGTCATTATCGATTCACTCAAGTATCTCCAAAAGAGTGATAATCTCACTATCCATGCCTATGTGATACTAGAGAACCATCTGCATCTCATCGCCAAAAGCAATGATATCTCTCAGAGTATGGCAAGATTTAAAGCACATACCGCAAGAACACTTATCAAGCTTCTTGCAGAAAAAAATGTCACCACGATACTTGAACAACTGAGATTTTATAAAAAAGCCCATAAGAAGGATAGGGAGTATCTGTCAAGTATCAACTGTGGCAGGAGGGTATCAAACCCAAACTGATACAATCAGAAAGTATGATGCTGCAATATATCGACTATATCCACAACAATCCTCTCAAGCGTGGATATGTGGATGAGGCAAAGCACTGGCGATACTCCAGTGCGAGAGATTATGAAGGAGTAAACGGTCTATTGGAAATAGAGAGGGTTTGCTAGATGAAGTTCCCGTATACACTCCCACGAAATCGTGGGAGCGAAAAAAAAATAGTTGTGGGACTAAAGTCTCCACTTCCGTGAGTTCTTTCACAGTTTCTGGAGCTTGGAGACAATGGGATTATCCATAGTTGGACTTGAAGATCACGCTTCGGCGCTCTCTTCTTTTTTGAATGTATAGATCGGTTCCTGGGTCGGATCTTTGATCACGGCTTCTGTGATGATACACTTCTCCAGTCCCTCTTTGGAAGGGCAGCTGTACTGAAGCGGGAGCATCGACTCTTCTATGATCCCTCTGAGCCCACGTGCGCCGACACCTTTGTCTATCGCTTTTTGTGCGATCGCCTCAAGTGCCGCATCTTCAAACTCCAGTGCTATCCCATCCATCTCAAAGAGTGCCTGGAACTGTTTGATCAGGGCATTGTCCGGTTCCCTGAGGATCTGAACCATCTGCTCTTTTGTCAGCTCTTTGAGCTGTGCGATGATCGGGATACGTCCTATGAACTCCGGGATCATCCCGTAATGTACCAGGGCTTTCTGATCGACCTTGAATTCTTTCATCTCCGCTTTTTGCACGGAACCGAACCCAACCTTGTTGGTCTTTTTGGTATGTCTGTCCGGCACAAGTCCTACAAAGGCCCCGCCACAGACGAAGAGCACATGTGTCGTATCAAAGAGCACGGTCTCGGTCGTAGAGTTCTTGCGGCTCCCTTTGACCGGCACATAGACCTCTGCACCTTCCAGGATCTTTAGCAGCCCCTGCTGTACGCCTTCCCCTGAGACATCTCTGCCCATGGTGGAACTTTCGCTTTTTCTGGCTACCTTGTCGATCTCATCGATATAGATGATCCCTCTTTGCGCCAGTTCCACATCGTAGTTGGCCGCTGCCAGCAGACGCGAGAGGATACTCTCGACATCCTCACCGACATAACCCGCTTCAGTAAGAGCTGTCGCATCAGCCACGGCAAAAGGGACATTCATGATCTTTGCAAGCGATTTTGCCAAAAGTGTCTTACCGCTTCCTGTCGGTCCGAGCAGCAGGATATTGCTTTTTTCCAGTTCCACATTGTTGTAGACCGGATTTTCGATACGCTTGTAGTGGTTGTATAAAGCTACGGCGAGGACTTTTTTGGCATCCTCCTGACCGATAATATGCTTATCTAAGAACGATACGATCTTTTCAGGCTTCGGAAGCTGCGCATGCAGGGAATGCTGCTGTTCGTACCGTACCTCTTTTTGGAGGATCGCTGCGCAGGTGGTGATACACTCATTGCAGATATTGCTCTTTTCCGAGGAGAACATCTTTTTGACTTCACTCTGTTTTCTCCCGCAGAATGAACAGGTTTTTTCCTGGCTCATGACTTATCCTTTGTGTTCAGGTTGGAGAGTACTTTATCGGCAAGACCGAACCTGATCGCTTCGGCTGCGATGAAATAGTTATCTCTGTCACTCTCTTTTTCGATCGTTTTGATATGCTTGCCTGTTGCAGCAGAGATGATCCTGTAGAGACGCTTTTTGAGACTGATGATATGGTTGGCCTGTATCTCGATATCGCTGGCCTGGCCTGAAGCCCCGCCCAAAGGCTGGTGTATCATCACTTCGGCATTGGGGAGGATATATCTATGCCCCGGTTCACCACAGGTAAAGAGTACGGCTGCCATGGAAGCGACCAGTCCCATCCCGTAGGTATATACCGGAGCCGAGATCAGCTGCATCGTATCGAGTATCGCCAGTCCTGCCATGACTGATCCTCCGGGAGAACTGATATACATATGGATAGGCTCACCGGAGTCTTCAGCTTCAAGGTAAAGCAGTTGGGAGACGATGATCCCCATCATATGGTCATCGATAGGTTCTGTGATCATAATGACCCTGTCTCCCATCAGTTTGGAAAAGAGGTCGAAGTATCGCACTCCTCGTGGGGACCGGTCCTTTACCGTCGGTATGTATGGCATGGTTTATCCTTTGATTGAAATAACGCTTTCAAAGCAAAGCTTCTCAAGCTACGTTAACACTAGGTTCTCTTCAGCAGAGGGCTCTCGCACTAGTGCTTTGGACTTCTTGCTCACAAGAAGTCGATTAATGTTTCTTACAATTTTCATCACTATACAAACGCTTTCGTGAATTCTTTCAGAGACATCTTCAGCAGTTCAAGATTGTGTTTTTCGATAAATTTTTCCTCTTTTTTGCTCAGCGGTTGGTCATTGACAAAGTAGCCTCCCTCAAGATCGATCGTAAGTTCATTGGCAACCATCCTGTCCGTGTCCCGGTCAAAGGCTGTACCCAAAAAAAGGTACTTTTTGGTCTTTCTGTAGGTCTTCAACACAGAAGGGACCGCAAATCCGCCCATTGCTTCGGTCAGCCAGTCGACATAATCGGCATCCGATATCACAAAGCTTGGCTCGGGCAGCGGGGTGCCCATCGGTTTAAAGAGGATTTTCTTTGCATCATCGAGTGCATCCTCTTCCACCTGAAAATACTTTTTGTTTTCCAGATCCCATTCAAAGATCTCATACCTGTAGTCATTATCCATTATCCTGGATTTTCCGACGATCAGGGTATGGGGCTCATAGGCGAGAAGCTCCTGTATCTTGCTGTCGCGGTTGGTATCGATGATGTAGCGCGGCTGCATATTGAGTATCGCTTTTTGCAGCGGCGTGGGATCGAACGGTTTGGTATAGATCCAGTGCATCATCTGCTGGATATAGTCTACGCCCCTTCGCTGTTCAAGGTGCATGGCAGCCCTGGAGTACTCGAACATCAGCCTTTGGCTCATAGCCCTCCCGTTGTTCATCATCAGGATCATAGAGTCCGAGTCATAGGGGATCTGTTCACCCTCTTTGGTTTTTGTACCTTCAAAAATGCCCATGCCAAAGTAGGGTACAGTGGTTTGGTTTCTGAGTTCTTTTTTGATCGTCTCTATCGTATCATCTATGGTTAATGCAGTCATTAGTGGCATCCTTTCCCTGTATAGCAGGCCTGTGCTGCCGCCATCTTTCTTAGCAGCATATCGTGATCGAAGGGGTTGCTGATATCTTTGGGATATTCATCATAAAAGAGTGCCCCGTCCCTGGAGATCAGCATGAGTGATTTGGTGAACTCGCCTTCTAGCACATCGCCATGCAGCCTGATGCCGTACCAGTCCCCAAACTCTCCCTCCTTGTCGATCAGGAAGTCGATATGATCCAGGTGCGGATTTGCATGCTGAGCATTTGCAACGATCAGGTGACACTCTATTTCACTTTCCTCTTCTGATGAGAGGAGCGTATCCAGCTTCCGAAGCTCATCTTTTACTGTCTTGTTGATAAAAGGCAGAGCGATGATCAGCTGTGTTTTCCCGTTGTGCCCGCCAACACTCTGTTGTGTATTCTTCTCATCATATAATGTGATTTTTTCTGATGCGTAACCTATATCCATGGGAATATCCTCAAGTTCTAAAGTGTATGTGTTGTAGTGCACCTGCAAGTAAGACTCCTAAAATAGAACTGATGATTGCGATATACATTGCGTGTAGATCGGGAGCGTTGTATCGATTTCTGATCATACACGCTTATACTCTGCTTTCATCATCTCATTGTAACACTCTTGCAAATTGTGTTCCAACTTGAAAGAGAGAGGAAAGGGCACAGGCATACAACTCATCCCATTCTCATTCAAAAAACGACAAAAATGTCATTGTCTGTGTAGGAAGTTGATCGTGATGCCAGGAGTCAGGCTGGAATATATTTTGCATTTGTTGCTGTAGAGATGATACATAGCTACATGATGCGCGATCATTCCGAATATATATCAAAGGAGAATCTATGAGTTGTTGTTCGAGTAATCCGGCAGAAAATTTTATGCCTGAGGATATTCAGGAGAAGATTCATAACCATCCATGTTATTCCGAGGGGGCGCACCATCACTATGCACGTATACATGTTGCGGTAGCTCCCGCGTGTAATATACAGTGCAATTACTGCAACCGTAAATATGACTGTTCCAATGAGAGCCGTCCGGGAGTCACCAGTGAAAGGCTCACTCCCGAAGAAGCGGTAAAAAAAGTGATGTATGTGGGTGGCGAGGTACAGCGCCTGAGCGTGCTTGGTATCGCAGGTCCGGGCGATGCGCTTGCAAATCCGGGAAAGACATTTAAAACCTTCAAAATGGTCAGGGAAAAGGCGCCGGATCTGAAACTCTGTCTCTCTACCAACGGGCTGGAGCTTCCGGCGTTTGTTGATGAACTGGTAAAGTACGATATCGACCATGTGACCGTCACGATCAACAGTGTGGATACTACCGGAGAGATCGGTTCGCGGATCTATCCGTGGATCTTCTATAACAATAAGCGCTACTTCGGGAAAGAAGCGGCACAGATCCTTCTGGAGCGTCAGCTTGAGGGGATGAAGAGGTGTGTGGAAAAGGGTATCCTGATCAAGGCAAACTCGGTACTGATCCCCGGCATCAATGACAAACACCTTCCCGAAGTCGCCAAAAAGCTCAAAGAGATCGGTGTGTTTCTCCATAACATTATGCCGATCATCTCAGAGCCGGAGCACGGTACGAAATTCGGTCTGGAGGGTATACCGTCGGCAACAGACCAGCAGCAGATGGAGGTACAGGAAGCCTGCGGTATGGATATGAAGCTGATGCAGCACTGCCGTCAGTGCCGTGCGGATGCGGTAGGGCTTATCGGTGAGGACCGAGGCCAGGAGTTTACCAAAGAGACCTTTGCCAATATGACTTTTGATGAACTCGAGATCAAATACGATATCGAAGGCCGGCAGGAGAGCCAGGCGAAGATCGAAGAGTTCAGATACTTCCTTGACAAAGCCAACGAACGTGTCAGAAGAGAAAAAGAAGAGCTAAGCAGTGATGGAGAGACGATCCTCGTGGCAGTCACGACTGCCGGTGAGGGGATGATCAACCAGCACTTCGGTTCGGTCAAAGAGTTCCTGATCTATGAGGCCGGGGACAGAGGTATCCGCTTTATCCATCACAGAAAAGTAGCGTATGAGTACTGTGCCGGCCCGGATGGTGTGAACCCGATCGACGGCATTGTCGAAAAGCTCAAAGACTGTAAATTGATCCTCACAGCCAAGATTGGCGGATGCCCCCAGGATGATCTGGCAAAAGCGGGATTGATCGCAGACCAGAGCTACGCTTTTGAGCCTATCGAAGCGTCAGTGCTGAAAGCGGCACGCAAGTACTTCAACCTGCCCGAGGAGCTGGAGGCGAATTGATTGCCGTAGGTCGGGGTGTCCTCACCCCGACACAAAATTTGAAGTAGATTTATGTGATTGTCGGGGTAGGAATACCCCGACCTACGAAAATGTTGATGAATATTGACAGTAAAACAGGGAGTCTATCATGGCATGGATCAACGATACCACTTTAAGAGACGGAGAACAGGCACCATACGTTGCTTTTAATACCCATGAAAAGCTTGAGATCGCACAGGGGCTTGCCGCGTGCGGGGCTGATGAGCTGGAGATCGGTATCCCGGCAATGGGGAGAAGGGAGCAGGAGGATATCAAAGCGCTTCTGGCGCTGGGGCTTGATGTGCAGATGATGACATGGAACCGTGCAAGCATGTCTGATCTTGAAGCCTCACTGGCTTGCGGTGTCAAGGCGGTCGACCTCTCGATCCCTGTTTCTGATATTCTCATCGATGTGAAGTTCGGCGGTGACAGGGAGAGGATGCTCAGGCAGCTTGAAGAGGTCGTGCATGTCGCAAAAAAAGAGGGGCTGTATGTCTGTATCGGCGCAGAGGATTCGTCACGTGCCTCACTCTCTTTTATCGAAGAGGTGATGAAGCTTGGCAAAGCGCTGGATGCCGACAGGTTCCGCTACTGTGATACGGTCGGTATCATGACACCCTCCAGAACCTTTGCCCATATCAGCCATCTAAGCCGTCTGGATCTGCTTCCCATCGAGATGCATACGCACAATGATTACGGTCTGGCCAATGCCAACGCTTTGAGCGGCCTGGACGCCGGGGCGATCTCTGTCAACACTACGGTGGTGGGACTGGGCGAGAGAGCAGGCAATGCTTCATTTGAGCAGATCATTATGGCACTGAAACATCTCTACCGCGAAGCGAGAACGATCGATGCAGTTGCCATACGTGCGCTGATAGAGACAGTGACCAAAGCGGCCGATATGTATCTGGCTCCCAATGCACCGATCGTCGGCGAAAGGCTCTTTGCACATGAAAGCGGTATCCACGCGGACGGCATGATGAAGCACGGAAGTGCCTATGAGCCGTTTGATGCCGAAGAAGTAGGCGGGCACAGAGCGTTTCCTATCGGAAAACACTCCGGTACCTCTACGATCATGTATCATCTTAAGGCATTGGGGATCGATGCGGACAAGGCATCACTGAAGCACCTGCTGCCTTCTATCAGAGAGATCGTAACCTCGCGCAAAAGGGTACTGGAGGGGGATGAACTGCTGCATCTCTACAGGGAAAGCGTATGTTTATAGGTTGGCTGAAATTTACCGATGTCAATGATCTGGTAACGATCGCCAATGATGTAGGTTGGCTGGTTGACGGCTACCATATCAAACTGATGATCATGCATGCGCCGCATCTCTGCTATGGGGCATATGATGAAGGGAAGCTTGTGGGGGCGATCCTGGCGATAAAGTTTGAACAGAGTGCACAGATGAAGTACTTTATGGTAAAGCCGGAGTATCAGAAGCAGGGGATCGGCAGACGTCTGGCCGATACCCTGATCGGCGTACTCAAAAATGAGTTTCAACATATCTACGTACACTCCAACCCTTCACTGGTTTCCTTTTTCGAGGCATACGGCTTTGAATCCCGGATGGAGATAGGACGTTATGTCAATGTCGGGAAAGTGCCGCCGTTCAACTTTACCAATGCCCATGCCAAGGAGCTTGATAGCGGCAATTTTGATGCGATCATCGCAAAGATCGATAAAGAGACGTTCCATGAGGACAGGCTGGATTTTCTCAGAGACGAGATGGAGCGTCACAGTTCTCTGAAGTTTGCGCTTCAAAACGGCTTTCAGCACTCAAGCGTGGTCAATGCCAGACAGGTTTATCTTGGTCCATGGCAGGTAAGAGCCGGGCATGAGGATGAAGCAGAGAAAATGATGAAGGGCGTGTTGTATTTCAGGGGATTGAAAAAAGTCGTTGCTGATATACCGATGGGTATCAAGCATGCGGTTGAGCTCTATGAGCGTTACCATTTTCAAAACAAACAGCGTTTTGTCCATATGAGTTATGGCGGCAGCGATATTCGTTTTGAAAATATCTACGCCTTTTCATTGTGATGCTGCGAAGGGTTGGCAAACCCACCCTTCGGTCTATTTTGCAAGAAATTGCGAGAATTATTTTTGCATTGATTCAATCAATAAACCAAGAGATCAGGAGATGAGAAGATGTTGTTACATGAATTGAATATCGGAGAAATGGCGATGATCGATACGATCACAATAGGTGGTTCTTTGAAGCGTCGACTCTGCTCGCTGGGGCTTGCCGAAAGAGAGTCCGTGTGTGTCAAACACTACGGCATGTTCAAAAGCACGGTTCAGGTGATGACGGAGAGTTCTTTCATCGCACTCCGCAAATCCGAGGCTTCCTGTATCGAAGTACACAAAATTGCGTAGGGTGGGTTAGAAAACCCAACCCGCGTAACATCTCTCACAAAATCTTCTGGAACGCTCTATGCATACCCAATCATGAAATTTCTGTATCTGCAAAAGGAGGACAATGATGTCAGAAGAAACAAAAGAGTTGAAAAAAGAGCTGGCAAAACGCAAACGTATGGCGGTGGAGATCGCATCGGAGATCCATGATATCGTGGAGGACACGCTCTGGACAGATTATGACAAGATGCCTGAACTGAGCCAAAGGCTTGTCGCAGCTGTCGCTGAGGCAAATACATTCAAAGCAGAGAACGGGCTATAGGATAGATAGTAAGTAGTAGAGAGCAGGTAGCAGGTATGGGGATTAGTTTTTAACGAAAAACATACCGAACCTACTACTTACTATCCGCTATCTACTACCTAAACATTAAGGCAGCAGGATGAGCAGCAAAGAGGAGATCCTTCGGATGCAGATCTGTGAGTGCGGAGAGAAGAGCGTGGCAGAGGCGATCGATATCTTTCAGGATACTTCTCTGCCGTTCAAAAAAGCAAAAAAGCTGGTGACGGGGTGCAACAAGATATGCTGTCGTGAAGCTTTGGCGAAACTTTATGAGATGCAGCAGTTTGGCAGGTATGACTATGATGAGATCGAAATGATGATCGAAGAAGCTAGAAGCGTTGGGTACCGTTGCCGTCAAAGCATCTGAGCGTACTCTGAGACGCTTCCGATGTGTTGATGACAATACCCACTGAGTACAGGAGCAAAAAAAGTGATAGAGATACTTCAACCCGAGGTCTGTGATATCCATATGAAAAGAGGGATCACCATAGAAAATGCAAAAGAAGAGGACCTCGAAGAGATGGCGCACCTGCTCAGTCTCCTCTTTGCGATCGAACAGGATTTTGAGATCAACTATGACAAACAGCTCGCCGGGATCAGCAAGCTTTTCCGCTCAGAGGGGAAAGTGCTTTTGGTCGCCAGGCATGAAGGAGAGGTCGTGGGCATGGTGACGATGCAGCGGCTCATCTCCAGTGCCGAGGGGGATTACATCGGCCAGATCGAAGATCTTGTGGTCAGGGAGGCGTACAGAAAGATGGGAGTGGGAAGCCGCCTGATCAACAAGATGAGAGCCATCGCCCTGGAGTATGGATATAAGCGTATACAGCTGGCTGCGGATGAAGAGAATGCCAATGCCCTGAGATTTTATACCAGACGGGGTTTCCATCGGACACACCTGAAGATGTACCATTTTAAGGCGTGATAACGTTTCTCTTGTTCCCCTAAAGCGCATATATTACACTGAGAGTATATCAAAACATTAGAGAGAGATCATGACAATTACACCGTTTGACATGATGCTTATCTCCTCCACGATTTGAGAGTTCACCCCGATTTTACAAACAATTAAGATCATCAAACTCAAAGAGGCAAAAGATGTATCGATCCGGAATGGTGTTATTGAGTTACCCGTAGGTCGGGGTATCCCTACCCCGACGATAACCATCATTGAATCCCGCACCTCTGCAAATCCCATTCCTACAAAATTGTCTCTTTTTTGTTCTTGATACGGTTTTGTTCTTACTTGTCGTATCTTTGTCGTGAAAAAACCGGGAACGGATTGTGCACTAGTGTTTGATGACATTTGATTACAACATAAGGAGAAAACATGTCAGAACTTCGTCAAATAGCGTTTTATGGTAAAGGCGGGATTGGTAAATCTACTACATCTCAAAATACACTTGCGTCAATGGCTCACTACTTTGATCAAAACATTATGATCGTAGGATGTGACCCTAAAGCTGACTCTACAAGACTTATTCTACACGAGAAAGCACAGTCTACAATCCTTCAGCTTGCTGCTGAAATGGGAACAGTGGAAGATCTTGAACTGGAAGATGCGTGTAAGCCAGGTGCTGGGATCTTTGCTCCGGATGCACCGGGTGGCTGGATCAACTGTACTGAGTCAGGTGGACCGGAGCCAGGTGTTGGTTGTGCAGGTCGTGGGGTAATTACTGCGATTAACTTCCTGGAAGAAGAGGGTGCATATGAAGAAGAAGGTTTAAACTTCGTATCTTATGACGTACTTGGAGACGTTGTATGTGGTGGATTTGCGATGCCGATCCGTGAAGGTAAAGCGCAAGAGATCTACATCGTTATGTCTGGTGAGATGATGGCGATGTACGCAGCGAACAACATTTCAAAAGGTATTTTGAAATATGCAAACACCGGTGGTGTTAGACTTGCAGGTCTTATCTGTAACGCTCGTATGACAGATAGAGAGTACGATCTTGCAACTGCATTGGCAAAAGATCTTGGCACACAAATGATCCACTTTGTACCGAGAAACAACATCGTACAACACGCTGAGCTTAGAAGAATGACAGTTGTTGAATACAGCCCGTATTCTGACCAGGCACTTGAGTATAAAGAGCTTGCTAGAAAAATCATTAAAAATGATATGAAAGTGATCCCAACGCCACTTGAGATGGATGATCTTGAAGACCTTCTCATGGAATTCGGTCTTGAAGAAGAGGCCGACGAAGACAACGTTGGTAAAGCGGCAGAGGCATAAAAACAGTTGACCTCTATGAGGTTCAAAACTCCTCTTTCGAGGAGTCCCTAAAAACACTTTCAATAATGAAAAGAAAACAACAGACAAAGGAGAAAAGATGTTTATTTTAGGTTTCCACTTTCCTGCAGATATGGGGAATTCGATTGAAGATACAGCAGTTCTAGAAAAACTTGACGCACAGGTAGCTGAGGTTGGTATCGATGATATCACAGCGATCGAGCTTGAGATGGGTCTTAGAGGTAAAGAGGTTCATAAGATCACTTACACCAATAAAGACACTTTCATGTTCAAAGCATTGGCTGCTTACCTTAAAGATGAGACATACGAAGAAAAAGATGGTGAGAAGTATCTAGTATATACAAACAGATACCAAATGTCTGAGCTCTCCAAGAGACTTGATTCTGATGATGAAACAATGGCGCTTTGTAAAGCCTTTGACTCTATGGAGCAATTCAGAGTAAAAGCGGCGTAAGACCATTTAAAAGAACGCCTTACGAGCAAAGCCTGACTAGTCTCTTGAAAAAAACTTGCCATTAAGGCAACTTTATTTTCAAGAGATTGTTAACACTTGGTTCTCCTCAGCGGAGGGCTCACGCGGCTGGTTGCATTAAAGCACCATAGGTGCGTGGGCCTGCTGCCGAAGCAAACTTAGCGTTAGCGTAGTAAAAGGGGCTTTGCTCCTTTGCGTCATATATCAAAGGAGAAAATACAATGGGTCCAGAAACATTAGAATCAAAACAGAGAGCTGCGGTAGAAGAGGTACTTAAAGCCTATCCTGCCAAAGCAGCTAAGAACCGTGCTAAACATCTCGGTGTAGGCGGTCCGGAAGATGAGAGTCAAAAGACTTGTGGTAATGTGAGATCGAACAAAAAAACCGTACCGGGTGTAATGAGTCAACGTGGATGTGCATATGCAGGTTCCAAAGGGGTTGTATGGGGTCCGGTAAAAGATATGATCCACATCTCTCACGGTCCTATCGGTTGTGGTCAGTATTCAAGAGCAGGTCGTCGTAACTACTATATCGGTACTACCGGTGTCGATACATTTGTTACAATGAACTTCTCTTCAGACTTCCAGGAAAAAGATATCGTATTTGGTGGGGATAAAAAACTGGCAGTCTGTTTAGAAGAGATTGATGCGCTTTTCCCGCTTAACAATGGTATCTCTGTACAGTCGGAGTGTCCAATCGGTCTGATCGGGGATGATATCAACGCAACATCAAAAGTCTATGCAAAGAAATCAGGCAAGACAATCGTACCTGTGAACTGTGAAGGGTTCAGAGGGGTGTCCCAGTCACTTGGTCACCATATCGCAAACGATACGGTAAGAGACTATGTTTTTGATGCTGAAGTAGATACACTTGGTGAACCGATCGAGCAAACTGATTACGATGTAGCGATTATCGGTGACTATAACATCGGTGGTGATGCATGGTCAAGCCGTATCCTTCTTGAAGAGATGGGTCTAAGGGTTGTTGCGCAGTGGTCAGGAGATGCTACGTTGAAAGAGATGGCAGCAACTCCGAAAGTGAAACTGAACCTGCTTCACTGCTACAGATCGATGAACTACATCTCAAGACATATGGAAAAAGAGTTCGGTATTCCATGGATGGAGTATAACTTCTTCGGTCCGACCCAGACGATCAAGTCACTCAGAAAGATCGCTTCGTTCTTTGACGAGAGCATCCAGCAAAAATGCGAAGAGGTGATCGCCAAGTATCAGCCGATGGTTGACGGCGTGATCAACAAGTATAAACCAAGACTCGAAGGCAAACAGGTCATGCTCTTTGTCGGTGGTCTGAGACCTAGACACGTGATCGGTGCCTATGAAGACCTGGGTATGGAAGTGATCGGTACAGGATATGAGTTCGCTCACGATGATGACTACAAGAGAACGAAAGACGAGATCATGAGATCGACAGTGATCTATGATGACGTCAACGAGTATGAGCTTGAAGCATTCGTGAAGAAACTTCAGCCGGATCTCGTAGCATCAGGTATCAAAGAGAAGTATGTGTTCCAGAAAATGGGTCTGCCGTACAGACAGATGCACTCCTGGGACTACAGCGGCCCTTACCATGGGTATGACGGCTTTGCGATCTTTGCAAAAGACATGGATCTGGCGATCAACTCCCCGGTATGGGCACATACCAAAGCCCCATGGGACAAAACAGAAGCGGAGGCGTAAGATGCAGGAAGTAGAAAATATCGTAAATGGACAGAAACTGTTCCAGAAACCGGAGTACCAAAAGGTACTTGCGGACAAAAAAGAGTTTGAAGGCGGAATGGGTGCGGTCAACCCTGAAAAGGTGGCAGAGGTAGCTGAATGGACGAAGTCGTGGGATTACCGTGAGAAGAACCTTGCAAGAGAGGCGATCACCGTAAATCCGGCAAAAGCATGTCAGCCGCTTGGCGCAGTAATGGTCGCACTCGGTTTTGAAAACACGATGCCGTATGTGCACGGGTCTCACGGATGTGTAGCATACTTCAGATCCTACTTTACAAGACACTTCAAGGAGCCGACGCCATGTGTATCTGACTCAATGACGGAAGATGCAGCGGTATTCGGCGGTCTTGTGAACATGAAAGACGGTCTGAAAAACTGTGCGGCACTCTACAAGCCCGATATGATCATGGTGTCAACGACCTGTATGGCGGAGGTGATCGGTGATGACCTTTATGCTTTTGCTATAGCCGCAAAAGAAGAGGATGGCGGAGAGTTCCTCCCGGAGGAGTTCCCCATCACTTATGCGCATACCCCATCATTTGTCGGCAGCCACATTACAGGCTATGACAATATGATGCAGGGTGCGCTTCAGCAGCTTACTGAGGGTCACCAGGGCGAGCAGACCGATACGATCAACATTATCCCCGGTTTTGAGACGTATATCGGTTCCATCCGTTCCATCAAACACATCGCCGAGGAGTTCGGTGCAAACTATGTCATGCTTGGTGACCACTCTGATCAGTGGGATATGCCGGCAGGTGAGTATACGATGTTTGCAGGGGGTACGAAGATAGAGGATGCCAGAAACGCGATCAACGCAAAAGCAACACTCTCGCTTCAAAAGTATGCAACTGCCAAAACGATGAAGATGATCACCAAGCGCTGGAAGCAAAAAGAGAGTGCAGAACTGAACCCGATCGGCCTAAGAGGTACGGATGAGTTCGTGATGAAGCTCGCCGAGCTTACCGGAAAAGAGGTACCGGAGTCACTCAAAGTAGAGCGCGGCAGACTGGTGGATGCGATGCAGGACTCTTATCCCTATATGCACGGCAAGAAATTCGCGATCTGGGGTGATCCTGACTTCCTGATCGGTGTGGTAGGTTTCCTTCTTGAGATGGGTGCGGAGCCGACACACGTACTTTGCCACAACGCGCCAAGAGGCTGGGAGGATGAGATGAGAGCACTGCTTGATACTTCTCCGGCTGCAGCGGATTGCCACGTATGGGCAGGTAAAGACCTGTGGCACATGAGATCGCTTCTCTTTACGGAGCCGGTTGACTTCATGATCGGTAACTCCTACGGTAAAGAGCTGATGAGGGATACAGGTACACCGCTGATCTATATCGGCTTCCCTATCTTTGACAGACACCATCTTCACAGATACTCTATCAGCGGATATGACGGGGCACTGAACCTGCTGACCTGGATCACAAACAAAGTGCTTGACCAGCTCGATGAAGAGACAAAAGATATCGCAAGTACCGATTATTTCTTCGACCTTGTGAGATAAAGATCTCATCTCTCTCCACACCTTCCGCGGGGTGGGAGAGATACTCTTAGTGTGTATGGGATCCGGATTTGAATCCCACGCATAGCACATTATAGCAGCTTATCATCATACAGGATCATAAGTTCATCATAGAGATAACTCTTTTCGAGTTTCTTCGTATGTGCTTCATAGATAATGCTCTGTGCACTATCAAGTTTTTCTCTATTGCCTTTTACTTTTGAGACAATGTTGTGAATGTATTCTCCTGCCAGTTCTTCAGGGTCAGTGTTTTTTACCAACTGATCCAACTGGGGCATCCCGCCTTTGGGAAGCGGCAGGTCGCAATAGTAGTCACCCAGACGATTGATCCCCCAGTAGACCAGTCCCAGTGTCAGATAAAAGTTGAGTGACTGTGGTACACAAGTGATACGAAAACGGCGTACACACTTTTCTTCTGCAATCTGAAAAACACGTTCAAAGAGCTGACTGGCATATCCCTTTCTTCTGAATTGCAGTGGCGTAAAAATGTTGTGGATTGTAATGTACTCATTATAACGGTCAATTTTGTAGAAGATGTAGCAGAGGTGCTCTTTTTTTTCATTGGAAAGCGTGATACATCCGTGTACCTTCCAGCTGAAGTGTCTATCCCACCAGTGCAATGCCAGGTTGGCAAATCCAAAACTTTTTTTGTCTTTGATCTGTGCGATAGAGTCGATATAGTCATTTCTATTGAGATGTTCAAGGTGAAATTTTTGCAACGGTTATCCTTTTTTCTATAGATGAAAAAGGAAGGCGTGAAGTACCTGATGCAAAAATAGAGTAATACTACACTCTACCATTTAATTCTACGGGCGAAAGAGAGAGAGTGATCGATTTTTAAACAAATGTTGTCTTTGGTTTCCCCGCGCATCAAAATAGTGTTGTTTTGAGTTTTTTCGGACACTCTGTAGCTCGAAGATGAGGGAAACATACAAATTCACCTTCCACTATGCTACGAATACGACAAAAACGACATTTTTGTCGTTTTTTGGATTTATTGGTATGAAAATTGCATATTTTGGCTTGTTTTTTGGGAACGGAAGTTGTATGGGTGTTAGATGTAAACATATTTAACCAAAGGAGACAAGATGCATGACTGTAACATTATCGAATTGGAAGATTTCGGATTTAACCACTATATCCATCATCTGGATGAGTTGGAAGGTGACGGTTTCGGATATAAAAATGAGCTGGACTTTATCTACGATCTGACAGATGACACTGCGGAAACAGAGTGGGAGGAGTAGAGGTTTTTGTTTAGTAAGTATATAAAAAAGCTGCAGAGCAGGGAGCTGTGAAGAAGCGTAAGTGATCTCGCGACATGGCACGATAAGGCTTTGCAGTACGTACGAAATTCATCTTTTCAAAGAGGGCAGGCACATTTTTTGAAAAGAGGATATTTCTGGCACATAAATTGCATGAGAGAGTCATATACCTGGATAAAGGAGTACTTTATGGTCAACAGAGCCAAAATCAAAGAGCTGCTCAATGAGAGTGCCTGCTCTCACAGCAAAGATAAAAAACCCGGAGAGGGGTGCGATAAGCCAAAACCGGGACTTACCGCAGGAGGGTGTGCGTTTGACGGTGCGCAGATCTCGCTTTTTCCCTATGCCGATGCGGTCCATCTGGTCCATGGCCCGCAAACCTGTCTTGGGGCATCCTGGGAGACAAGAGAGACACTGAGTTCCTATGAAGGACGCGACCATACGGTCATGGGATTCACCACGGGTATCAGAACCAATGATGTGATCTTCGGCGGGGACAAGAGGCTGGAAGCGTCGATAGACTTCATTATGAAGGAGTATGCGCCTGAAGCGATCTTTGTCTACTCGACCTGTGTCACGGCAATGGTGGGGGATGATATCGATATGACCTGCAAGCGGGGAAGCGAGAAACACGGAGTACCGGTGGTACCTGTACATGCTCCCGGGTTTGTCGGCGGGAAGAACCTGGGGTCACGGCTTGCGGGTGAAGCAGTGCTGGAGCATCTGATCGGTACCAAAGAGCCGGAGTTTACCACCCCTTATGATATCAACCTGATCGGAGACTATAACGTCACGGGAGATATGTGGCAGTATCTGCCTCTGTTTGAGAAGATCGGGATACGTGTGCTCAGTTCACTCAGCGGCGACGGAAGGGTAGGAAGCATCAGGACGGCACACCGTGCCAGGCTCAATGTGATCGTCTGTGCAAAATCCCTGATCACCCTGTGCCGAAAGATGAAAGAGCAGTACGGTATCCCTTGGATCTCTGTCTCTTTTTACGGAAAACGCGATACCGCCTTTGCGATCCGCGAGATCGTCAGGGCTTTGGGAGACGAGAAGCTGATCGCCAAAGCCGAAGAGGTTTTGACGGAGGAAGAGGAGAAGCTTGAAGCACGATTGAAACCCTACAGGGAGATGTTCGCGGGCAAAAAAGCCGTACTCAATACCGGGGGGAACAAGTCATGGTCCATCGCTTCAGGGCTGCAGGACCTGGGTATCGAGGTCGTGGCAACTTCTATCAGAAAATCCACGGAGGATGATATCGAAAAAGCCAAAGCGTATCTGGGGCCCAATGGGGTTTTGATGAAAGCACCCGCAGCAGAGCAGGCCAAAGTGATCGATGAGAAAGGCGCGGACATCTTGCTTGCCGGAGGCAGAAGCCTCTATACGGCGATCAAAAAGAAGATCTCTTTTATCGATGTCAACCAGGAGAAGAAGGTAAGCTACGGGGGATTTGAAGGGCTGCTCAATCTGGCTGAAGACCTCAGGCATGCTTTTCTCAGCCCTGTCTTTGCCAATGTGAGCGAAAAAGCGCCCTGGGAAACTGTATCGATGGAGGCAGAGTAATGGAATGTAATGAAGTGATCGCACTGAGCAGGCATGAACACAAACCCCTGCAGGTCAACCCTATCAAACACTCCCAGCCTATGGGCGCGGCACTGGCATTTTGCGGCATCCGCAACTGTCTGCCCCTGATGCATGCTGCGCAAGGGTGCGCCTCCTACACGAAAGTGTTTTTTACAAGACATTTCAATGAACCGATACCGCTCTACAGCACCTCGGTCTCTGATATCACGGCGGTACTGGACGGAGGGGATTATTCCATCCTGTTGTCCATAGAAAACATCACCCAAAAAAACAAATTTGTCCCGGAACTCATAGGGCTGCATACCACAGGACTGACCGAAACGAAAGGGGATGATGTCCGAGGTGCGGGTATGCATATAGAGTTACCTTACTGCTATGTCAACACCCCTGATTTTGAGGGTGGTATGGAGAGCGGATGGGCATTGACGGCCAAAGCGCTGATCGATCAGCATACAAAGCCGCAGAGCCATATCCGGCCAAACAAAATACTGCTGCTGCCGCATGTAAGCATGCAGCCTCTGGAGGTGGAGAAGCTCAAGGAACTGTGTGAGAGTTTCGGGTTTGAGACCTATGCCCTGCCTGATCTTTCTACCTCTATGGACGGTTTTTTCGGTGAGCAGCAGGGCAAGCTGGCACAGGGAGGTATCGGCATTGATGAGATCGAAGTCCTGGGGAACTGTGGTTCGGTCATCTCTGTCGGCAGTTCGATGAGGATCGCCGCGGAGGCACTGCTGGCAAAGAACCCCCGCATCAGTCATCTGCATTTTGACCACCTTATGGGGCAGAAGATGAGCGACAATTTTGTAGGAGCATTGATGCAGAAGAGGCAGATAGCACCTTCCCCTTCGGTAAAAAGATGGAGGGGGCGTCTGCAGGATGCGATGCTCGATACCCATTTTCTGATAGGCTTGTCACGTTTTGTCATCACCGGTGAACCTGATATGTGTGTGGGTATCGCCGAACTACTGCAGAGTGTCGGTGGAACGATAGCGGCCGTGGTATCGACGGTTTACAGCCCTGTACTTGAAAAAATCGAGGCGGAAAGGGTATTTGTCGGAGATCTTGAAGATGCAAAAATCTACTTCAAAGATGCGGACCTGGTCATCAGCAATTTCCATGCGGAACGAATCTTGCATAGCAACGGAGAGTACCGTGCCGGGCTGCTGCTGAGAGGGTTTCCAAACTATGAAGAGCTCGGAAACCAGCTCAGGAGCGATCAGCTTTATGAGGGAAGTACCTGCTTCCTTTTTGAAGTAGCAAATAAATTAAGAGAGGTGAAACATCATGGGTGAGTCAACGAAGATAACGGTAGAGCGTACGGATAAACCGGAAAATGGCATCAAAGTTGCATTTGCAAGCAGGGATATGGAGACGATCAATGCACATTTTGGCGGTACGAAGGAGTTTGTGGTCTATCACGTTTCCAAAGAGGGATTTTTCCTGGATGGTGTTATCCGGACTGATACTTCAGAAATGACAGGGGATGACAAGACCGACTTTAAGGTCAGGGCACTTGAGGGTATCAACATCGTCTACTGCGAATCGATCGGCGGCACTGCCGCAGCAAAAGTGATCCGTGCAGGGATGAACCCGATGAAAGTACAGGAACCGAGATCGATCGAAGAGGTACTCAAGGAGCTTGTAGCGATGATCAACGGCAATCCTCCACCATGGATCAGGAAAATCATGAATGTCGAAACAGTCGAAGACCCGAGACTGGCACGCTGGGCAGATGAATAACTGTAGGTCAGGGTGTCCCCACCCCGACAAAAATGTACAGTGGTAAAAAATCATAAAAATGTCGGGGTAAGGATACCCCGACCTACGAATAAATAATTGCAAGAGAAGTATAAGGATAAAAAATGGTTGATACAGCACTGGAGCACAATGCATTTACCGAAGAGCTGATCCGTCAGCTCAGAGCTGCCGATCAGTTCGGAAACTGGTCCAAGATGAGTGATGAGGAACTTTTGAGGGCGAAATATGTAAAGACAAAAGAGGATCTCAAAAAAATCCCTATTATCGCAGATATCGATGAGATGCTTATCGGGGAGATCAAGATGATCTATAAGGCCATTGCGCTTCAGTTTGAGAGAAAAACCGGTGTGATGTGCAATGTGGTGATGGAGATGAGCCATGAAGGGTTTGGCAGATGTATCGTGATCGCCGGCAGGATCGTATTGGTAGACAAATACTTCAAAGATGCACATCGATTCGGTTACAGAACCCTTGAAAAGCTTTATGAAGATGGTCAAACACATCTGGATAAGGCATTGGGGACCTATCAGCAATATAAACCGTGTATCAGTAGGTAGTAAGTAGTAAGTAGCAGGTAGTAGATAGCAGGTAGTAAGTAGCAGGTGCTGGTAGGCTCAGTTGAGCGACTGTTTCTTGTTCCCAACGTCCTCGTTGGGAATGCATATAGACACAATATTTAGGAGGAATTTTATGGCAAACGTGGGAATATTTGTAGGAAGCAGCAGCGGTGTGACCCAGGCAGCGGCAGAACAGCTCGAAGCACTTTTTGAGGAAGCCGAACTGATCAATATGGAAGAGGATTATGATGATCTTGAGCAATTTGATGCGTTTGATATACTGCTGATCGGTTCATCGACCTGGGGACAGGGGGATCCGCAGCGTGACTGGGTGGACCCTCTCTATGCGTTGGAAAATGAAGCACCTGACTTCAGCGCTAAAAAGGTTGCTTTCTTTGGAGCGGGTGACCAGGATACCCATGGAGAAGAGTTTATCAGTGCCCTGGGAAAAATGAAGGATATCTTCAGCAGGCTCGGTGCCGATACGGAGTATGGATACTGGCCTGCCGAGGGGTATACCTATAAATACTCACGGGCTGAAAAGGATGGAAGGTTCTGCGGTCTGGCGATCGATGATGTCAACCAGGCAGAGCTTACCGAAGAGAGAATTAACAGATGGGCCGAACAGCTGAAATACGAAATGGGTCTCTAACAACAAATTTGTCGGAGTTTGTCACCGATAGTACAGGTTCCGTTTGGTTAGCCATGGAGTAAAAAATGCATAGTTTGTCGAAAGGATTTATGATGGGTAGGTTAAAAGAGTTTCAGACGCTGACCGATGCTGAAGATTATTTTGATTTTTTTGATCTTGAGTATGATGAGAGATTGGTCTACGTCAAACGTTTTCATATCATGAAAAAATATGGTGAAATGATAGAAAAGGCAAAAGGGCATGATCTGGGCAGTGAGGAGAAGTTGTTGGCGTATTACAAATTTGCGCTGATCACTGTCTACAAGAATTTTGAGAACGGCTATGCACCGTCTGCCGCCGAGGTATGGGATACATTCGGAAAACCGAGTGCATGCAGTACCTGTTCGACATCAGCCACATGTAATGAAATAGAGGAGGTAAGCCATGGCGTACACGCATGCACAAGCCAAACAGATCTCCGCTTCGACTAAAGATGAGATACTCCCGGTCTTTCATATCGGGCAGAGAGTACGCATCACGAAACCGATAAGAAATGACGGCTCCAACCCTTTTCATGCTCCCGATGCGATATTGGTCCAGCCCGGCGCGGAAGGATATGTCACGCATATAGGGGACTGGCTGCAGGTGATACGTATCTATGAAGTGCACTTTATCGAGGAGGGGTCTACCTACGGGTGCCGTGAAGCAGAACTGTTAGCCATCGATGATCTGGACGGATATGATGAAGTAGAGGAAGAACTCAGGTGGCTGAGAGAACACCGTGCGAAAAAAGCCGCCCAGAAAGCAGCAGGGCAATCTCAAAATAAAGGAAGCGATGACTGAGTTTTGTGTATTGGCAAGGAGTTTTGTATCTGAAGCAGGTGCAAACCCCATCTATTTTAAAAGGAGAGAATCAATGACAACAAGAGTGGAGATCATGAATGATTTTTTGGCGATCAATGTGACACCTGGGAAAACGATCCAGGACATTGTGGAGGCATCAGGTTCTGCATTGCCGTTTGGGTGCAGAGACGGTGAGTGCGGTACCTGTGTGGTACTGATCGAATCGGGGATGGAGTATCTCAGTGATATGACCGAAAAGGAAAAAGCAGTGATGCAAACGATCGGTGAAAGCAGCCCCAAAGCACGTCTTGCCTGCCAGATGAAGATCACCAGGCCAAGCGGGCTTGTACGTATCAAATACTAATCTTTCTCCGGGATTTTCCGGAGAGAAGCAGTCATTTTTAAAGAGATTTTTATGATCTTTTTCACGATGACTCTCCTGTTCTTTAAAAAAGATTCATTTTTGTGCACTCTGGAACAAAATATGTATAGTATTCAATGTAAAATGAGTGATATATTACATACAAGAGGATACCTATGGCAGTCAAACAGGTCTTTCATCTCAAACAAAAACAGATACCGCGTCTCTCTATGCAGACATGGTTGCCTTTGCTGCAGTGTTCACTTTCGGACCTGGAAAAACATATACAGAATATCGCCAATGAAAACCCCTGTCTGGAGGTGACTTCCGGCTTTGAGGTAGCGGAAAGTTCGTCAAGCAGTACGCATCAGGCATATCTCTCCTATCAGAACCGCGTCTCCAATGCATCAAGCGATGAGATAGAGTGGATGAGTATCTCTACCCAGTCACTCTATGAAAAACTCGATGAGCAGATCGCCGCACCGCTCTTCCCTACACCGATCTCTCAGAAGATTGCAAAACAGATCATCTTTTATATCAGTGACGAGGGGTATTTTGAAGGAGATATTGAGGAGATCGCCGTACAGTGTAATGTACAGGCAGCCCAGGTCGAGTCGGTCAGACAGCGTTTTGCCTATCTCCAGCCTTACGGGGTGGGGGCAAGGGACTATAAGGAGTCCTTTTTGTTCCAGCTCAACGAGTTTGACCTGGATGATGATATGAGTCTGCTGCTCAGTGCGATGATCATACGGTTCGAATCCCTGGAAAAGTTTATCAGCCATCCAAGATTTTCCGAAGCAAAAGAGGTACTAAAGCGTCTGAAAAACCCTCCGGCGATCAGATATATGGCAAGCGAACCGCCTATCCTGCCAGATCTTTTTGTCTATTTTGACGAAGATGGGCTGACGATAAAAATGAACCATGCATTCTATCCGGATCTCAAAGTGACACAGATCGACAAATATGAGAACTTTGCAAAGCAGAAGTTCAAAGAGGCAAGGGAACTGGTCAATCTTTTGGATCTGAGAAAAAGTACGCTCTATAATATTACCCTCGTACTGATAGAGAAGCAGTATCCGTTTTTTATGGGAGGATCGTTGAAGCCTTTGAAGCTCCAGGATGTTGCCGAGGAGCTTGGATTTAATGAATCGACCATCTCCCGTGCGATAAGCGGAAAGTATCTGGAGACTGAGCAGGGTATTTTCTCTTTCAAGGAGTTCTTCTCCCATGCGATCGGCAATGTGTCCACGGCCGAGCTCAAAGCATTTATCCAAAGGTTGGTTCAGAGTGAGGATAAAAACAAGCCTTACAGCGACAAGGCGATCCATGAGATGCTTGAGGCACGTTTCGGCATCCGGATGGTACGAAGATCTATCGCCAAGTACCGGCAGGAGCTGGATATCCCTTCCTTCAAGGAGAGGAAGTTCCTTTATCAGCTTGAGATGCTGTAATCGCTTTCGACTCCGGCTTAACTCGCCGGTGTGTCTTCAGCGGTAAAGCTCGCTGTAATACGGGAAACAGCCTTCCCGACAACGGAGTGTGAGAGCGCATCTTCGTTGGTCTCTCCTGTACGGATACGCTCTACTTCCATGACCGGTGTGACCCACATTTTCCCGGAACCTTTTTCCGAGTTTCTGGCATTGTCCCGTATCGCTTCTTTTGCAACCTCTTTGAAGTGATCATTGGATACGACAATATCGATCCTGATATGCTCCTCTATCTCTTTCATCGTATCAATGAATTTCCCTTTTCCTTTGACCTTGCTCAACGTAACCCCTTCTATCTCTGAGGCTTTGAGGTCTTCGAGTATATCTTTGACGCATTCCGCGTTGATAATAGCAGTGATTAAATACATTTTTCTTCCTTTTGTTTGATGTATCTCTCCCTATGCAAAAACTGTTCCTGAAATGATATCTGGAACAAAATCCATAACAATTTTGTAGCTACAGCGTCAATCAGACAATTTTGTATGGATCAAAGCGGTGCAGTGAGGATCATGGTAGAACAGAATTTGCATGAGCATTACAAAATGAATATAAAGGAATCTGTCATGGCTAGAAATGATCTTATCGGAGGTGCTCTGTGGGAGGAGTATTCCCAGGAGGTACAAAGGAGAATGGATAACCCCTCAAATATGGGAGAGATCACGCAGGAAGAGGCCGGAGAAAACAGGCTGGTAATAGCGGATTTCGGTGCAGAGAGCTGCGGTGATGCGGTCAGGCTTTACTGGCTGATCGATCCGAAAGATGACAGGATCATCCGGAGCAAGTTCAAGAGTTTCGGCTGCGGTACAGCGATCGCGAGTTCGGATATGATGGCGGAACTTTGTATGGGGAAAACCGTTGACGAAGCAGTCAGGATCACAAATATCGATGTGGAGAAAGCGCTTCGGGATACACCTGATATCCCTGCAGTACCGGGGCAGAAGATGCACTGCTCGGTGATGGCGTATGATGTGATCAAAAAAGCCGCATCTCTCTATAAAAATGTGGATATGGAGAGTTTTGAAGAGGAGTTTATCCTGTGTGAATGTGCACGAGTCACCCAGGAGACGATACAGGAAGTGATCCGACTTAACAGGCTTTCCACCATCGAAGAGATCATCCACTATACCAAAGCGGGTGCGTTCTGCAAGTCCTGTGTCAAACCCGGAGGACATGAAGCAAAAGATCTCTATCTGGCGGATCTTCTGGCTGTACTGCTTGAAGAGCGGGAAGCGCAGGAGAGGTCACGCAAGATCATTGAAGCGAAGGGTGACGGATCGTTTGAATCGATGGGGCTTGTGCAGAAGATCAAATCCGTCGAATCTATCCTAGAAGAGTATATCCGGCCTACGCTCAAAGCAGACGGCGGTGATGTCGAGCTTGTGGATATCAAAGAGGCGGATGAGGTGTTTGAAGTATTGATCAAGTATCGTGGAGAATGCATGAGCTGTTCGATGAATACCACTACAACACTTGCGGGGATCGAAGATATGCTCAGGTTCAAACTCAAAGCACCGCTGAAAGTGATCGTGGTCTGATGGCGTATGCAACCAAAGAGGGGACCTTCTCCTATCTAAAGAAGTTCCCAAAATACAGCAGAGATTTCTTCCGCTTTACCGGAGAGTATTTCGTCTCTTCACTGGGGCTTGGTACTTTCCGCAAAGAACCCTACAGAGAAGAGAACTATGTGATCAGCTACAAAGATTCGGTAAAAACCGCCATAGGAAACGGGATCAACGTGATCGATACTGCGATAAACTACCGCTATCAGGTAAGCGAAGAGGAGATCGGCGAAGCACTCCGGGAGATGTTTGCTGAGGGGAAAGTCAAGAGAGAAGCTCTGGTCATTGCCTCAAAAGCGGGATTCATCCCCCTTGAGTTTCCTTTCCCGGAAAACCCTTATGCATGGATCGAAGCGCATATTGTGGATAAAGGATTGGCTGCAAAAGAGGAGGTGGTGATCGACCAGCACTGTATGAGCCCGGAGTTTCTGCGGTGGAGTGCAGAGAAGTCACTGGAAAACCTCAGGCTGGATACTCTGGATATCCTCTACCTGCATAACCCCGAAACGCAGTTGGGCTATGTCGAGAGGGAGGTAGTACTCTCGCGTATCAGGGAGGCATTTAAGGTATTTGAATCACTGGTGCAGGAAGGGAAGATACGGTCATACGGGATCGCATCATGGAATGCCTTTTTGTACGAGGAGGGACATACCGAGTACCTGAGCCTTGCCGAGATCGTCAAGATCGCGCAGGAAGTGGGCGGTCCTTCCCATCATTTCAGGTATCTGCAGGTACCTTTCAATCTGGCGAAGCCTCATGCCTGCAGCTACACCAACCAAAAAGGGCCGGATGGGAAGTACTATACTTTGATGCAGGCAGTACACGGGTACGGGCTTGGGTTGTTCGCCTCCTCTTCGCTGCTGCAGATGCATCTTTTTAAAGGAAAGTTCAGCGATGAAGTATGTGAGACTTTGAATACGGCAAATGTGACTGATGTCGCTACGGCCTTGCAGTTCGCAAGATCAGGCAAGGTCCTCAGTGCACTTTTCGGTTCGATCGAACCGCAGCATATCAAAGAGAATCTTATGCTTGCCTACCTGAACGAGGCAAAATCCGCTCAGATAGAGCGTCTGTTTGGAGTCAAAGATGTTATATGATGTAGTCGTGGTCGGCAGTGGTATATCCGGCCTATATGCCGCACTCTATGCCAAAAGAAGCGGAGCGAAAGTGGCTGTAGTGACCAAAGCAAATCCCATGCGTTCCAACTCCGCAGTGGCATCAGGCGGTATCAATGCGGTGATCAATCCGGGCGAATATGACTCTTACCTGAAACATGCGGGCGATACGATCGCAGGTGCGGATGGAATGGTGCATGAACAGAATATCAAAAAAATGTGCGAGGCGGCTCCCCATATCGTGCAGGAGCTTGCGGCGATGGGTGTCGGATTTGATACCAGAGAGGATGAGACGATCGCACAGCGTCCTTTTGGCGGAGGCAGTGCGGTACGCACCTGCTATATCGCAGACAGGACCGGTTCTGCGATCGTGATGTCTCTGTTGCACCAGTGCCGCAAGGCAGGGATCATACTGCTGACAAACTATCAACTCCTGAATATCATCAAGTATGAAAAAAGACTGGCGGGTATCAGTGTATTGCGCCGGTCCGATTCTCAGGTCATTGCTTTGGCCTGTAAGTCACTGGTGCTTGCAGGGGGCGGATATGCCGGGGTCTACAGAGGGCACTCCACCAATGCCCAGGAGAGTTCAGGCGATGTGATCGCTGCGGCATTCCGGGCAGATATCCTGCTTTCAAATATGGAGTTTGTACAGTTCCATCCCACCACGCTTAAAACCAACGGTGCCTTGATCAGTGAAGCGGCAAGAGGAGAAGGGGCATACCTGGTGGATGAACGGGGTGAGAGGTTTACCGGCGAGCTCCAGACCAGGGACAAACTTTCCCGTGAGATCATCGGGCATATGAAAAAGGGGCATAAAGTCTTTCTGGACTTCAGGCATCTCGGAGAGGAAGTGATCGACAGGAAACTGCCCTCGGCAAGAAAGATGGCGCTCAATGCTGCGGGTATAGATATCACAAAGGAGCTTCTTGAGATCACCCCCTCAGCACACTATACGATAGGCGGGATATGGACCAGGCCGGATACGTCTACGACAATGGATGGTGTATTTGCATCTGGGGAGTGTGCGGTGACGGGTGTCCATGGGGCGAACCGCTTGGGCGGCAATTCGCTTTTGGAGGGAGCCTATTTCGGCAGAATAGCAGGGTATGAAGCGGCAAAAGCAGCCTATAAAAAAGATTATCTTCCTATAGACTACTCTGAAGTGGAAAAAGATATGAACCGTGTTGCACTTATCATGGAGGGAGAAAACAGGTTTAATATTAATGCGATGAGAATAAGTCTTGGAGAGATGCTGTTTAGAAATGCGGGGCCGTTCCGCTCGGAAGAGACGCTGGGAGATGCGATCTCTTATGTGACCTACCTCAGAGGCAAGCGTTACGGTCTTAACTGTATCAATAAAGAAAAAGAGAACAATGTAGAGCTCTCTTCGATACTGGAGTTCCACAATGCGCTTTTCATTGCAGAAGCGATAGCAAACAGTGCCTACCGACGAAAAGAGAGCAGGGGAGTACACTACAGAAGTGACTATCCAGCTCAGGATAACAAGCATTTTAACGTTGCATCTTATGTGCGTAAAATGGGAAAAGAGTTTATGGTTATCACCTTTGAAAACGCAGTTAAGATCGATATATGGCACGCGATCAAAAAAATTTTAATCACACTGAAAGGATGAACAATGGCAAAAGTAATGTTAAGAGAAAATGATGAAGGGAAGGTGCTCTTTTATGTGGCAAAAAAGGATATGGAGGAGATCATAGCGTCACTGGAGTTTGACAGTGACGAAAAGTGGGGCGGAAATATCACCCTGACCAACGGAGATGTATGGTTTATCTCACCGGGTCCAAAAAATCTTCCGGACGAGGTGAATGCAAAGATGATCAGCAGAGGGGATGATTGATCCTCTCCCCTCCCTCTCAGAACAATATACCTCTCTCTTTTTTTCTGCACCCATGAATCAAAAACCGTAATAGAGCGAAGAAGGCAGATAGTAGTAGACCAGACACGAGGCCAATGTAGTATTGCAGAGTTTTAGCTGTGATTTATTTGAAGCAAAACAGTACATTGTATAGTTCTCCTTTCATATGATTTTACTCTTTTGATGCAATTTTTATTCTAGAGTTCTATCTCGTATTTTTTGATCTTGTAACCGATCTGTCTGGGTGTCATACCCAGCTGTTTGGCTGCTTTTGTCTGGATTCCCCTGTTTTCTATGAGCGCTTTGAGGATAGCTTCTTTCTCTATCTCCTGCAGACTGTTTTTTGCAAACGGGGTGTGACCGCCGGTTGTTTTTGGGATTTCCTGGCCATTATCTGCCGCCTCTTCTCTTTTTTTTGGTATTTCCGCAACCTCCTGCGGCATATGCATTTTTTGGAAGTTAAAGGGCATGACATGGTTGAGCATCTCCGGCTGAAGCTCTCCTTGCGGACAGATCAGTACGATACGTTCCATCGTATTTTGAAGCTCCCTGATGTTCCCCGGCCATGGGTATTCCAGGAGGATCTCCAGTGCCGCTTTTGAAAAATACATCTCTTTGTGGTGTTCCCGCATATATTTCTTCAGATAGTGTTCGATAAGCAGCTGAATATCCTCATAGCGGTCGCGGAGAGGGGGAAGGTTGACAGGGATGACATTCAGCCGGTAGAAAAGATCTTCCCGAAACTCTCCCTTTTTGACCATCTCTTCAAGGTTTCTGTTGGTTGCGGCCACCAGGCGTACGTTCGTTTTGATCGTTTTTGTTCCCCCTACACGCTCAAACTCTTTCTCCTGCAGGATACGCAGCAGTTTCACCTGCAGTGCCGGCGTGATATCTCCGATCTCATCAAGAAACAGGGTTCCCCCGTCTGCCAGTTCAAAGCGTCCTTTACGCATCTCTTTGGCGTCGGTAAAAGCGCCTTTTTCATGGCCGAAAAGTTCTGACTCCAGCAGCGTTTCACTGATCGCTGCACAGTTAAGCTTGATAAAGGGCCCGTTCTTTCTCGGACTGATATTGTGTACGGCCGCGGCAATGAGCTCTTTCCCCGTACCGGTCTCTCCGCGTACCAGTATCGTGGCATCCGAAGGTGCGACAGTTTCAAGTATGCTGAAAATCTGCTGCATGACGGTGCTTTTTCCGATAATGTTCTCAAACTTGTAGTTGCTTAGCATTTCATCCCGGTAATAGGTCTTTAGATCCTGGATATCCTCTTTCTCTTTTGAAAAGCGTCTATGGACATTGAGTGCCCCCAGAGAGATCGATCCGAGTATCGTCAGCATTCGTACAATTTCATCAAAGTCCAATGGGGCCTCTTTCCGGAGGTTAGCGGAGATCACCCCTACGACACCGTCTTTTTGGATGATCGGTACAGCGACATAGGAGATCAGCGAGGTATGCAGTGCCCCCATTTTATTGAGATAGTTGATATTGTTATGGATATTTTCGATGACGATGGGTTCTGCACTTTTTGCTGCCAGACCGGTCGCCCCTTCTCCTATTTTGTAGATCGCCATACTTTTTTGTTGCGGAGTCAGATCGATCGAGGCATATGGTTCAAGAAGTGTTTTGTCGTCGTTCAGCAAAAAAAGCGCACAGCGATCAAGGTACCCGTGGTGTTTGAGCATACGCATCCCTTTTTCGATGCTCTCTTTGATATTTTCAGAACTGCTGAGAAGCACAGCGATATCATAAAGCAGCTCTATCTCTTTATAGGCGAACATCAGAGAACAGGCACGGCACTCTTCGGGAAAATCTATTGGTAACATCTTTCTCACTTTTGTATGGAATGTTATACCGATAGTACCATAGAGAAAAAGTATTTTGATCATTGTGTTGATTAAAAAATAAACACTCTATTGTTTTGTATATAGAATGGGTATTGCATGGTTTTGATTAAAAATGAGGAGATAATGATGTATATTACAGTACACGGAACCAAAACAGCACTTCTTGGCAAAGAACAATCTGTCGGCAATGAGGCTCCGGCAGTCCGTATTAAAAAACTTGACGGCTCAGAAAATGTGATAGGGATGATCGCACCGAATGTGCAGCTTCTTATCGCTATCCCGTCACTCAAGACCGAAGTCTGTTCTCTGGGGGCAAAGAAGTTCAATGGGTTGATCAAGGAGTTTTCCAAACTCACTACTTATATGATCACCACCGATGATATGGAATTTGTCAAAGCGTATGCAGAAAAGGAGTCTATTGACAGCGCTGATATAGTGATCGATACCGAGAGAAACTTTGCAAGAAAATACGGTCTTCTGATCTCTGAGGGAAAACTCAAAGAGAGGCTGGCAAGAGCCGTCTTTGTGATCAATAGAGAAGGACTCATCGTCTATAAGGAAGTGGTCGCTGAGATCGTAGATGAGGTAGATTATGATGCCTGTATCGAAGCGGTCAGAAACGCAGTCCATATCAAGCAAAAAGGACATACACATGAGGATTGGATGTCTGCATAAAACAATGATGATCGTCTTAGTGGAACACTGCTTGCATTGTAAAGCAGAGAGCAATAACGGTTTTTATTATCTCCTATGGACAAAGAGTTACAAAATTGTCAGGAATTGGATGAAAAATGGTTGAGATAGTTGTAAATGGAGGAAGAGAGATGACGGAAACGCACAAAGCCATGTATGAAGAGGTAAAGGCACTACTTGCTGCCCATGCGGCAGATCGTTATGCCAGTGAAGTGGTGGCACCTATGGTTGCCTTGAAATCCCTGGAGATGCACCATCTCTATGAAGATCTTGGAATGCAAAGCAGGAGCGAGATGGGGAAGTTCATGATGAAGCACTTTCCCTCACTTGCACAAAACAAACCCAAAGAGAAACTCTGGAAGAAGTATCTCTATGATGCGATAGGGAAGATCGCACCTGCATGCGCAACCTGCGATGATCAGCTTAACTGCTTTGCGTGTCTGGTCAAGGAAATACATACTTGATCTATACTGATAAAAATAATCTGAGATGTAAAAAGGAAGGGCAATGTTAAATCCGAACAATAAAACACATGTTATTCGCAGTGTGATGAAAGCGATCTATAATCTCAGTGATGAAGAGAACTATTGCGTCTATGATGCGGAGGATATTTCAGCTTATCTGGGGTTGAGACGCAGAGTTGTAGATGAAACGATAGCAATATTGTGGGACGCAGGTTTTTTGGCTGAATGTATGACACGTGAAGATGACGGGGCGGCAACCTACAGTCTGACCGACAGGGCGATCGATCTGGTGGAGATGAGCTGACACTGGAAGCCGCTTAGAGATAACAGATGTCATCGGTGCAAAACCGCGGCTCTGCGCCGTCACTCCCCCTGAAAGTCTCCCAGTCGATCTCCGGAAGCTCCGCCACTCGCTTTTCGTACTCCTCTTTGGTGATCCCTTCATAGGGCATCTGCCTGTAGGCACCGCTTCTGGTGTGCGGGAGCATGGAAACTGACTTGATGAGTGGTGCGAACTGTGCCAGCATCTGTTCGATCTGTGCTCCCTCATCTTCCGGATCGAAGTAGACCGTACAGCTGACCATATTGTCGCTCCATTCGCGCTGCAGCATTGCCAGCAGGGAGAACTGTTCCCAGGCAGAGACGGAGGAGGCTTTCCTTGTTTTGCCCAGGTAGAGCGGAAATTCAAACACCGTGGTGTTTTTGCTGTAGAGATCCTCCTCGCAGGGGATACCCGCTCTTTTGAGTACCTTGCAGATCGCGGAAGCACTCCCTACACGCATCCGCCGGACCGCATAGCGGAAGGGAGGGAAATGCATCCCCGAACTGACACCGGCAAGCTGGCTGATCGTACCTGAAGGCTTGACGGTCGTTACCCTGATCGAAGCGGGGATGCCTGCCCTGGCTGCCAGTTCCCTGTTGGCGGATACGACAAGTTTGTAGCCTTTGCGCAGTCTGCGCGTCAGTTCCGCTGCACCCAGTTCGTCCAGCATATCTGCGATACCCGATAGACTGACGCCGATGCGACGGTTTCTGACAATGACCGCATTGGATTCCGGGCGGTGTGTGGGAAGGAGGGCAACGGTGGAGGCATAGAAGGTGGCAAACTCCAGGGCTTCGTAGAACGCCGCTTCGCTGTTGCAGCGTGAGGGGAAGACCTCTGCAAGGTTGCAGAGCTCGAAACTCTCAAGGGGGATCTCCGAACAGGGGTTGGTCAGCCATGCCTTCTCTTCTGCAGGTTCTCCGTATCGTCCGTACCTTTGCACATTGATCAGGTTCATGATACCCGGTTCGCCGTTGTCACGTATATGTTCAGCGATCATCGGCATCCGTTCAAAATCCTCTGTCTTTTCCAGTACGACGGTATTGTTGGAGATCCACCCGATCTCGGCACGCTCAGGGTATCTGGTATAGTCCTTGAGCCCAAGGAATGTTTGGTCATCCGCACTCCCCAGCGCGATCTGGGCACTTCTGCGTACATTCCCGGCGACCACGCAGGCACCGATCTCATTCATGATGTCGACGGTACAGCGTGTCGTATCGATCTCTCCCCTGCAGAAGCGATCCAGTGTCTTCTCCATGCGCCGATGCAGCTCCCTGAGCGGTGCAGGCCCCGATGCCGTCCCTCCGAAACCGCGGATAGGGGAACCCTCGGGGCGGATCCCGGAGTAGTCAAACACCGGCCACGCTTTCCCGGCGGTATAGCTCTCGATCAGCAGGCGCACGGAGCTGACCCATCCCTCTCTGCTGTCGGGGATACTATAGAAGAAAGGGGCTGTTTTGTCCGGTATGGCAACATTTTCGCCTTTCCATGCAGTGTTAAACCCGACACCCACACCGCACATCAGCATATCCATCGCCCAGTCTGCGGCCAGCGCAAGGTCGGTTGTATCCACCGCGCCGCAGTTGTTCAGTGCCGCAGCCCCGCGTTCATAGATATACTCCGTCCCCATGATCCACAGGCCGCGGCCGGGCGGAAGCCATTTCATCTCAAACATGGCGGCTGCAAGTTTTTGGGCATAGCGCTGCCATGAGCGCTCATCCCATGCCAGCCTGTTCACAACACAGTGGTTTTTTCGGATCGACATCACTCCGTTGACCGCCCGTATGACGGTATCTGCCCAGTGTTCCTGCGACCCATCGGCTTTCATGCGGCTGTAGGTACGGTAGTAGACTGCCTCGCCAAAACCCCCGAAACCAAAATGCGCTTTCCTCTTATGCAGCCCGTCGCAGAATGCCGCATCAAGCGAAAAGCGCTCTTTGACGATGGTGTGTGAGAAGCCGTTGTTCTGATTTTCAGGGTGCACAGGACTCCTTTAGTTAGCGCGCTTCCGTAAACAGATCTTGATCGCATCCACAAACGCATCCAGATCAGAGGGGTTTCTCGAGGTGATGAGGTTTTGATCGATCACTACCTTTTCATCCCTGTAGACTGCGCCGGCTTCTTCCAGCTCCTCTTTGATGCTTTTGTACCCTGTTGCTTCTCTCCCTTGCATCAGCCCCGCCGAGATGAGTACTTGCGGGCCGTGGCAGATCGCTGCTACGGGTTTGTCGTGTTCGAAAAAATACCGGGCTATTTCTAAGGCATTGGGCGCTTTGCGCAGTGCTTCAGGTGCTTTGCCCCCGGGAAGGATCAGGATATCATAGCGCTTTGGGTCCACTTCATCCAGACTGAGGGTTGCTTCCAGCCGCAATCCGTGTTTTCCAGTGATCACTCCCCGCTTCAAAGAGGCGATATCGATATCCAAACCTGCCTTGAGAAGTGCATGGAAGGGTACATTCAGTTCAGTGTCTTCAAAAAGATCTGCAGTGATGATCAGAGCCCTCATTTTTCCTCCTTTTCATCTTAGTTCTAGTATAGCATAAGTTGATATCAGTTTTAAAATAAAATAATTTTTCATTATCTAAACCTATTTTAATATGCTATACTATACAAAATGACGTTGGTAAAAAATGTCTCATTGTTCATTTCCTGTTGGCAGGCAGATCTAAAAGTATTACTTCAAAAGCAGAGGAGGGGTCACCGCATGAAGAAGATATTTACACTATTAATGGCACTGGGGCTTCTTGGTTCCGGATGGGCGGCAGAAAAGGAGGAGGGGACAAAGAGTACAGCCCCTCAAATGATGCTGGGCGCAGCCGCGCACTATGTGGACACTATCCTCTCAGATGCTATGGATTCACTTGAGCTGATCGCTTCGAGCCCTGAGGCGAAGAGGGGAGAGTGGAAGGGGATCAGGCCCTATCTGGCACAGCTTAAGGAGAAGTTGCCTGGGGTTTACTCTTTCATCCTGCCAAACGGCGACTACTATACCCTAGATCGGAACTTTACCAATCTCAACCTGAGCAACCGGGGATACTTTAGGCCTTTGTTTACCGGGAATGTAGTGAAAGGGTTTCCGATTCATAGCCGCTCTACAGGGAAAAAATCGGCATTTGTGGCCGTTCCGATCGTTGTGGATGGAAAGGTGACCGGTGCACTCGGTATCTCTCTCTTCCTGGATGAACTCAATGAGAGGCTGAACAAGGATTTTGATCTGCCTCCGCACTACACCTGGTATATCCTGAATGAGGAAGGGAACACCATGCTTGACAAGGAGAGTGACTTTATCTTTATGAGTCCGCTGATACAAGGAAGCGATTCTCTACATAAGGCGGTAAGAGAGGCTCTCAAACATGATAGCGGCAGGATGCAGTACCAGTTTGAAGGTCACCGCGAGGCATACTATCAGAAGCTGCCCAATTTTGGGTGGCGGATGTTTATTACCCTGGTCGAGGAGGGGGAAACCGATGCTCCGCAGAAGCTGAACCTTACCCTGGAGCGTTTCGTTCCAGAACTTCAGGGGCAGCTCAACAGAATAGATGCGTCTATTGCCAAAGAGATCGAAAAAAACGGCGTAAATATTCAAAATGAGGGAGAAGTCAGAAAGCTGCTGCGCAGTGTGTTTGACAGCAACCCGCACATCGTTGATGCTTCGTTTATCGATACGCATGGGGTATTGCGTCTGGTAGAGCCGGGTGATTACAAAAACTTTGAAGGATCGGATCTAAGTTCCCAGGAACACATCATCGCTATGCTGAAAAACCCACAACCTTTGCTTAGCGGCGGATTTGTCTCTGTCGAGGATTTCCTGGGTATGGTCATAGCCCGGCCTCTGTATGACAGCAGCAACCATTTCGCAGGCACGATCTCGGCATTGATCCGCCCGGAACTCTTTATCACCCCTATGATCAGCAAAAGTATGATCCCTGAAGACTATGAGCTCTGGATCATACAGACCGACGGGATGATCGTCTATGATCTGGACAAGGAAGAGATCGGGAAAATGCTCTTCAGCGATCCGATATATCAAGGGTATGAGAGCCTGCAGAAAGTGGGCAGAAAAATCGCTGCTGCACCTGAGGGGGAGGGGAGCTATGTCTACCTTGCCCCTGGGCATGGAGAGAAGGTGGTCAAAAAAGTGATCTGGAAAACGGTGAAGCTGCATGACCGCGAATGGAGAGTGGTACTGGCATACCGGCCTTACGACTAAAGTGTGTCGTCGATTGATAGGATCGACTTTGCGGAGTCAGGGGCTCTCCTTATCTTTCCAGTAAGTGGAGGGTCGATGGATGTATGCCTATTGTATGTCCGGAAATATTTTTTGTATGTATCTTCTTTTTCTTTGAAATAAACGTCGAATATGGTATGGTTCTTTTATAGTTAATTATTTTTAATTGATATATTTATTGGTAATATGAGGAAAAAATGAAGTATATGCGATCTCTGATAAGTTTCTTGCTGTTAGCAGGATATATTGCAACAAATAGTTTGGCCGGTAACCTTCTGCATGGGCCTACTCTGGAAAAAACCAGTGTTTCCTCCACTGAAGGGTCTATTGTTGTTTACAGAGAAGAGAATGGGGACACTGGGAGTACCCCCGCGATATTTATCGATGGTGATATCGTAGGCTCCTTGCTCCCGGGTGAATTTTCACAGACAAAAGTGTGTGCCGATGCTATAAAGTTGCGTGTTG
>JAQVHV010000117.1 GCA_028696055.1 Sulfurovum sp.
TCGATCTTAAATGTCTGGTAGAGTTCAAACGGCAATCCCACGATATAGTTGATGGCCATAAAACCATATAGGAAAAGCACCGCATTCAACAGGATACCCTCTACCTGCACCACGCCAGAGAGCCAGGCAAACCCCGCCATCACCCACCAGAGGAAGATCAGGTAATCCACAAACATTTCAACAAGCGAAAGTTTCTCTTTCGCCACGGCATAGCTCCCTGCTGTGAAATACTTCTCTGCACTCATCAATACAGGTGCTTTGCACTTCTCCTGGTTGATATAGCCTATCTGCATCACCGAGATATAGAATCTCAGTATAAAATAGAGTGAATAGAGTCCTATCACTGTCTCTAACATGCTTATCCTTTTTAATCATTGTCTGGAATATACCTAATCAAGGCTTAAAAACTACTCTATCTGTTATAATTCCACAACTCATATTTTTAGGATTTCACCATGGCGCTGATCGACCTTTTTCATATCAAAAAACAGTATGATGTCAAACTTCTGCTTGATGATGTTGACTTTCATCTGAACGAGGGGGAGAGGGTGACGATCATCGGACAGAATGGCTGCGGGAAATCTACCTTGATGAAGATCATTACCGGAAGCGAAGAACCCACCGAGGGGAAAATCGTTATCGACAAGTCTGTGCAGATCGAGATGCTGCAACAACATCCGAAATTTGAACCGGGGCTCACTGTCCGCCAGGCCATAGAGAGTGAGCTGACAGAGCTCAAAGAAGCGAAAAAAAACTATGATGAGATCAGTGCCCGGCTTGCCGCAGACTTTGATAACCCGGAGCTGCTCAAAGCACATGAGCAACTCAGCAACTATCTCGACCACCACAACGCATGGAACCTGGATGACAAGATCGAACGAGTGCTTCAGGAATTCCAACTCAAAGAGTATGAAGATCGACCGGCGATCACACTCTCGGGAGGCGAACAGCGCCGTGTTGCGCTTGCCGGCCTGATCCTCAAAAAACCCGATGTACTCCTGCTGGACGAACCGACCAACCACCTGGATGTCTATATGGTGGAGTTTCTCGAAGAGATGCTCCTCAAAGAGAAGTTCACCCTGCTCTTTATCTCTCACGACAGACACTTCATCGATACGATCGCTACACGTGTCGTAGAGGTGGACAACCAGAAACTTGTCTCCTATAACGGCGGCTATATGCGCTACCTGGAACAGAAAGAGGCACGCATGAAAGCGATGCAAAAAAGTCATGACAACCTGCTTCGCCTGCTGAAACAGGAAGAGGCATGGCTGTCAAAAGGGGTAAGAGCAAGGGAAAAACGCAACCAGGGGCGCAAAAGACGGGTCTTTGAACTGCGTGAAGAGGCAAAAACGAACCCGACACTGATCCGTAAAATGATGATCGAACTGGAACGGGAGAAAAAACACTTCAACCGTGAAGAGAGTGTGTCGCGTAAAAAAATGCTCTTCGAGATCGACCATCTCCACTACAGTGTACCGGGGAAAAAACTGATCGAGGATTTCACTACACGCATTCTGCAAAAAGACAAGATCGCCATTGTCGGTGTCAACGGTGCGGGCAAATCCACTCTGCTGAAACTGATGCTTGGCCGCATCAAACCAGACAGCGGGATCATCAAACAGGGGGATTTCTCCATCGGCTACTTTGACCAGCACCGCGAAATGCTCAATGACGAAAAATCACTCATCGAGACCTTCTGTCCGGACGGCGGTGACAGGGTAGAGGTACAGGGGAAGAATATGCATGTCTACGGCTACCTCAAAAGCTTCCTCTTCCCCAAAGAGTTTCTGGACAAAAAGGTCGGTGTACTCAGCGGCGGGGAGAAAAACCGTGTAGCTCTCGCCCTGCTCCTTACCAAAAAGGTGGACTGTCTCATCCTGGACGAACCGACCAATGACCTGGATATCCAGACGATCAACATCCTAGAGGAGAAGCTGATCAACTTCCCCGGGGCGATTCTTTTCGTTTCCCATGACCGGTACTTCATCGACAAGATCGCTTCAAAACTCTTTATCTTTAAAGGCAATGGCCTCATAGAGGAGTCCTTTCAAAGCTATACAGAGTATCTCAGTATCGAAAAGGAGATCAAAGAGCTCGGCGAGATCGAAAAAGAGAGTGCAAATAGTGCATCAAAAAAGGAAGAAGAGAAACCTAAGGCCAAAAAACAGACCAAGCTCAGCTACAAACAGCAACAGGATTTTGACAACCTCCCTGCACAGATCGAAGCACTCGAAGCGAAAATAGATGAACTCAACAACTGTCTGCAAAACCCGGAATGCTACCAGCAGAAAGGACTCACGGTCATCTCTGAAGAGCTTGCCAAAGCAGAAAAAGAGTACGAAGAGGTAAGCGACAGATACCTGGAAGTACTTGAGATCTACGAGGAGCTGCAGGAGCAATCGTAGAGAAGCGGTATTGACACCTGGTATTTGAAAAAAAAACCTGCCAAACCGGCCTCCCTGCTCCCCGCTATCTGCTACCTAATATCAGTCCCAGTAGATCTTCACGCTTCTTCTTCCCCAGCGTAATGCTTTTGGGCGATCCATCCCCATATAGATGTCAATACGTTTTTTATAACGTTTATTCATCTTGTCCCGCACATGATAAATACCTGGAAGCCCTGAGATACGTACTTTTGTTCCATTTTTTATTCCATACATCGAAAGCAGGTCTCTCGAAACTGCAATCACTTTCATTCCCGGGGTCAACCGGTTGTTCCAGGCAGCAAGAAAAGGCGTATCGTCTGTCTCTTCCGGATGCGATGTATATGCCGTTGCGGTAACCCTGAGACTTCGGCTGCCATACCTGCTATGCTTGTTTTCTACTGCAAGTTCGGCCAACCTATGCGGTAAAGGAAGGTCCAGCACCTTTCCGATCCTGATCACTGCACTCTTTTCCAACTTATTGAAGCTCATCAGATCTTCAGGCTGAAGATTGAACTTTTTTGCGATCAGGATCAGGTTGTCGCCTTTTTTGACTTTATAACGTGCAGTAGTGATAGCATCGACCATCTCCTGAGAATACGGCAGGATCAATTTCTGTCCTATGCGTATATAGTCACCCTTCTGCAGCTTGTTGAGCTCTCTCAGCTCAGCAGTTTTCATATTGAATTTTTTTGCAATGAGGCTCAATGCATCCCCCTCCATGACACGGTAGATACCTCTCTCTTCCTCTTTACTTGCTTGAAGCTCTTTGGCATATTTTTCAAGTTCACTAATATGTTTTTCAAGATCCTCTTCCGCCATCAGGCCTTTTGCTCTCAGGGAGGGGTGTTTCTCTTTGAGCACTGTAACCTTTCCGATGATCTCCAGGGGTTTTTCCAAGGTACTGCTGGCACTTCCTTTGAAACGCAGAGACTCTTTGGAGAATTTATAAGATGCTGCCGTCTCATCAACAGAGATCACCCTAAGGAGCGTTTTCCCTTCATCAGGAGGCAGGGTTTTGGACCGAATAAGCTTTTTATGGTCCTTATCATATTTTATCTCTTTGGCATAGAGGTATTTGGTGCTGTAGGGATTGCAGGTCTGATACCCTTCAGTCACCACTCTGCATTCAATCACACCATTGGCCGAAGCGACTGCACCCGCGATAAGCAGAGAGTATAAGAACCTTGTCATTCGCATATGCCGAGCTACAGAAAGCTCAGCATCTCTCCCTTAATATTTTCCTTATCGACGACTACTGTATGATTGATCGGTCTATCAAAAAGTGCAACGATCATATCCGGTACAGTAACATTGGCTGATTCGCTCACTGATTTGAGTGCCGCGATATCCCCCTTCACCTCTTTCCCGAGTGCTTTGGAGACAGCAGGAGAGAACTTCGTCCACTCTGCAGTCGAATAGACTACTGTCTTCAGGTTATTCCCCCTGAGTGTTCTGTATGCCCTGATACAGGTCGCTGTGTGCGGGTCCATGATATACCCTTTTTTTGCATATTCGCCGATCACATTCTCACACTCCGTATCAT
>JAQVHV010000118.1 GCA_028696055.1 Sulfurovum sp.
CTGCTTCTTTCTCTCTCTGAAGCGAAAGTACTCGATGCCGTTGCAGTCACTGTGGATGGTGAAGCGATCACGACTGCCGAGATACGGGCAGTACAGGAGCAGATGAGGGTCTCCCGGAAAGAGGCGATCGATATCCTGATACAGGACAGACTCCAGCAGATTGCCGTCAGGGACATCCATATACCCGAAAGCGATGTCGATGCAAAGATCGAGATGATCGCCAAACAGAACAATATCACGGTGCCAAAAATGCAGAAGGTCCTCAAAGAACAGGGGACCTCATGGACACAATACCGCTCATCCATTCAAAAAGCAATGAAAAAAGAGAAATTTTTCGCCCAAAAAGTCGCCAAGGAGATGCCGCAGGCAACGGATGAGACACTGATGGCATACTACCGGGAGCACCAGCATGAGTTTATCATCCCTGCATCGATCAGTGTGGTCGAGTACAGCGCACCTACCCAAAAAAAACTGGAGTCATTTATGCAGACCGGAGAGGGGATCGAGGGAAAAGAGGCGGAGATGGATACCGCCGCACTCAACCCGACCATGCTTCAAATGATGCTCCAGACACCCAACGGCGGATTTACGCAGCCGCTTAACGCAGGAGACCGGTATATCATCTACAGAGTACTCTCCAAAAACGGCCAATCCCAAATGGCTTTTGAAGAGGTAAAACCACTGCTTACGGGTAAATGGATGCAGGAACAGCGGGAAAAAGCACTCAAAGACTACTTCAAAAAGATGCGCACCGGCGCAACGATTGAATTTATAAGAGAATAAGGAAAAGTATGGGACTGAAATCTGATAAGTGGATACGTGAAAAATCACTGAATGAAGCAATGATCACCCCTTTTTGCGAGGGGCTGATAGGCGAAGGGGTAGTGAGTTACGGGCTGAGCTCATACGGGTATGACATCAGGGTGGCGGATGAGTTTAAGATCTTTACCAACATCAATGCAGAAGTGGTAGACCCCAAAGACTTCAACGAAAACAATGTCGTAGACTATAAGGGCGATGTCTGTATCGTCCCTCCGAACTCTTTTGCTCTGGCGCGTACCGTGGAGTATTTCAAAATGCCCAGCGATACACTGGCGATCTGTCTTGGGAAAAGCACCTATGCGCGATGCGGGATCATTGTCAACGTCACGCCCTTTGAGCCTGGGTTTGAAGGACATATCACGATAGAGATCTCCAATACCACACCGCTGCCCGCGAAGATCTATGCCAATGAGGGTATCGCCCAGGTACTCTTCCTGGAAGGGGATGAGCAGTGCGAAACCACCTACTCGGACCGCAAAGGAAAGTATCAGAGCCAGACAGGGATCACACTTCCGCGTATCCTCAAACAGTCATAGATTGGGGACGGGTACGTCCTGCCCGATAATCCCCCGATTCCCCACTTCTCGTTTCCAAATTCCTCATTCCTCATTCTTAATTCCTAATGAACTTGTGTTACAATGCCAGAAATCATACCACTCTATAAAGTAAGTATCTATGAAAAATTTAATTATCGTTGAGTCACCTGCAAAAGCAAGAACTATCACCAATTTCCTGAGCAAAGAGTACAAGGTCATTGCCTCCAAAGGGCACATCAGAGACCTTCCTAAAAGTACCTTTGGTATCACCGTTGATGACGAAACGGGTGACCTCATCCCCAAGTACTCTATCCCCAGAGATGCCAGTGCGACGGTAAAAGAGCTTAAAAAGCTTGCCAAAGAGGCTGAGACCGTCTATATCGCGACCGATGAGGACCGCGAGGGGGAAGCGATCGGATACCATATCGCCATGGCGATTGGGAAAAACCCTACGGAACTCCCCCGTATCGTCTTCCATGAGATCACCAAAAGCGCGATCACCCATGCGCTGGAAAACCCGCGCCGTGTCGATATGGACTCTGTGGATGCACAGCAGACCAGACGCATGCTTGACCGTATCGTGGGGTACAAACTCTCGCCCCTGCTTGCCAGCAAGATCCAAAAAGGGCTGAGCGCGGGGAGAGTGCAGAGCTCCACGCTCAAACTGGTCGTAGACAGAGAGCGCGAGATCAAAGCCTTTAAACCCGAAGAGTACTGGACGATCGATGCGAAGTTCCAGAAGGATATCGATGCATCGATCTATGAGTTTGACGGGCTCAAGATCGAAAAACTGACGATCAAAAATGAAGCCGAAGCCACGAAGATCACGACTGCCGCAAAGGGTGAAAGCTTCAAAGTACTGTCGATAGAGACAACAACAAGAAAGACAAAGACCCCTCCTCCTTTCATGACCTCGACCCTCCAGCAGTCTGCCTCGACACAGCTTGGGTTCTCCCCCAAAAAGACGATGATGATCGCGCAGAAACTCTACGAAGGAGTAAAGACCGACCAGGGGGTTACCGGTGTCATCACCTATATGAGAACGGACAGTATGAACCTTGCAAAAGAGGCGGTAGAGAGTGCCAGAGCCTACATCAAAGAGAATTTCGGCGAGAAGTATCTCCCCTCCAAAGCCAAAAGCTATGTGACCAAATCCAAGGGGGCACAGGAAGCCCACGAAGCGATCCGTCCGACCAATGTCCACTTCGATGCAAAAACGGCTGCGCAGTATCTCTCCGGGGATGAACTCAAACTCTACGTTCTGATCTATAACCGTTTCCTCGCCTGCCAGATGACCGAAGCAAAGCTTGAATCCCAGACGATCCTTTTCCAGGGCGACAAGACGATCTTCAAGGCAAGCGGAAGAAAACTCCTTTTTGACGGTTTCTACAAAGTGACAGGATACACGGAAAAGGACAAACTCCTGCCCGAACTCACCCAGGGGGAGAGCGTAAGTCTGGATGAGATCAAACAGGAACAGCACTTTACCGAGCCTCCCGCACGCTATAACGAGGCAAGCCTCATCAAAAAGCTTGAGTCTCTGGGTATCGGACGTCCGAGTACCTATGCACCGACGGTGACGATCCTGCAGCAGCGCAAATATATCGAGATCGAAAAAAAGCGTATCCATCCGACAGAAGTGGCATTCACCGTTACAGAGATGCTGGAGCAGCACTTCCCCGAGATCGTTGACAGCGACTTCACCTCCAATATGGAAGAGGTCCTTGACGAGATCGGAGAGGGACAAAAAGCGTGGCAGAAGGTCCTCAAAGATTTCTATACCCCCTTCATGCAAAAGGTGGAAGAGGGCAAAAAGAACATCAAAAGTCTCAAGGTGGCGACACCTACCGGAGAAATGTGCCCCAAATGCGGGGCGGAGCTGCTGCTCAGGAAAGGACGCTACGGCGAGTTCATCGCATGCAGCAACTTTCCGAAATGCAAATACACCAAAAACACCGACGGTACTGAGCCGGAGCAACCTGAAGAGACCGATGTGAAGTGTGACAAGTGCGGCGCACCGATGGTGATCAAAGATTCCCGTCGCGGGAAATTTCTTGCATGTTCGGCCTACCCCAAATGCAAAAATGCCAAACCCCTCACCCCGCCTAAAGAGCTGGATGTCCCCTGCCCTGAGTGTGGAGGGAAACTCCAGGAGAGGGAAGGCAAACGCGGAAAGTTCTACGGATGCACCAACTATCCCAAATGCAAGTTTATCGCCAACTTCGAACCGGTCGACAAGAAATGCCCGGAGTGCAACTATCTGATGGGCAAAAAAACACTCCGCGGCAAAGAGGTTTATGAGTGTTTCAAGTGTAAACATCGCGAAGATGCAGCCGAGGATCAATGATGTACGAACTGGATGCGAGATATTTGCCCCTGGTCAAGGCTGTGGCATCCGTACTCTATGGCAAAGAGGAGAGCATCACCCTGGCACTGGCCGCTTTTTTCGCCAAGGGACACCTGCTGGTTGAAGATATCCCCGGCGTGGGGAAGACAACACTTGCCAAAGCGCTGGCTTCGCTGCTGGGGCTGGAGTTCAGCCGCATTCAGTTCACCTCCGACCTCCTCCCTTCGGATATCCTCG
>JAQVHV010000119.1 GCA_028696055.1 Sulfurovum sp.
GCATCGGGGATACCTTTTTGGAAGCTTTGTGTGTGGATCTGTCCATCTTTGAAGATCGTCATATCCAGTTTTTTGGAAAGCGCATTGACCACAGAGACACCAACCCCGTGAAGTCCGCCTGAGACCTTATAGGTGTCTTTGTCGAATTTACCGCCGGCATGAAGGACGGTAAGTACAACTGTCGCCGCGGAGATCTTTTCTGTCGGGTGTTCTGTGACCGGGATACCGCGGCCATTATCCTCGATGATCGCCGAACCCTCTTTTGTAAGTATGACCTTGATCGTGTCACAGTAGCCTGCCATCGCTTCGTCGATCGAGTTGTCGACTACTTCATAGACTAGGTGGTGAAGCCCTTTTTCAGAGGTGTCACCGATATACATCCCCGGTCTTTTTCTTACCGCTTCGAGACCTTTGAGGACCTTAATATTACTAGCACCATATTCTGCCATTTTGCACTCCGTTTAGTGGGGTTATATTACTATATATTTTAGCTAAAAAGTGCTTAGAAACGGGGTCTAAAAGCCCAACTCCGGGGGAGAGCCGGAAAATAGAGCAGGGCGAGGCTAGAGGAGCATTCCTGCTTGCTGTTTTTTGGTGACAACAATGTCGATCTCGTAAGGGTCGGCGAACTGTTTTTTCCGATAGGCATCGAGTGCATAGCGTCCGATCATGGCAGCATTGTCCGAACAGTATTCTAACGGTGCGACGTGCAGGGTTTTGCCAAACTCATCACAGAGTTTCTGGTAGGCGCCTCTTATATATTGATTGGCTGAGGCACCGCCCACGATCGCAAAGTCTTTGACAGGCTGGGATGCGAAGATCTTTTTGCTCTTTTGCAGCAGGTGGAGTTTGACTGCTTTTTGGAAGCTTGCCGAGAGGTCACACCTGTCCTGTTCGCTCATCCCTTCGATACCGCCGAGCTTTTCGATCTCCAGACGCACAGCATTTTTAAGCCCGGAGAGAGAGAAGGCAATAAGCTTCGAGTTTCTAAGCGGAACAGGCAGATCAAAACGATCCTCATCTCCTTTGCGGGCAAGCGTTTCGATGATGGGGCCGCCGGGATACCCCAGCCCCATCATTTTGGCCACTTTGTCGAAGCTCTCTCCAACACTGTCATCCATACTGGTCGCCAGTATCTCCATGCGCTCAAAACTCTCTACCCGGATGACCTGCGTATGCCCTCCGGAGATAAGCAGGACCAGCAGAGGCAGGATGGTCTCCTTCTCGATAAAGAGCGAGTAGATATGTCCCTTGAGATGGTGTACAGAGATCAATGGAATCTTCTGAAGGGATGCCAGGGTCTTGGCCATAGCGATCCCTTCCAGGAGTGTGACGCCCAGCCCGGGCTGGTTGGTGACGGCTACGGCTTTGAGTCTGTCGAAGTAGGGCTTTGTCTCTTCAAGCAGCTCGGGAAGTGCCACGGCATGCAGTCTGGAAGCAAGCTCGGGTACGACACCTCCGTAGCAGGCATGTTCTGCTTCCTGCGAGATCTTCTTGTGGTAGAGAAGCTTTTTGGTTGCGATCTCTGTGATCGCTATTGAGCTGTCATCACAGCTGCTTTCAATACTCAGGATCATGAGTGCTCCTTATGATTTAACATTGTTTTTCTCCATTACCAGATTCTCTATCCATTCCCATTTTCCGTATCCGCTGTCGGCATTGATATGTCCTGCGTTTTTGATGACACTCAGCGGTATGTTGTAATGGGATGCGATCTCTGTTGCCTCATCCACCGTTATCCAGGGATCATTGTCAGAGACGATCATCTGAACCTCTCTGGCATGCAGAGAAGCCGGCATCGGTGCAGGGAAGAAGGTCCTGATCGTCTTCTCTTCCGTCTGAAGGCTGGGAGGCGAGACCATAAAGAGCCGCTCTACCGTAGAGATCTCCTCCTCTTCACAGAGCCAGAACCAGAGTGTATTTGCCAGGGAGTGGCAGACGACAGTATCGGGTCTGAACTCCTTAAGGATCTGCTTCACCTGTCTGATCCAGCGGTTTTTGCTTGGGAAGTGGCAGTTGTCCAGAAGGGGGAAAGAGACTGTACCGTAGTTTTTTGCAATTTCCGCTGCGAGCTCTGCCTGCCAGTGCGGTGCATCACTTCCGCCCCAGCCGTGCAAGATAAGGGTTCTCATAGAGCCTCCTTATTAGGGAGTAGATAGCAGGTAGCAGGTAGCAGGTTTGGATTGCATTGCACTGCAGTGCTTTTATCTATAGGGAACTTTTTAGTGCTCCTTGCTCCCTGCTCCCTGCTACTTAGAAACATAGTCTCTTACCTCTCTGTCTATTGCAATGACATCTTCGATCGTTGCGGCTTTGAAGCTTTCAAATTTTTTATAGGCATCCAGTACCATTGCGCTCATCCCGAAGAAACTGCACCGTCCATGTTTGAAGGCTTCGATCGCCTCTTCATTGGCCGCGTTGACGACTACCCCCAGGTGGGGATGTGCCAGGATATGCTCTTTGAGCTGCCAGATAGGGTATCTCTTTTCTTCTATGGGCTGGAACTCGATGCTCCCCATTGCCAGCAGATCTACAGGAGGAAGGATCGGCTCATTGACCTCTCCCCGCAAGGCAAAAGCGATGGGCAGTTTCATATCCACTCCGGCAAAATGCGCTGTTGTAGAACCGTCTTTGAACTCGGCCAATGCATGGATAATGGACTTCTTTTCGATCAAAGCATCGATATTGGCCGTATCAAAGAGCCACTTGGCTTCCAGCAGTTCAAAGAGTTTATTGGTCATGGTCGCCGAATCGATGGTGATCTTGTCGCCCATCGACCAGTTGGGGTGTTTGAGCGCATCTGCAAAGGATGCTTTTTGCATCTTTTCAATCTCCCACTCTCTGAATGCCCCGCCGCTGGCTGTGATATAGAGCCTGGAGAAGGGGCGGTGATTCATCAGGTACCAGAGCCCGAAGTGCTCGGAGTCTATCGGGGTAATCAGGGAGATATCGATGAACTCTCCGGCAACGACAAGTGACTCTTTATTGGCCAGCGCCACCCTCTTGCCGAGGCTTGTCGCTTTGAGTGTCGGAGCCAACCCAACATACCCGACGAGCGCATTGACAACCATATCGCTCCGGCTCTCTTCGATCGCCTCCAGGATCGCTTCGCTGCCTGCGCGCACATCGGGATGTCTGACCCTGGATATGTCCGCATCATTGGCGATAACGACTCTTTTGGGACGGTGCTCTGCGATCTGTTGGTTGAGCAGATCGATATTGTTCCCTGCCACCAGTGTTTCGACTGTGATATCGTATCGCTTGGCAATGTGCAGCGTATTGACTCCGATGGAGCCGGTAGAGCCTAAAAGTACGATGCTCTGCATACTCAGATCAACGCTCTCATCGAGATCAGCATCATGACGGCACCAAAGAGGTAGCCGTCGATACGGTCAAGTACGCCGCCATGGCCGGGAAGGATATCCCCGGAGTCCTTGACCCTCGCTTCGCGCTTGAGATAGGACTCGAAAAGGTCTCCAAATACAGAAGCGACAGAAGTGATGAGGGTGACCGTCACAGCGATCCAAAACGGTACGACAAGGGTACCGACAAGGCTTCCGATCACTGTGGCAAGGAAGATACCGCCAAAAACCCCTTCGAGTGTTTTGTTCGGGGAGGTGGCGGAGAACTTTGTTTTCCCGAACTTTTTGCCGGTGAAGTAGGCGCCTGTGTCGGTCAAAGTGACGGCAACTACCAGCCAGAACATCGTCATGATGCCGAAATCCTGGTAGAGCATCAGGATAAAGAGCATACCGCTGACAGGATAGAGAAAGGGGAGAAGAAGTCTCTTGTCAAAATTGTGAAAATAGGCGATGGAGGCACCAAAAACTACGGCAACAAAGAAGAAGAGGTCATCAGGATTCGGATAGAAATAGGCAACGATCCAGATAAAAGCGGCCCAGAAAAAGGCACTGTTGGAACGAAGGCCAAAGAGTCTCAT
>JAQVHV010000120.1 GCA_028696055.1 Sulfurovum sp.
CTACACAATCATTACACAAAAGAAGACTAAACTATAGTTAAGAAGGATAAAGGATCTCCGCCTATTTCTCCCCCCCCTTCGGAGATCCTTTGACCCCTTCTGACAGCTTTTTCAGATCTATGTAGCAAATTTCCCTTTGAGCATCCTCCTTAATAAAATCGATGCAAACTGAAAAGCTGTCCTACTTGTCTCCCCAGCCATGCATCTTTTTAGAGATGATCAGATCGTAGTGCCCAAAGAGATCATCGATGGTGTTGGTGGCGACAAAGTAATTCTCCTCCAGAAGTTTCTCCCACTGCCCACGCTCCTTATCGTTTCCGTGAGGTACAAAGAGGAGGATATTGCCGGAGTTTCTGATGATCTCATGGGCTTTAGCCAGAAATTCGCCTCTCTGCTCCTGCGGGACCTCCATCGTGACGAAGAGGAACTCATAGCTTTTTCCCTGTATCATATATCTGGGCCTGTTCAGGGAGAAGTCGATGACCCTTATCCCCCCTCTGCCTTCAAATCTCTTCTGTGCGCTTTCGCAAAATATCTTTTCTGTCGCATTGAGCTGGTAGTCGTAGGATCTGGCATGGCAGTAGCCATAGATCGCCTCCGAAAGCTCCAGGTCCCCGTCGCTGAAATGGACGACGGAGGTAGAGGGGTAGGGGCCGATGATCTGCAGCAGTGTTTGTAGTCTGTCCTGTTCTATCTCTTTCATGGCATCCACTCTATGCTATTTGGGGTAAAAGTGTCATGAAATGCCAGAGAAAAGAGAGAGGAACGATGAAATAGGTGGGGTTTCTACACACTTTCCGGGATGAGAAAAATTGAGGTTAAAAGAGTATAATAATTTAAAAATATCCTTATCAAAGGCAGTCAGAATGTTGCGCAAGAAAATATACAATCCCGATTCAAAAGAGACGACGAACGAACGCCGGATATTCGGCGGAGATCCGACAGGGATCTTCGAGCTGAACGATCTTAAATACCAGTGGGCATACAACCTCTGGGAGATGATGCTGAACAACACATGGTTCCCGAAAGAGGTCGATATGACCAGGGATGTGAATGACTACAAGAACCTCACCTCCGATGAGAAGTCGGCATATGACAAGGTGCTGGCACAGCTGATCTTTATGGATTCGCTTCAGACGAACAATCTCATCGACAATATCAACCCCTTCATCACGGCACCGGAGATCAACCTTATCCTCGTCAGACAGGCGTTTGAAGAGGCGCTGCACTCCCAGAGTTATGCGGTGATGGTGGACAGTATCTCCACCAACACGGACGAGATCTATGAGCTCTGGCGGAAAGATATGATGCTCAAAACAAAAAACGATGCGATCGCAAGGGTCTACGATGAACTTGCCCAAAACCCTACAGACCGCAATATCGTCAAAGCGATGTTTGCCAACCAGATCCTGGAGGGTATCTACTTCTACAGCGGATTTACCTACCTCTATACACTGGCACGCGCGGACAAGATGCTGGGGACGGCACAAATGATCCGCTTTATACAGAGGGACGAGGTCACGCACCTGGTACTTTTCCAGAACATGATCAACTCCACCAAAAAAGAGCGGCCTGAGCTCTTTACCCCGGATCTATTGGAGGAAGTCTACGAGATGTTCCGTTCGGCAGTCAAACTTGAATCCCAGTGGGGTGCTTATATCACGCAGGGGCAGATCCTCGGGCTGACCGACGGGATCATCGAGCAGTATATCCAGTATCTTGCGGACCAGAGGCTGCACGCTGTAGGGCTTCAGAAGCTCTACAATGTCGAGCATCCGATCAAGTGGGTGGACAACTTCTCCAAATTCAATGACCAGAAGACCAATTTCTTTGAAGGGAATGTGACAAACTACTCCAAGGGAAGCCTCAATCTCGACGATTTCTAGGATAAAAGCGATGAGGAAGGGGAAGAAGATAGAGGCTGTCGCACTGCAGCTTCCGACGCATCAGCGTTACCAGGAAAATCTCGATGCGCTGATCGCTCTAGTGGCGTATCACAAAGACAAAGCGCTGATCGTGGCACCGGAGGTCTGCCTGACGGGGTTTGACTATGAGCGTATGGAGACGGTTGCCAAATTCTCCGTCCTGGCGCTTAAAAGCCTCAAAAAGATCATTGATGATCAGGTGCTGGTGCTGACGCTGATCCTCAAAGAGAAGGAGGCGTTCGTCAACCAGGCGGTGGTGATATACCGGCACAAGGTGATCTACCGCCAGAACAAAGCCAAACTCTTTACGCTCGGAGAGGAGCAGAACTATTTCAAGGCAGGCCCTGTGCGTGCGATCAAGCCCTTTGAGATCGCAGGAGTGAAGTATGCGGTTCTGGTCTGCTTCGAGCTTCGCTTCAAGGAGCTCTGGAAGAGAGTGGAGGGGGCGGATGTCGTCATTATCCCCGCACGCTGGGGACTCCCGCGCAAAGGGCACCTGGAGGTGCTCTCCCGGGCCCTGGCGGTGATGAACCAGTGCTATGTCATCGTCAGTGACAGCAGCGATGCGGATATGGCCAAATCCTCGACGATCATCTCCCCGGACGGCCAGGTCGTACAGGATGACAGTGCACTCTCCGTATCAGGCACGATCGATTTTGATGAGATCAGAAAGATGCGGCGCTATATCATGATGCAGCAGGGAGCAGGGGGCAGCCGGTAGCTGCCAGTGAATAGTGAATAGTGATTGGTAGGGGCGGTACCGTTGTGCCCGCCCGTGGATGACGAAAAGACTTGACACATCCTCATGACTATGTCATGATGCTACCTGCTACCTGCTACCTGCTACCTGCTACCTGCTACCTGCTACCTGCTACCTGCTACCTGCTACCTGCTACCTGCTACCTGCTACCTGCTACCTGCTACCTGCTACCTGCTACCTGCTACCTGTTCACTGCTTTAATACGATTTTGGATAAAATGCCATCCAAACAATAATACAATCCCCACGGGTATCGCCAATGACAAAAGAGAGAAATCTGCACAAGCTTGTGGATGAGATAGACAAAAAATTTCCCCTGGAGCCTCATGTAAGGGAGGCACTGTTGTCCGTAGACAGAGAGGCTTTTGTGCCCAGCGGTTTCAAGCCGCTTGCCTATACGCTGGATGCGCTGCCGATGGCGGCTTCCCAGTGGATCTCTTCGCCCCTGACCGTTGCCAAGATGACGCAGCACCTGGAGCTGAAGGGGGTCGATTCGGTGCTGGAGATCGGCTGCGGGTCGGGCTACCAGGCCGCGGTGCTGAGCAGGATCTGCCGCAGGGTCTTTACGATAGAGCGGATCGACGAACTCCTCAAAGAGGCGAAGAAGCGCTTCTCCGAGCTGGAGATGCACAATATCTTTACCCGCTTCGATGACGGACAGCGCGGATGGAAGCAGTATGCGCCTTTTGAGCGCATCCTCTTCTCCGCCACCGCCAAAGAGATCCCCGAAGTGCTTTTCGAACAGCTTGCCGAAGGGGGTATCCTCCTCGCCCCCGTCGAAGAGGCGGAGAACTACCATATCATCACCCGCTACTACAAAAAGAACGGCCGCATCACCTCCGAGGCGATCGAGCAGTCGCTCTTCGTACCGATCCTGGACGGGACGCAGAAGTAGGAGCAGCTGGGGCTGCGAGTGAATAATTAACAATTAATAGTGAATAGTTTTGGTATGCTTTTCTTCGAAAAGCTTTTATCAATGTAGAGTCGGGAAAGCCCAATAATGAAACCCTTGACCAATCACGAATCACGGCAAACTCTTGACACCTTCTCATGACTCGGGACCGTTCATAATTCTGTGTCAATCGGGTAAAATAACAAATACCCAAGGAATGACATATGAAGATAGAAATAGATGTAGAGCAATTTGCTCGTGATATAAAAGCCGGTAAAGGCATTAGTGGTTCGGATGGAGCATTAAGCTCTCTTATTAAACAACTCACAGAGGCTGCTCTTGCAGCCGAGATAGATTCTCATCT
>JAQVHV010000121.1 GCA_028696055.1 Sulfurovum sp.
TTCCACACTCTCTGGAGCGGAAGGCGGAGAAGAAAAGAAAAGGATTTCGAGCTACCCCACCCTTTGTAAGATCCTATCCAAAAGCGAGGTACTCAGCACCCTTTTTAGATTCCCCAGCAGGTAGGTTGCCTTGGTGATGTAGTAACGCGGTTTCGGCTTTTTGGCTGCGATGATCTCGTAGACGACTGAAGCTACGGCATCGGCTTCGAGGTTGAACGGTACTCTTTTCCCCTGGCCGTTGATATTGGATTCATATCTCTCTTTGAAACGTGAATGCGCTATATCTACATTCCCCTGGAGCTTTTGTATCGCGTTTTGGCGGAAATTGCTGCTCACCGGGCCCGTGTTGAGCAGGGAGATATGGATATCTGTACCCATCAGTTCCAGACGCAGTGTATCGCTGAGCCCTTCAATGGCGTATTTGCTGGCATTGTAGGCACCTCTGCCAAAGAGTGAGATGAGCCCCAGTACCGATGAGTGCTGGATGATCTTTCCGCGTTCTTGCTCTCTCATCACTTTGAGTACCTGCAACGTACACTCATGCAGTCCGAAGACATTGGTCTCAAACTGTTCTCTGAGAACCTCTGTAGGGATATCTTCAAGGGCGCCCGGCTGCCCGTAACCTGCGTTGTTGAACCATACATCGATCTTCCCTTCACGCGCAAGCACCTGCCTGATCACCGCGGAGATCTGCTCAGGCCTGGTCACATCAAGCACCATCGCATGTTCAAAGCCCAATGCTTTGAGGTGTGCCACATCTTTTTCATTACGTGCTGTCGGATAGACGGAGATATACCGCTCTTTCAGGTAGAGTGCCGTCTCAAGACCGATGCCCGTACTGCATCCCGTGATCACGATATTGGTCATATGCTCTCCTCCAGCGCGGCTAACAGCGGTGCAACATCGACTGATTTACCGCGTATATGTTGTTTGGAATATTCTACTATTTTTCCATGAAATCTGGCATAAACTGTTGCGATATCCGCCTCTTCTCCATAAAGCCTCTTGACCTTATGGAGATTCGTCTCTACTCCCTGCTGCATCCACTCCTGCAACTCCGTATAGTCATCAAAGGTATACCCAAGCGCATCCAGGAGCCTCTGCGTATAACTGTCGACCACCAGAACCGGCCTGTGGCAGGCATAGCAGAGGATCGAGTCCGCACTCTCCATCCCTATCCCTTTTTGCGCAAGCAGCCAGTTTCTGTCAACTTCCATGGAAAATGTTTCAAATGAACCGAAATCTATACATATATTTTGACTAAGCGAAATGAGTCTTTTGGATTTGGTATTGTAAAAACCGCTCGGTTTGATCAGCGAAGCGATGTGCTGCGTATCGGCGGAGGAGAGTGCTTCAAGAGTAAGCAGATTCGCTTTTCTGAGAGCGGAGAGGGAGGCTTCTACCTTTTCCCAGCGACTCTGTTGTGTCAACATAGCCCCGACTACTACTTCAAAGGTACCGCTTTTTGGCCACCATAACGGATCCCTGATCGCCTGAAGATACCCCAGCTTTCTGAGTGCAGCCAGTAGATCAAAACTCTCCTGCACATCCACTCCCGGTTAGTTACAGGTTTTCAAATAATCTTCTACGATCACTCTATGATCAAATACCAGTTTATCCAACGGAAGATCGATCAGTGCGTAAAGATTTGCTTCCATCGCATCATCACCGCCTTTTGGCTGGCCCGAGGCCTTGGCCACATAGACTATAGTCGCAACATGAAAACGGGGATCCCGGTCAGGATCAGAGTAGATACCCAATACTCTGTCGATCTGGACATCCAGCCCTGTCTCTTCTTTCATCTCACGCACCAACGCCTGCTCCACTGTTTCTCCGACTTCAACAAACCCGCCTGGCAAAGCCAAACCGTACGGTTCATATTTCCGTTCGATCAGTACGATCCCCTGAAAGATACCCTCTTCATAAACTTCGATAATACCATCTATCGTAAGATGTGGCGTCTGGGGTGTGAATGACATGATTTATCCCTTTATTTTTGATTTCAAAAGTATAACATAGAAAACAGTGTATAACTTCTTGTACTTTATCGATTTTCTCTTAAATTCTCTGTAAAATAATCTAAAACATAAAACAGATAGACCACCCTGTTTTAATCCATCAACAAATGCCCGGCACCTTTTATCCAATAAGTCACCGTCTTTCCGGCAAAGAAATCAAATGCGGCAGGGGCGTCAATGATCTTATCTTCGCTTCCCAAAAACACTTCAATGATCGTACCCCTGTCTGTGATCCTCCTGATCTTTTCATTCTCCCACTGGTAGCTTAACAGAGCCTCCAGCTCCTCATCTGTACTGCTTCTGAGAAATGCCGAGAGATCAACCTGTGACGGGTAAGCAGCATTGGCAAGGAACTGTTGGATATAGGCTTCCCTGCTGTTTTTGAAATAACGCAGTTGGGTACGGATGAAACTCGGTTTTTGGTTCTGGAAAAATGCCGGTGAGAGAAGGATAAGCCGGTCTACTCTCTGAGTTGTGCTATACACATACTCAACGGCCTGCTGTGCTCCATAACTGAAACCCGCTACACAAAGATCGCTTTGGATCAGGTACTCGCTGAAAAACCGTTCTTCTCCGCGAAGAGAGAACCCGTTAAAATATCTCACGGAGTATCTCTCTGCACTGTTCCTGGTCTATGTTTTCATGCTCCAGCAGATATGCGGCCGTCTTTTTCAGTGCTTCATTAAGTGAGTTGAGAAGGTTGGTCACTTCTGCAACCGAGTTTTTCAAAAGCTCCTCTTCTACAGACGGCGTGATGATAAAGTTCTCATTCATCATATACTCATAAACGACCTGATGCACCATTTTTTTTGCCTGTTTGATATCACTGCTGGCATTGGTAAACTGTTCCTTGAAAAAGATCGAATTGGCGATACTTCCCGCCAGATAGACCTTGATCCGGTTGAGCAGCTGACCTTTGGAGAGTATCTCATGATCTTCTCTGAGCAGCATGAGATTGACCAGACCTATCTTGTCAAACTCGATATCAAACCAAGTGGCTACCAGTGCTTTGGCCGCCTGGTAGACGGCCTGAATTTCCCGCTCCCTGTCTGTCAGGGTCATGATCTTTCGTTTTCCGAGCAGTACCTTCTCTTTGACTGCTTCAAAGTCTGAGGTCTCGATCGTAGAACGGCCGTCGCGCATCGCATAGATCGCTGCTTCATTGGTCAGCGTAGCAAGAGCGGCCGAGTTGAACCCCACACTCATTCTGGCAATATGGCCTATATCGACACTGTGCGGCTTTTTGGCCAGGTAGAGTTCGAGCGTCTTCGCCCTCTCTTCCAGATCAGGGAGTGAGATATGGATACGCCTGTCAAAACGCCCTGCTCTCAACAGCGCCTCATCCAGGACATCGATCTTGTTTGTCGCTCCGATGACGATCACCCCTGAACTCTCTTCAAAACCGTCCATTTCGGTCAAAAGCTGATTGAGGGTTGCTTCCCTCTCGTCATTGCGGAACTCTCCGCGGCTTTTGCCCACCGCATCGATCTCATCAATGAAGATAATGCTCGGCGCCATCTGCTTGGCCTTTTTGAAGAGTTCGCTGACCCTTTTGGCTCCCATCCCCACATAGATATGCACAAAAGAGGCTCCGCTCTGATAAAAGAACGGCACACCCGCTTCCCCTGCCACAGCCTTGGAGATCAGTGTCTTGCCCACTCCCGGAGGGCCGACCAGCAGTACCCCTTTGGGAAGGCTGATATCAAGCGCCTTATACTTCTGCGGCGCTTTCAAAAAATCGATGATCTCCTCAAGCTCCTCTTTTACCGCACTGATACCGGCCACGTCGGAGAACCTGACATTCGAAGTGATCGCCTGTATCGGTTCTGCCTTGAGTGCTTCATCCTCCTTTTGAAGATTCACCTTCAGATGCTTGAGCTGCTCTGCCCGG
>JAQVHV010000043.1 GCA_028696055.1 Sulfurovum sp.
TGCTACATAGATCTGAAAAAGCTGTCAGAAGGGGTCAAAGGATCTCCGAAGGGGGGGGAGAAATAGGCGGAGATCCTTTATCCTTCTTAACTATAGTTTAGTCTTCTTTTGTGTAATGATTGTGTAGTTTTGAATTTTTTTCACACTTTCCTAGAAAAATCCCTTTCCCCTCCTTTTAGATTCCTTTCCCTGGTGATAAAAAGATCGGATTGCAGCACCAAAATAGCGCCAAAATAAGCCTCTTTTTAAAATTTTTCATAGCAGAGCTTAAAAAAGATAGAAAAATGGCTTATTTTGGCTTTTAGGCAGCTTTATGTTGATTTCTTGGGTTTATTGGAAATTCGTGATTGGTGATTGGTGATTGGTGATTGGTGATTGGTGATTGGTGATTGGTAATTGGTGATTGGTGATTGGTAATTGGTAATTGGTGATGGTCCTCGTTCCTGCGGGGTTGTCGCTGCGCTCGGACGGTGATTGGTAGTTCCGGTGGGTTGGTAAACCCACCTTACAAAAACCTCGTCATCCCATCAAACAAAAGATGCATTCCATGCATCCCACAATAACTCCTCACTCCTAATTCCTCACTAGAGCAGCCCCCTGCAAATCCCTTGACACATTCTCATGACTCTGTCATGATACTAAACGCTAAACGCTTAACGCTTAACGCTCCCTGTTCTCTCCTATTGACACCCGACGCACTCCAGCGATCTGTCTTCCACATCATTGGAGGACTCGGGAGACTGGCTTCTCAGATAGTAGGTTGACTTCAGTCCGAACTTCCATGCGTCCATATAGATATCGTTCAGATATTTACCGCTTGCCTTGTCAAGTGTGATAAAGATATTGAGCGACTGCCCCTGGTCGATCCACTTCTGGCGGATCGCCGCTGCACGGATCAGAACCCTCTGGTCCAGATCATAGGCAGGGGTATAGTATGCCCAGGTCTCCGGAGAGAGATTTGGCACAACCACCGGGATCAGCCCGGAGAGGTTCTCTTCGAACCACTTGCGCTTATAGACCGGCTCGATCGCCTGGGTCGTTCCCGTCAGGATAGAGATCGAGCTTGTCGGCGCAACAGCCATCAGGTAACCGTTTCTCATCCCGTCTGTTCTGACCTTCTCCCTAAGCCCTGCCCAGTCAAAGGTATACCCGAAAAGACCGCCCCTGTCGACCAGTTTGCAGGCCGCTTCGTTCGCTTTGTCGATCGTGAGTATCCCTTTGGACCAGTCCGAACCTTCAAACAGCGGGTACTTCCCCTTCTCCAGTGCCAGATCGGAGGAGGCGCGGATCGCATGATAGGAGACCGCCTCCATCACCTCGTCGATCTTCGTAAAGTGGTCATGCGTCCCCCAGTGCACGCCCGACTCTGCAAGCATCTGCGCTTCGCCCATGACACCCAGACCGATCGCCCTTGTTTTCATATTGGTCTTTTTCACTTTTGCCAGCGGGTAGAAGTTGAGATCGATCACATTGTCAAGCATACGGATTGCCGTCGGAACGACCCTTGCGATATCTTCGGGAGTATTGACACGTCCGAGGTTGACAGAAGCCAGGTTACATACGGCAGTGTCACCGTCACTCTTCTCCTTGTCGGTGATCCATACCTGCTTGCCGTTCAGGCTGTCCAGTGCCGTCACCTTCTTGGCAGGTTTTGTCATCCCGCTGTCAACAGTGAGCATCTCGTTCTCATCATAGCTCTCTACCGAACCGTCCTCAAATGTCAACCTGATCTTGTAGTGGTTTGGCGCCGTATTCTGGAAGATCTCCGTACAGAGGTTGGAGCTTCTGATCACGCCTGCATGTTTGTTCGGGTTTGACCTGTTTGCCGCATCTTTAAAGCAGAGGAACGGGCTTCCTATCTCGAAGTAGCTTCTGAGGATATGTTTCCAGAGCCCTTTGGCAGAAACCACCTCCCTGGTGATCTTCGCTTCAGAGTTTTCCAGCTCGGTATAATGCGCCTCGAACGCCTCGCCGTAAAGCTCTGTCAACTCCGGGACCTCATAGGGGTCAAAGAGTGTCCACTGTGCATCCTCTTCCACGCGCTTCATAAAGAGATCGTTCAGCCAGAGTGCCGGGAAGAGGTCGTGTGCCCTGCGGCGCTCCTCTCCGGAGTTTTTCTTCAGGTCAATAAAGTCTTTCACATCCACATGCCATGGCTCGATATAGACGGCGATCGCCCCTTTTCGTGTACCCAGCTGGTCCACCGCGATCGCCACATCATTGGCGATCTTCAAAAACGGTATGATCCCCCCTGCCGCATGTTTATGCCCGTCAATAAAGGAACCCATACCGCGCACAAGCGACCAGTCCCAGCCGATCCCGCCGCCGAACTTGGAGAGCAGTGCCATCTCTTTGTAGCCGTCAAAGATCCCCTCGATATTGTCAGGGGTTGAACCGATATAGCAGGAACTGAGCTGGTGTCTCGGAGTACGTGCATTCGAGAGTGTCGGTGTCGCGGCCATCACCTCGAACTTGCTCAGGATGTCATAGAACTTCTTTGCCCAGGTCTGACAGTCGAATTCGTTCTGTGCCAGGAACATCGCAACAGCCATAAAGAGCTGCTGCGGAAGTTCGATAGGATTGCCTTCCCTGTCCTTGATCAGGTATCTGTCATACAGTGTCCTGATCCCCAGATAGGTAAACTGAAGGTCGCGTTCGGGCTTGATATAGGCATTGAGGTCATCCAGGTCATACTTCTCTTTCAGCCCCAGTACGATACGCCCTTCTCTCTCTCCGCGCTCAAAATATTCGCGAAGGTGATTGTATCCGGTAAACCCGGTCGCGACGTGGTAGATATCGTAGAGGAACAGTCTCGCGGCGACAAAAGTCCAGTTCGGCCTGTCAATATCGATCTTGTCAACGGCTGTTTTGATCAGTGTCTTCTGGATCTCTTTGGTATGGATCATATCACGAAACTGCAACTTCGCATCCACTTCCAGCTCACTTTGGCTCACGCCTTCCAGTCCTTCGATTGCTGCAGATGTATACTTTTGGATCTTCGATACATCCAGTGTCTCTACTCTCCCGTTTCGTTTTACAACTCTGACCATTTTGACTCCTGAAATATTTAACTTTTTTACTGTAACTGTGGTAATACAGAGTGATTGGCAATAGGTAATCTCTATATATTTTTTATTAAAAAAAGCGCTCTGTTGTGCAGTAATAATAAATCCGATTTTACTCAATTTGTGCTTGCAGAACTATAAAAACAGGTATCATTTTTAAGCATTTTTCTTATAAGATTTGATGATACTTTTCCCTTTTTCCGCCAGGCAGGCAGGAAAGCACCAAAGAGAGAAAAAACGGGGAAGAATAAAGCAGGAAAGATCATCATCCGGAGCGCTGTCTCCGGGGAGATCTCTCTGCCCGAACAGGGAGCAGCGGAGAATCGGAATTCTCCTTCCCGAACTACTTGCCGAAGACCCTTTGAAAGATCGCGTCAACATTTTTCGTATAGTAGTCATAGTTGAAACACTCTCTGATCTGCGCTTCGCTGAGTTTGCTTCTGAGCTCCTCGTCCGACAAAAGGTGTCCGAGATAGAGCGACTCGCCCTTTTCGTTGGTTGTCGGTTTGCCGTGCTGGATCTCTTCCCAGACCTTCATCGCATTTCTCTGTACGATCCTGTAGGCATCTTCCCTGCTCACGCCCGCTTTGGGAAGTTCAAGCAGTACCCTTTGCGAGAAGACAAGCCCGCCTGTGAGGTTCAGGTTTTTCATCATATTTTCAGGCATTACCGTAAGGTTGGCGATCACACTGTTCATGCGGTGAAGCATAAAGTCGGCAGTGATAAAGGCATCAGGCAGCCAGAATCTCTCCGTGGAAGAGTGGGAGATATCTCTTTCGTGCCAGAGCGCGACATTCTCCATCGCAGGGATAGAATACGCCCTGATCATTCTTGCAAGGCCGGTAATGTTCTCTGTCAGGATCGGGTTTCTTTTGTGAGGCATTGCGGAACTTCCCTTCTGCCCTTTCGCAAAATACTCCTCGGCTTCATAGACTTCGGTCCTCTGCAGATGTCTCACCTGCACGGCGAACTTTTCAACAGAAGAGGCCATGAGCGCCAAAGCGGTCGCGAGTCTTGCGTATCGGTCCCTGTGTATTACCTGGTTGGAACAAGGCTCGGGCTTGAGTCCCAGTTCGGCCATCGCATACTCTTCAAGCTCAAGCGGCGCATGCGCAAAGTTCCCCATGGCACCGCTGATCTGTCCCACAGAGATCACCTCCATCGTCTCTTCAAGGTTTTTGAGGTGTCTTCCCATCTCGTCATACCAGACCGCCAGCGTCAGACCGAAGGTGATCGGCTCACCGTGGATACCGTGGCTTCTTCCGACCATGAGTGTGAACTTGTGCTCCTCGGCTCTCTTTTTGATCGACGCCATCAGCATCTTCACATCTTCAATAATGAGCTTTAACGAGTCCCTCATCTGAAGCGCCACACCGGTATCGACCGCATCCGAACTGGTCATACCGTAGTGGAACCATCTTGACTCTTCACCCAATGATTCGGATACACTGGTATTGAATGCGATCAGGTCGTGCTTGGTAACCGCCTCGATCTCTTCGATCCTCTCGACTGAAAACGCAGCGTTTTTTACGATCTTTTCACAATCTTCGTCAGGGATCAGCCCGAGTTTGTTCCAGGCTTTTACTGCTGCTTTTTCTACCTCAAGCCATGCTGCATAGCGTGCCTGCTGTGTCCACTTCTCTGCCATCTCCGGTCTTGCGTATCTTTCTACCATTACAAATATCCTGCTCTGAAATTTTGGTATTATTCTATCAAAATTGCAGTTACATTCGTCTAAATTCATTCAATGGAGCCGTCATCCTGAGCGTATTTCAGGATCTCACTAGACACCTTCGGCGCAGCTTTGCCTGACTGGAGGAGATTCTGAATCAAGTTCAGAATGACGAGAAATATCCTATGCCATTTGTAAAAGAGAAATTCACTATCGATGAACCGACCAAAGCCTTTGTCTATGTGATGCGTACCCTCGGCTATACCCAGGGCGAAGCACAAAGACACATCTCCAAAGGACGTATCCTGATCAATGGCGAGTCGATGTACCGCCCCGGAAACATCATCCAGGGAGAGATAGAGATGGTCTTTTTCCGTCCTGAACCACGGGGAGAGATACCGCTCTTCCACAACAGAGACTTTATGGTCTTTGAAAAACCCTCGGGAGTCCTGGTCCATCCCAATACCATGTCTACCCCCTACTCTATGCTGGATGAGATCAGAGCGCATGCGGGGGATGATGCCAATGCCGTGCACCGTATCGATATGGAAACTTCGGGGCTGCTGCTGGCAAGCAAACACAAAGAAGCAGAGACTTTTCTGAAAGGCTCTTTTGAGAACAAAACGATCAAAAAATCCTACCTGGCATGGGCTGACGGAAAACTGACCGAGCCTTTCAGTGTCACAGAGCCGATCCTGGTCAATGGCAACTACGATGTCACCAAGCATAAAGTCTTCGTCGATCAAATACACGGGAAGCCCTCCCATACGGATTTTGTTCCGCTGAAATATGATGAAAAACTGGATGCAACGCTGATCGCCTGTTATCCCCATACCGGAAGAACGCATCAGATACGGATACATTTGTTTCACGTGAAACATCCGATCCTGGGTGACCCGATCTACGGTGCAACATTCGAGGCAACCAGCAACTATCTCGACTTTATACAGACCCCGGAAGAACGTCTCGTGGAGCATGGCGCCTCCCGCCTACTGCTCCATGCGCAAAGTCTGTCATTGGAATATGGCGCACGGTTTTATATCGAAAGCAAGGTGGATTTTGAAGCGATGAAAAAGTATATCCACCCCAAAGAGGAGAGACGGTTTAATAGGGAGTGAGTAGTGAGTAGTGAGTAGTGAGTAGTGAGTAGTGAGTAGTGAGTAGTATCATGACGGGGTCATGAGAAGGTGTCAAGTCTTATTGCGTCATTCCTGCGAAGGCAGGAACCAAAAAGCTGGGAAAATCGGACCAACCTTGGTTACTGCGTGGGCTATCAAGCCCTCCCTACGCGAAAGATGACTACCATTGGTGTCGGGGTGGGGACACCCCGACCTACGCGAATCACGAATCACGAATCACGAATCACGAATCACGAATCACGAATCACGAATTTCTAATTTCTAATTTCTAATTTATAATTTCTAATTTATAATTTATAATTTCTAATTTCTACTTCCTCACTAGCAGCAGAGCTGCTCCCTATTTCCTCGACTCATAGATAAACCAGCCTACGCCGATCGCGGCTACCACAACAATAATACCCAATAATGCCAGATCCAATACACCCATCTCTACTCTCCTTTGCTGTTGTTTTCCAATTCCTGCTCTCTGAGCTGTCCGCAGGCCGCAGAGATATCCAGTCCTTTGGACTCCCTGATCGTACAGAGCAGTCCGCGTTTGGTCAGATACTCCTGGAAGGCTATCATATCTTTCTCTTCAGGTCTCTTAAACTCTGTGCCGCCGTACGGGTTGAAGTAGATCAGATTCACTTTTGCTTTGATCCCCTCAAGAAGAGCGATCAGTTTTTTGGCAGACCCGATGTCATCGTTGACATCCTTGATCACAAGATACTCGAACATGACCCGTTTTCTGGCATTGACAGGGAAGTTCTTCACCGCATCGATAATCGACTTGATATTGTACGCCTTGTTGATCGGCATCAGCTGTTGACGCAGGGCATCATCCACCGCATGCAGAGAGATCGCCAGGTTGATGCCCAGATCCATTTTTCCCAGCTTTTCGATCTTGGAGCTGAGGCCCGAGGTGGAGATCGTCTGCCGGTTTGGCGAGATCGCCATACCGTCGGGATCGGCAAAGATCTTGACAGCCTTGGCAACCGCCGGAAGGTTGTCAAGCGGCTCCCCCATTCCCATGTAGACAAGATTGACACGGCGGTTGGCATCGATATCATTGTCTTTTTTGATCAGTCTCACCTGCTCGACAATCTCTCCGGGCGTCAGATCACGCATAAATCCGCCCTTTGCGGTCAGACAGAAAGCGCATCCCACCTTGCACCCTACCTGGGAAGAGATACAGACCGTATAGCGCTCGTGGTGTTTCAAACTCCCATCCTCATGGAACTCTTTCTCTCTCATCAAAAGAAGTACCGCTTCGACCGTATGCCCGTCATGCAGTTCAAAGAGGTATTTACGGCTGCCGTCTTTGGAGTTTTGCACCATCACCGTCTTTAGCGGGGTAAGCGTATACTCTGCATCGAGCTGCTCTCTCATCTCTTTGGGAAGGTTTTTCATCTCTTCAAAACGCTCTACATACTTATGGTATATCCAGGTATAGATCTGTTTGACACGGAATGCCGGCTTGATAAACTCGGCAAGCTCCTCTTTGGTATAGTCCAGGATGATTTTCTTTGTTTGCATTAGGTTATTCTCAACTCTTTATTTTTTGATTCATATAGGAAGCAAGTCTCTGCATCGCCTCTTTATGGTTCTTTTTGAAGGTTTCGTGGGCATCTTCATCACAATAGTTGGTCACGATAAATACCCCTCCTGCGGGAATACCGAACTTCTCCGCTACCTTCAGGACAGCATAAAACTCCATATTTTCAAGGTGGATGTTTTTTCCCAGATACTGTTTGGCATAGCTGCTGTTTGCTGTAATATAGTTGGAACAGTTTACGAGTATTTCCCTGCCTTCACGGGTCGCTTCGCTCCACCGTTCCGGTTTCAACACTACAGACGACCTTGTGCTTGCCACTCTCTGTGAGAAACTATTGTCGTCTGCTTGACGTGTCCCCCTGCCTTCACGGGTCGCTTCGCTCCACCGTTCCGGTTTCAACACTACAGACGACAAACTATTGTCGTCTGCTTGACGTGTCCCCCTGCCTTCACGGGTCGCTTCGCTCCACCGTTCCGGTTTCAACACTACAGACGACAAACTATTGTCGTCTGCTTGACGTGTTTCACGTGAAACATCTTCGGTAGTAGAAACTACATTGTCAATCGGCGTATAGGAGTGGCCTTCCAGAAAACTGTTCTCTATATTGCAAGCGCTCCTGGACTCGATGATCTCAAAGATCTTTTTCTCGCCGTAGCTTCCCGCACTTCCTACGAAGAGAAGAAACTCCGGCCTCTTCTCCATGCAGAGCCTTGTCAGGTTGATGGAGACATCGGTCATCCCTATCCCTACCGGGGTAGCAAAGTCAAAGGTCTCGATCTTTCCTGCACAGATGATCACTGGAGTCTCACCGGGATATCGTGTGATCTCAGGTAGCGCTTGAGGTCCATGATATCGATCTCTCTGAAGTGGAAGATGGAAGCCGCCAGTGCCGCATCGGCATGTCCGATCGTAAAGGCCTCTTCGATATGCTTCATCGTCCCCGCCCCGCCTGAGGCGATGACGGGGATATTGACCGCATCGGAGATCCTCGCATTGAGGCGATTGTCAAATCCGGCCTTGGTCCCATCCGCATCCATCGAGGTGACAAGCAGCTCCCCTGCCCCCCTGCTATAGGCTTCTTTGGCCCACTCCACTGCATCGATGCCCGTATCGTTACGGCCGCCGTGTGTGAAGACATGCCACTGATCTTCGCCTACCTGTTTCGCATCGATCGCGACCACGATACACTGGGAACCAAAACGCTTGGCCCCCTCTTCGATAAACGCAGGACGCTTGATCGCCGCAGAGTTCACGCTCACCTTGTCGCATCCTACATTCAAAAGGTTATAGATATCCTGAAGCTCCCGGATCCCTCCACCTACGGTAAGGGGGATGAAAACCTCTCTGGCAACCTTTTTCACCACATCTACGATCGTATCTCTCCCCTCATGGCTTGCACCGATATCCAGAAAGGTGATCTCATCCGCACCCTCCTGGTTATAACGTCTTGCCACTTCAACGGGGTCACCTGCATCGCGCAGTCCGACAAAATTCACCCCTTTTACCACCCGGCCGCCATCCACGTCCAGGCAAGGAATAATGCGTTTTGCAAAATAATCCATCATATTTTCCTTTATTATGGTAGAATTATACAGAAATTATCTCAAAGTGGGAATTCCTTTCTCACCTTTTATCAAAAAGAAAGAATGTTCTCAAAGAGTAATAGGGAAATATAAAGGTATATTATAGTATGATACATAAAGATCTAGCGGATTTTGCAGAGAAAAAGTTTGGGCAGAACTTTCTAAAGAACAATATCTATATTCACAAGATCATCCAATCGATGCCCGATGACGACCTGAAGGTCGCAGAGATCGGGCCTGGATTAGGTGATTTAACCAAAGAACTTGTAAAAGTTCGCAATGTCACAGCATTTGAGGTTGATAAAAGATTATGCGAGCATCTGAACAGTGAATTCAAAGAGGCGATCCACGACGGCCGCTTTGAACTTCGCTGCGGGGATGTGCTTGAGCGTTGGGAGTCGGGGAAGCTTCTGGATGAACCTTATCATCTTGTAGCAAACCTGCCTTACTATATTGCCACCAATATCATATTAAAAGCACTGAAAGATGAACATTGCCGGTCTATTCTGGTGATGGTTCAAAAAGAGGTCGCTGAGAAGTTTGCGGCAAAGGCCGGGGAGAAAGCATTTTCTGCCCTCTCCGTCCTGGCCGACAGCGTGGGGAATGCACACGTATGTTTCGAGGTTGAGCCCGAAGCATTTGTTCCGCCTCCGAAAGTGACCTCGGCAGTGCTTTTAATAGAGAAAAACGAAACCAGAGATGATGAAGGTTTTGAAGTATTTTTACGGGTTGCCTTCGCACAGCCCCGTAAAAAGCTCTCAAAAAACCTCACAGCCCGTTTTTCCAAAGCATTGGTAGCAGAAACTTTTATCCAACAGGAACTAGACTCCAATCTACGGCCTCATGAAGTTGGGACATCTATTTATCATCACTTATATAATGCATTGAAGGATAATCTAGATGAACGAGAACCAAAACAACGAAAATCAAAAGCAAGGTCAGCCAACACAGAGAAACAGAAGGCCTAACCCCCATAGACAGAGCAACCAACAGAAGCCTCAGCCCAACAGAAAAGAGGCACCCAAAGCGGTAGACGGGAACAAAAGCGAAACCCCTTCAGAGAAAAAGCCGGAAAGAAAACCGCAGCAACAGCAGAGAAGCGGTGCAGGCAGAAAACCGGGCGCGAACAGACCGAGCTCCAATAAACCGGCCCGCCCGGACAGTGAACCGCAAAAAGAGGGGCAAAGCAGAAACCGCCCGGCAAAAAGCCGCCAACCAAGCGCAAAGAGCAGAAACAATAAAAGAAAGAACCCTACTACGGTCAATGCAGAGATGCGTGCATCCATCGATGAAAACATGAGACTGCAGCACCAGAGAATGCAGCCCTGGAAAAAGATCGATCTGGGCAACAAGAACAAGGTAAGGTTCACGCCGCTTGGAGGACTCGGTGAGATCGGCGGGAACATGGCCGTACTCGAGACAGAAACATCGGCGATCATCATCGACGTGGGGATGAGCTTCCCGGATGAGAGTATGCACGGCGTGGATATCCTCGTACCCGATTTCAGCTACCTCCATACCATCAAAGAGAAGATCAAAGGGATCGTTATCACCCACGGCCACGAAGACCATATCGGTGCAGTCCCCTACCTTTTCAAGGAGCTGAAGTTCCCTATCTATGCAACACCGCTTGCACTGGCCATGATCGAGAACAAGTTCAATGAGCATGGGCTGAAAGCAGATACGAGCTACTTCCGCTACATTACCAAAAGACAACAGTATGAGATCGGTGATATCAAGGTCGAGTGGATGCACGTCACACACTCCATTATCGATGCCTGCTCGCTTGCTATCGAGACACCGGCGGGGATCCTGGTGCACACTGCGGACTTCAAGATCGACCATACACCGGTAGACGGATTTACCACAGACCTGCAGCGTTTTGCGCACTATGGAGAGAGAGGGGTACTCTGTCTCTTCTCAGACTCCACCAACTCGCACAACCCGGGATTTACCAAGAGTGAAACTGTCGTAGGAAGAACCTTTGACACCCTCTTCGACCTGGCAAAAGGAAGGGTGATCATGTCCACCTTCTCCTCCAATGTCCACCGTATCTTCCAGGCGATGCAGCGTGCCGTAGAGTACGGAAGAAAGATCTGTGTGATCGGAAGATCTATGGAGCGCAACGTGGAAACCAACCGTGCACTTGGATATGTGGATATCGATGACAGGCACTTCATCGAAGTACATGAGATACCAAAGTACCCGGATGACGAGATCCTGATCGTCACAACAGGCTCCCAGGGAGAGACAATGGCCGCACTCAACCGTATGGCTACCGATGAGCACCGTCATGTCAAGCTCAAGCCCAACGATACGGTCATCATCTCCGCTTCGGCGATCCCGGGCAACGAAGCCTCAGTATCAAGCCTGATGAATAAACTGATGAAAGCAGGCTGTACGGTACGCTATAAAGAGTTCAGCGATATCCATGTCTCCGGACACGCTTCACAGGAGGAACAGAAACTGATACTCAGACTGGTACAGCCCAAGTTCTTCCTGCCGGTGCACGGAGAGTACAACCATATCGCCAAACATGCGAAAACAGCCGTAGAGTGCGGCGTGGATGAAAGAAATATCCTTCTTATGAGCGACGGAGACCAGATAGAGATCACCTCCAAGTACCTCAAGAAGGTCAAAACCGTCAAAAGCGGCAAAACCTATATCGACAACCAGAACAATATGCAGATCGAAGATGATGTCGTGCTGGACAGACAGAAACTGGCTGAAGACGGGATCATCAATGTTGCAGCGCAGATCTCCCAAGATAACCAGAAGGTCGTCGGGAAACCGGTCATTACCACGCATGGTCTGGTATCGGAGAGAGAGAGCAGAAAATTCCAAAAAGAGATCGAACAGCTGATCGAAACCGTGCTTCTCAACCTCAAACCGGAATCCCTCAAGAACCACAAAGATGTGGAGAACAACATCAGAAATGTGATCAGGAAACATGTGATCCGCACGAAAAAACGTTATCCGCTTATCATCCCGACGATCTTCATCGTATAAAGCATGATCTCCCCCGGGGGAGATCCAAATATGCTATAATTTAAAAAATCATCAAAAGTAGTAGTATGGACCTTATCACAATTGCACAAGAGACCTTTCAGATCGAAGCGGATGCGCTTTTAAAGGCTTCCGAGCGTTTGGATCACCGTTTTCTGGATGCGGTAGAACTTATCTACAATACCAAAGGAAAACTCATCGTCACCGGTGTGGGCAAATCCGGACTTGTAGGGGCGAAGATGGCCGCTACGTTTGCCAGTACCGGAACCTCCAGCTTCTTCCTCCACCCAACAGAGGCACTGCACGGTGATCTGGGGATGATCAGCTACGGAGATGCTGTGCTGGCGATCAGCAACAGCGGAGAGAGCGAAGAGCTTACCAAGATACTCCCGCATATCAAACGCTTTGATATCCCGCTGATCGGGCTGACGGGCAATCCGGACTCTTCACTGGGACGCTACGCTGATGTCTTTTTGGATATTTCGGTAGAGAAAGAGGCCTGTCCCCTGGGTGCGGCGCCGACCACCTCCACTACCCTTACCATGGCCATCGGCGATGCACTTGCCGTGGCACTGATGAGGAAAAGAGGATTCAGGCAGGAGGATTTTGCCTCATTCCACCCCGGGGGGAGCCTTGGCAAGAGACTTTTTGTAAAGATCAGGGACCTGATGCAGACAGAGAACCTGCCGGTCATCAGTGAAGAGACGACACTCAAAGAAGCGGTCGTCGTGATGAGCGAGGGAAAAATGGGGACAGTGCTTATCGTCGATCAGAATGGCGTGCTGAAAGGTCTATTGAGCGATGGTGACCTCAGGCGTGCGCTTATGAAAAAAGATTTTGACCTGAACTACCCTGCGATCACCTATGCGACACTGCACCCCACAAGCTACCAGAATACAGAACTGCTTGCAAGCGATGCGCTCGAGATCATCGAGACGAAACGTATCCAGCTGCTACCCATCACTGATCACGCGGGCAGGATCATCGGTGTACTTCATATCCATGATCTTGTCAATGCAGGCATTAAAAGTAACTAAAGAGGGCTGTTTCTCTAAGGCAGATGCCAGAGAGGAGAGAGCCCCAGCATACTCTACAGAGCTTTGTTTTGTAGAGGCCACAAGGAAAACACTATGAGACTCAACAAATACATTTCACACAATACCAGATACTCAAGAAGGGAAGCCGACAAACTGATCGAAGAAGGCGAAGTCACTTTGGATAAAAAAGTCCTCAAAGACTTTGCCTATGAGGTCAAAGAGGATGACAAGATCTACATCAAGGGCAAACTTCTCAAAAAACGCCAGACCGGCGAAGTCACCATGGTTGTCTACAACAAGCCCAAAGGGGTACTGGTGACCAAAAGGGATGACAGGGGAAGAACGACGATCTACCACAAACTTCCGGGCAAATACAGACACTTTATCCCCGTAGGAAGGCTGGACTATGCTTCAGAGGGTGTTCTGCTGCTTACGGACTCCCCGGAGGTCGCGCAGGCCCTGATGGAGAGTCCCCTTGACCGTACCTACAACATCAAGATCGATAAGCCGATCACCGAAGAGATGATGCAGGCGATGCAGGAGGGTCTTGTTCTTGATGATGCACGTGCAGGTGCCCACGAAAAGAGCAAGATCACCTCGATGGAGTTTGCCCCCTTTGCCTATTATGAGATTCGCACCCAGGGGAAAAACTTTACCAAGCTTCGCGTGACGATCAAGGAGGGGAAAAACCGTGAGCTGAGACGTTTCTTCGGACACTTCGGTGCAACGATACTGGACCTCAAGCGTGTCTCCTACGGAGGGGTGGATCTCAACAACCTTCCCGAGAACAAAACGCGCTACTTCTCCCGCAAGGAGTACGATGATCTCCACGAGTTTATGAAACGCAAAAAGAAAAATGCGATCATCGCGGAAAAAAACGAGCAGAACACACAGAAACAGGGCAAAAAAGGCAAAAAAGAGAGAGATGCGTCGGATTCTCTTTCCGAGTTTAAAAAAGAGGTCAAAGAGGCATTTAAGCGCTTTAAATGATGTTGAAACTTGCACTGAACTACCGTCCAAAAACTTTAGATGCGATCATCGGGCAGGAGCATCTGCTGGGCAAAGATGCCATACTGCGCAAAATGATCGAAAGAGATACCCTCCCCCACATCTTTTTCTATGGTCCCCCGGGATGCGGCAAAACCACACTCGCCAGAGTGATCGCCTCTGCGCTGGAGAGGCCCTTTTATGAGCTCAATGCGACCACAATGAAGATCGAGGAACTGCGGACAATCTTTAAAAACTATGCCCATGCCCTGCAGAAACCCCTCATTTTCATCGACGAAGTTCACAGGCTGAGCAAGAACCAGCAGGAGGTGCTTCTGCCCTTTATGGAGACGCAGGCGGCGCTGATCATCGGTGCATCGACAGAAAACCCCTACTTCTCGCTCACCGCGGCAATGCGTTCGCGTTCGCATCTATTTGAGCTCAAGGCTGTCAATCCTGTTGCAATGAAAAACTATCTGCGCAACGTGATCCAAAAAGAGAGTATCGCCATTGATGAAGAGGCGCTGGAGTATGCGGTATTCTCCTCGGGCGGAGACCTGAGGGCCGCGCTCAATCTTATTGAAAGTGCGCATATCGCCGGAGAGATCACCCTTGAGGTGCTCAAGCAGATCCGTCCGCATGCGATGCAGGCCGGAAGCAGCGAGAGCGAAAGCCACTATGAGCTGGCATCCGCGATGATCAAGAGCATCAGGGGTTCGGATATCGATGCAGCGCTTTACTATCTGGCACGGCTCATTGAAGGGGGAGAACCCGCAGAGTTTATCGCCAGACGGCTGGCGATACTTGCTTCTGAAGATATCGGCAATGCCAATCCCCATGCGCTCAACCTTGCCAGCTCCGCCCTCAATATCGTGAAACATATCGGGTATCCCGAGGCACGCATCTCACTGAGCCAGCTGGTGATCTACCTCGCCTCTTCTCCCAAGTCAAACAGCGCCTATGAAGCGATCAACCGTGCGCAGAAAGCAGTCAAAGAGGGAGAGGTCGATCCCATTCCCCCACATATAAAAACCCATGCAAAACACTACCTCTATCCGCACAGCTACGGAGGATGGGTCGCACAGAAGTATCTTATCCGTCCAAAATCCTTCTACCAGACCCAACAGATAGGCTTCGAAAAGACCCTCTATGAGTGGCATGAAAAAATCGTCACCCCTCCCTCCCAATAACACAATTCCACCACACTCTTATGCTATAATTGTTTCAAAATATATCATTGGAGTGTATCCGGAATGAAAAAAAAGATAGTGAAAACTTCTGCCTTCTCTGTGGCAGCGGCAGTAATAGTGAGCGGATGTACCGGTACAGAAGCTGTACCGCGCAATGCAACACAGACAGGCGTTGCAACAGGAACAGTGGCAGGTGCAGTCATTGGCTACAATGCCTCAGGACGCCACAAAGGCAGAAATGCGGTGCTGGGTGCCGCTGCAGGCGCACTTGCAGGCGGTGCCATAGGCAATGCCGTAGATAATCGAGATCCAGAGCCTGTAAATGACGGCGGCTGGGAATAAAAAGATCAAAGGAGAAAATCATGAAATTCACTAAACCCCTACTCGCTTCTACCCTGGCACTATTTATGCTCACAGGGTGCTACAATCAACCGGGACTGGTACAGGACAGCAGCTATGACCGTACAAAAACCGGAGCACTTGCAGGTGCTGCGACAGGAGCCATGATCGGATATAACACCAAAGGACACAACAAAGGACAGAGAGCGGCGATCGGCGCGGCTTTGGGAGCCCTTGCAGGAGGAGCGGTAGGATACAGTCTGGATCAGCAGGCAAATGAAGTCGCAAGGGCACTGGGTACCGGTGTATCAAATGACCCATTGGCCCAGCTGGATCCGGAGAGAGATATCGTCGTATCCAAAACCCCAACCTATGTACATATTATGTTCAGAGACAAGATGATGTTTGCGACAGACTCGGCAAATCTTCAGTCAAGTGCACGATATAAAGTACAGAAGATCGCACAGCTGCTGGAGAGATATCCACAAACTGTTGTAGGTGTGGCAGGATTTACAGATAACCGCGGCAGCTATGAGTATAACCAAAGGCTTTCGGAAAGACGCGCAAGAAGTGTCGCGGACATCCTCGCAGTCAACGGTTATCCGAAGGTCAAAGGATGTTCATACGACAAAGCACTTGTAGACAACAACAGTGCAGCGAACAGAGCGCTCAACAGACGTGTTGAAGTCTACCTCTATGCAGACCGTAACAATATGAGTAACCCTTGTTATTAAGTAGGTTTTTCCTACTTAAGGGCACCTCTGATAATAGGTGCCCTAAAGGGTCTCCAGCTCTTTTTTCGCCTTTTCGGCATCTATCTCCCCTGAAAAGAATCTTTTTTCCACACTGTCGATATGCTGATGGAGTTTGCTATGGAGTATCTCACCCCTTACTCTCTCTTTGGCAAACAGTTTCATCGTATCAAAATCCGGGAAGTACCCTATCAGTTCCTGTTTCAGCTTGGACTGGTTCCATGCGGAGACCTGTACCTCCTCACTCTCGCCCTCCACATCCAGAATATCCTGTCCTATACTGTCTCTTTTCATAAATTGATCGAAACTGTGCTTTTTCTGGTATGCAGTACTCTGAAGCTGTGCATCTTCTTCTTGAAGGTCATTGATAAAATGGGTCACAAAATAGATAAATGCCAACCCCACAGCAATGAATACCAGCAAATTTTTATCCATAATCCTATCCCCTTGCTTTTCTAGGTAACATCATTACTGTTATTATACAAAAATTCAGAAAAATAAGAAGCACAGTTTTTTAAGTGAATAAAAAAACCTTAAGTTAGTAAAGTATGTTTGTTGATTGTATTTGAGAGAGAATTAAATAAAGGTGGTGCGGATGAAAGGACTCGAACCTTCACACCGTGAGGCACCAGATCCTAAGTCTGGCGTGTCTACCAATTTCACCACATCCGCATATATAAAGTGGTACGTCCGTCAGGATTCGA
>JAQVHV010000122.1 GCA_028696055.1 Sulfurovum sp.
GCAAACATTCCAAATGATGATTCGATGGCACCATTGAACATGAAGGCTATACCTATACAAAAGATAGACAAAGAGGCTGTTCCAAACAGAAAAGCCAGATACCTTATTTCATTTCTTTTGATATGCGATCCAATAGCTTTTTTCATGGCTTACTTCCTTTTTCATACAGTATCTTTCGCTGTTCAAATGATTATAGCACGTCATTCTTTACTCACTTCATCCAAAACATCTTTACCTTTCTTATTTACTCTCTATCATTGAGCGTTGGATACTTGCCCTCTAATTTGGATCAATTATAATATTTTATAAATTTGTACCATCACTTTCTTTCAATATCTTTTTAAACTCCTTCTGTTACAATGAATGAAATAGTTTGAACAACGATGTAGAGCAATCAACCTCCTTGTACCTTTACAAATAGAGAGAAGAGATGCATAGTTATATTCATAAGTTACTTCCTGGTGTTTTATCAATACTTATTCTCGTGGGCTGTTCCGGATCAGGCGGCGACACAGACCCTGATCCTTCCTCCGAACCGGATACTGCCATTCAGATACCCGTAGAGAGCAAAGAAGGGGCGGCAAACTTCCTTGCGCATGCGACTTTCGGGGGACGAAAAGAGGATATCGACCAACTCCTTGAAATGGGAGATTACACTATCTGGCTCAATGAGCAGTTTCAAAAAAAACCAACAAAATATCTTGACTGGATCAACAGACATCAGGGCAGAGATCTTCGGGATGTGGTCGTACGCAAAGCCTTTTACAATGCCTGGTACAGTATCGCTGTCAACGCCGAGGACCAGCTGAGGCAAAGGGTCGCTTTGGCCTTGAGCGAGATCATTGTCGTTTCCTCCATCGGAGTAGAATATCACTATCCGCTTGCTGATTATTTTGACCTGCTGCTGGATCATGCATTCGGAAACTACAGAGAGATCCTCTACCATACCGCTTTGCACCCTTCGATGGGCATCTACCTCAGTACCTGGGGCAATATGAAAGAACATACGACTGAAAACGGCACACTGGTGCATGCAGACGAGAACTATGCCAGAGAGATCCTCCAGCTTTTCAGTATAGGACTGGTGCAGCTCGAACTCAACGGTGAACCGAAGCTTTTGGACGGCAAGCCCATACCTACCTATACACAGAAAGATATCGAGGAGTTCGCCAAGGTTTATACCGGGTGGACAAGCGACAATGGTGCATTTTATTACCTGGACGGTACAAATACCTTAGCCTCTCTTGTCAAACCCATGGTTGCCTACGAAGCCTATCACGATACAAGAGAAAAAGTTTTTTCCGATACCTTCAATGATGCTTATGCCGCGCCTCAAAGCATTCCCTCGGGCCTTTCAGCGAAGGATGATCTCAGCTATGCGATCGATATCATCTTCAACCATCCCAATGTAGGCCCATATATAGGCAAGCAGCTGATACAAAGGCTCGTTACCAGCAATCCGTCACCGCAATACATTGCCAGGGTGGCATCCGCGTTCAACGATAACGGATCAGGCGTCAGGGGGGATATGAAAGCGGTGATCAGAGCTGTCCTGACAGATGAAGAAGCCCTCCTCAAATACAAGGATCAACACCCATCGCCTCAGACAGATGGAAAGTTGAGAGAACAGCTTATCCGTATCGCTTCGGTGATGAGGACCTTTCATGCCGCAGGCGATCCCTCCATCAGCAGTTATCCGTTTTATGACTTTGAAGCAGCGCAGAATCTTGGTCTCCACCTCCAGCCCCTTGCTGCACCATCAGTGTTCAACTACTTCCAGCCTACCTATAGCCCCTCAGGCATCCTGCAGAAAAACAACCTTGTGGGCCCGGAGTTCAAAGTACTCTCTCCTTTGAAGATGAGCGACTTTGGACGTGTCATGCTGAGTGTGATTGGATTGACGGATACGCTGCACGATCAGATCGCTCTCGATCTTGGTTATGAGAAAAACCTGCTGACACTTCAAGGCCCGGAGACACTCATCGAACACCTGAACCTCCTTTTGATGTCAGGTCAAATGAGCAGTGATCTAAAAGATGAACTTATCGGCTATGCGGCTACACATCAAAATGCGCAGGATATCACAGAACAGATCATCGCACTGATCGTTCTCTCTGCAGAATATGCCATAGAGAGGTAGGCAATGAAAAGCAAAACAATGAATAGACGCGACTTTTTAAAACTACAGGCTTCGCTTGCCCTCAGCTCCTCTTCCCTGCTCTCTTTGCTCGGAGTGTTTTCGCCGCTGAAGGCGGAGGAGTTTTCTGACTACAAAGCCCTGGTCTGCGTATTTCTGGAAGGAGGCAACGATGCCTTCAACATGATCGTTCCGACCTCCGCTGCAGCCTACGATGACTATGCCAAAATCAGAGGCAACCTCAGTGTCTCCAAAGATGCGCTGCTGCCATTGAAAAACACGGAGTATGGCCTTTTCACTATGCCTGCAATGCAGGAGATGTTCAATGCGGATAAACTTGCCATCATTGCAAACGTAGGGACGCTCATCAGGCCGGTCACCAAGGAGGAGTTCGAAGCCGGTATAGCCCATCCTCCTCAGCTCTTTTCCCATATCGATCAACAGAAACAGTGGATGACCGCAAACTCCAATACCCTTGAACCCTCCGGTTGGGCGGCCAGAGCGGCAAACCTGATTGAAAATCGCAGTGATTTTACCAATATCAGTGTCGATGGGAGCAACTTTATGCAATCCGGGGGAGCAAAGCCTGCCTTTGAGATCAGCGGAGATATCCGCCCCTTCGATCATTACGGCTATGCTGATCCGGACTCCAAAGCTGCATTTGACGGGATACTTCACCAGATCATTCAAAGGGAGGTAGAGAGCGAGCATCTGCTGGTCAAAGCCTATGCCGATAACCAGATCAAAAATATTGACTACCGCGAAAGTGTGAGCGGAGCACTGGAGGGGGCATCAGACTTTCACTTTGCCAGCACCCTTGACAATGAACCCGGCGTACCGCTGGCAAAGCAGATGGAGATGATTGCCAGACTTATCTCTGTACATGCGCAGCTTCCAAACACTCCGAAACGACAGATCTTTTTTGCCCGTTTGCACGGTTTTGACCATCATGACCTGCAAATGACAGACCATCCCCTGAAGCTCAACTACCTCAACAGCGTTTTACGTGAGTTTCAGGATGCCGTAGAGAGTATGCAGCTCTCAGAGCAGGTAACCACCTTTACCGGTTCGGATTTTGGGAGGTCTCTCGTACCCAACGGCAACGGCACGGATCATGGATGGGGAGGGCATGCATTGGTCATGGGTGGTGCAGTCAAAGGAGGCCGGATCTATGGAGAGATCCCCGAGCTGAAGATGACAGCAGGAGGGTATACCAGCGACTATATCACAAAAACCGGGCGTGTGATCCCCACGACTTCCGTGGAGCAGTACCTTGCAACACTCGCTGCATGGTTCGGATCATACAGTGTCAGTGAGCTTGAGAGTATTTTCCCAAACCTAAACGGTTTTGATGAAAAAAACCTAGGTTTTATCTAATGTATCACAGCGCTGCAGGAATTCACCGATTTTATAATTTTTTAATAATTTTAATGATATTGTATAAGAAGGATATATAATTTCCCCACAACAATGACAAGGAGTTCATTATGAAAAAGTTAGGTTTATCGATAGTAGCGTGTTTGGCATTAGGTACTTTTGCAATGGCAGGAGGAGATATCGCACCGGTATATACACCGATTGAGGAGGTGGCAGCACCAGCTCCGGAAAAGAGCGGATTCTATGTGGGTGCCGGGGTTTCGTTTCTAAGTTGGGAAGAATCTGGCAATACAGCGCCAGTTGGTGCTTCAA
>JAQVHV010000123.1 GCA_028696055.1 Sulfurovum sp.
TATCAAACTCCCCCTCTTCAAATCCATCCTTCAGCATCATCTCTGTGACTTTCTGGATAAACGCATTCAGTTTGAGCTGAAGGTTCTGCGCATTTGACTTGATATACTCATCGATATGCCTATAGTCATCCGGATAGATGTAGTAGAAACTCAGATCTTCGAGCTGATTCTTCATTCTGGCGATACCTAACCGGTGTGCGATAGGGGCATAAACCACCAAAGTCTCTTCAGCGATACGTTTCTGTTTATGGGGGGGCAGGGCATCGAGTGTCAGCATATTGTGCAGTCTGTCGCAGAGCTTTATGACCAGTACACGGATATCTTTGATCGATGCGATCAGCATTTTTCTAAAACTGAGTGCTGAGTTGATCAACCGTTCATCAGAGGCAGAAGAGACAAGTTTTTCATCACGGATCTGGACGATCTTGGTCAGCCCTTCCACCAGATGCATGACATCCTCTCCAAACACATCCGCCAGATCTTCTATCTCATAGTGTGTATCTTCAACCACATCGTGCAGAAGTGCCGCCTGGACCATCGTTTCGTCGTTTGAAAAAGCAGCAGTGATCGCTGCGACAAGGATCGGGTGAACGATATAGGGTTCACCGCTTTTCCGAAACTGCCCATCATGTGCTTTAGAAGAGAGTTCCAGTGCTTTTTTGGTACTGGGTTGAGGAGAGGGTACATATTCCCACAGAAGAGATTTCGCCTCTTCAATTGTGTTGATATGTTTGGCTTTTTCCAAAAAAGCGTCCAAGAGGCCTACTCCTCTAGATGAACTTCAATTTTACCTTCAGCAATCTCCAAAAGTGCAATATCTGTTGCTTTCATTTTTTTCAAATCTGCATCTACTTTAGGTTTTGCTCCATTGGAGATCGCCTCAGCTCTTTTTCCTACTGCATTTGCCAAAAGGTATTTGTCATGGTTTACTTTTTCCAGTGCTTTTGCCGTTAATACTTCTGTTCTCATTGTTATCCTTTTACTCTTGATGACGTTACTGCCTGAGCAATTAGTTGATCCCTACTTTACAACCGAGCAGAGACTTGTATCACCGTTTATAATCTTTAGAAGATTGCCTTTTTCAAACATGTTGCATACTACGATCGGCAGTTTGTTGTCTTTTGCCTGTGCGATCGCCGTATCATCCATCACCTTAATATGATCCTCAAGTGCTTTGTCATAACTGATTGTGTCAAGTTTTACTGCATCAGGGTATTTGTTGGGGTCTCTATCGTATACTCCGTCAACTTTTGTAGCTTTGATCAACATATCAGCGCCAATCTCTGATGCTCTCAATGTCGCAGCCGTATCCGTTGTGAAGTATGGGTTCCCCGTACCTCCCGCAAAAACTACGACTCTGCCCTTTTCAAGATGACGTCTTGCACGTCTTACGATAAATGCCTCGCCAATCTCCTGCATATCGATCGCAGTCTGAAGTCTTGTCTCCACACCGATGTGCTCAAGCGCTTCCTGGATCGCTACACCATTGATCACCGTTGCCAACATTCCCATATAGTCACCGCTTGTACGCGTGATAATACCGTCAGATGCGGCAGTAACCCCGCGGATAATGTTCCCGCCGCCGACCACAACACCGACTTCTATACCGGCATCGATCAATGATTTGATCTCACTCGCAATAAATTTAAGTATCTGAGTATCAATACCATACCCTTCTTTACCAGCCAATGCTTCACCAGAAAACTTTACTAATACTCTTTTTGCCACTCGTAGCCCTTTATAGAATTTCGCGATTATATCCAAAAGAGGTTTAGGTTGGGTTTAAACCGCCGCGTAACAGCCCCTCCACAAATCCTCTGTCCATCAGAGTGTGATGAGCCTTAATGGATCGATATGTTTGGAGTTTTTTGTCGCCTGGAAGATCAGTTTGCTATTTACTTTGCCTACTACATATCCTTTTTTGATCTTGCGCCCTTTTCTGATATTCGGAGCGATCTTCGAAAGACCGGCATAGACAGTATGGAGCTTTCCGCTGTGTGCGATAACCACAACTTTCCCAAGCATACTGCTGCTTCCCGAATAAACGATCTTTCCATCCAGCACATTCTGGACTTTTGAATCCTGACGCGGAGCCTGAAGCGTAATAGACTCATTGTAGATCTTGATGTTATAGACAGGATCAACATACGTTCCGAACTTTTTGACCACCCTTGCACCGCTGATAGGCGAGATCGTCTTACTCCCCCTATAGGCATAGGTATCGCCTTTTTTATAGGAAGTGTGTACTTTTCTTACGGCTTCACTCTGTTTTTCTGCTGCCATACGATTTGTTTTGGCTTCTTTGGCTGCACGTTCTGCTACCTGTTTTGCCTCTTTGGTCTGAGCTTTCATCAGTGCAAGTTGCGCATCCCGCTCTTTCTCCTGTGCAAGTCTTATTTTCCGTTTCCGCTCTTTTTCCAGGCGTATCGCCTCTTTGCGTGCTTCTTCGGCACGCTTTGCCTCTTCCACCTCTTTTTTATGCAAAATATTGAGCTGTGCAAGCGTATCGCGAAGCATGCTTTGTCTGTCTACAATATCATTAAACCTTTTTTGATACTTCTCCTCATCTTCTATCAATCTCTTTACATAAGCCTCTTTTGCTTTTTTCTTCTGAGTAAAATCTTTTCGCTTTACAATAATCCCAGAGAGAGATTTCTGGGTTTTGTCACGTAATACACGTTTATTGTTTTGTGTTTTTTCCAAGGCGACAATATCATTTTTCAGGGATTCAAGCTCTGCATTGTTGTATGTTTCATACGCTTTATAGACTTCATAGGAGATCACAGAATCACGCGTCTCCATCTTCGACTGCTGCAGTGCGAAAATCACGGAGAACTGTTCTGTTGCCAGAGTCAGAAAAGTCTCGCGCTTTTTTTTGATCTCGGCAGAAACCTGGTCAAGCTCCTTTTCCGCTTTCTCCAACTCGCTCTTCAGCTGGATATAGGCTTTTTCTGTTTTCTCCTCATCTGCTTTGAGCTGACCGATCTTCTGATCGAGAAAAGCAACATCGTTTTCTGCTTTTTTAATATCTTCAGCGATCTTCTCCAGTTTTCTGCTGGTTTGTTTTTTCTTGCTTGAAGCGTCTTTCAGTACCTTTTCAGAATCTTTTATTTTCTCTACGGTTGTCGCACCGTAGAGAAGTGAGCAGACCATCAGGTATGAGAGGATAATCAGTCTCACTCCTGTACTCCCTTGCTGCTATAGACTACAGAATAGACCGAGATGATCACGATCAACAATGCCGCAGCCAGCAAAATCGCTATGTCAGTGATCCTGAAGAGAAAATCTTTGTTCTGTACCATGATCTCTATACCACTGTTAGCTGCCCACCGAAACTTGAGGTAGAGAAAGATACTGCTGACAATCAGTGTCGCAGCGATCGCATCTATGATCGCCACCTTGAAGAGAACGCCGCTTCGCAGCATCAAGGGTGCGCCGAAGATCTCCATGATCTGCATACGCTCCTGGTGCGCATATCTCCAGATCTCCATCTGCTTCATAATCAGAAAAAGGCTCACAACCGACATAAATCCGATAAAGATCTTCAACGTGAATTTGATAAAACTAAAGAGCCTATAGTTTGATTCATAGTTACTTCCAAACGTCTCGACCTTTTTGATAAGAGGACTGAGCTCAAGGTCCTCTTTGACCTCTATCAGCTCTTCTGTGCTGATATACTCATCCAACTGTACATTATAAAAATAGGGCAAAGATTTCAGTATCTTTTCCTCTCCCTCTTTTGTCACCCCCTTGGCTATCCTGGAAACGATACTGTTTCGTTCTATGCTTTCGCTTTTGCTGATGTGCCGGTTGAGTGC
>JAQVHV010000124.1 GCA_028696055.1 Sulfurovum sp.
CCTGATCGCTGCCCACTCGAAAAATCCTATCTGGTCAAGCACCATCGAAAGGATGATGATCCCGATAAAAGCCAGTGTGGCATCCCAGACAATATCAATGACCACGATCACATCTGTATAGCTGACTACACCAGCCAGCAGTGCAACGATGGCACCTATCACTGCTGTTGTGCCGATCTGAAGCCCTTTGGGCTGCCAGATCACAAAGACCAAGGTCAATAAAAAGACCGAAATTGCCAGAAACATAGTAACTCCCATGAATTAATTTGCTAACTATAGCGAAAATAGAATAAATATATCAAGATATCTTGATTTAAGGATTTAATTCTGTTATACTTTGCCGATCCTGAAAGGAGTAAACGATGGAAATTTTCTTAAAAAGTGTTGCCGCATTGAATGATGAGACCAGGGTATTGATCCTGCGTTTTCTGGATACATACGGCCAGACCTGTGTCTGCGACATGCAGGCATCTTTCGAGATGATCCAGTCACGTCTCTCCCGTCACCTGAAAATCCTCAAAGATGCCGGATTTTTACGGGTTGATCGTAAGGGGACCTGGGCCTACTACTCCATCAGAAAACCGTTAGACCGCTTTCGCAGTGAAGCCTTGGAAGAGATACGTCACCTTGATATCGTACTTCCGGCTTTAAACAAAATATCACAAACACAAGGATGTAAACTATGAAAAAAAATGTATTGATCTTATGTACGGGAAACAGCTGCCGTTCCATCATGGCAGAGGCTTTGATCAATGCCAAGCTTGGTGATTGTGTCTTCGCTCAAAGTTCAGGCGTCAAAGCGAGCGGAAAAGTCAATCCGAATGCACAGGCGCTCTTAGTGTCAAAAGGGTACTGGAGGGATGAATATCACTCAAAAGTCATCGATACGGTACTGAATACACCCTTTGATCTGGTCGTAACGGTCTGTGACCATGCCAATGAGACATGCCCTATGTTTCCCAAAGCGGTCAGGACAATACATCTGGGCTTTGAAGACCCAAGCGGCAAAGCAGTCGAAGAGTACGCCAAAACGCTCGATCTAATTGAAAAAGAGCTGCTGCCTGTGATCAAAGAGGAGCTTTGCTAAATGTGGTATGAACTCAGCAAGGAGTTTATCTACGGCTTTGCAGGGATGGAAGGGAGGCTGGCGGATGCCTTACACTTCTTTATCTATGACACGGTAAAGATATGGTTCTTGCTGCTTACGATCATCTTTGCAGTGTCCTTTTTAAGAACGTGGGTCAATACGGAGTATGTCAGGGCACATCTCCAGGGGAAGTCGGCACTCTACGGTCATGTGGGGGCTTCCCTGTTCGGGATCATCACGCCGTTTTGCTCCTGCTCTGCGATCCCGCTTTTTCTTGGGTTTATTCAGGCAAGGATCCCGGTAGGCGTGACGTTCAGTTATCTGATCTCCGCTCCGATGAACAATGAGATCGCCATAGCGATGCTTTTTGGGCTTTTTGGCTGGAAAGTCACGGCGATATATATCGCTTTCGGGCTTACGGTGGCTGTCATCGGAGGATATCTTATCGGTAAAACAGGTGCAGAAAAAGAGATACTGTTGGATGTGAAGCCAACGGATTCTGAACTGGATGCCGAACTTGTCAAGCTGACATTGAAGGAGAGAGCAAAAGAGGCATGGAGATATACATCGGATATCTTCAGGAAGATCTATCTCTATGTACTGCTTGGTGTAGGGGTAGGGGCATGGATACACGGGTATATCCCGACGGATTTTATCGCACGCTATACCGGTGAGGGCAATCCCTTTGCCGTGATCATCGCCGTGATCATGGGGATCCCGATGTACTCTAACGCCGCGGGCGTGATGCCTCTGGTAGAAGTACTCACAGGCAAAGGGATGCTTTTGGGGACTGCACTGAGTTTTATGATGGCGGTCACGGCATTGAGTCTGCCTGAAGCACTGATACTCAAAAAGATTCTTTCGCTCAAACTTATCGGTATCTTTTTTACCATTGCCGGAAGCGGGATCATCGTTATCGGGTATCTGTTCAATGCAATTTTATAAAAGGAGAAATCATGTTTAAGGTAAACAATACAGAGAGTGGCGTAAAGGCGTTTTTAGGCGGTTTCAAAGCCGAGGAGATTGCGGCCAAGGTCCAGGAGTGTCGGGATGGGCAGTGCAGTTGTGCATGCGATCCGCAAATGATGGCAAAGATCGAGAATGTCGAAGTAGAGGCTGAGGAGAACGGTGCAAGCATCACGATCACAGGTGATGTGAAGGCAGAGGAGTTGGAACCGATGATGAAAGGATGTTTACTATGAAGATCGAAATTTTAGGAACAGGTTGCACAAAATGCAAAGCCCTTGAAGAAGCGGCGAAACAGGCAGTGGCAAAAAGCGGAAAATTTGCCCAGGTCGAAAAGGTCGAGGATATCATGAAGATCATGGAGTATGGTGTCATGAGCACTCCGGGGCTTGTGATCGACGGCAAAGTCGTCAGTACCGGCAAGCTGTTGAGTGTAGATGAAATTGTCGATATGATCAAAGCGAACTGATGGAAACATTATTAACGGGGCTTCTCGAATCACACGGTGCTCTCATTTTTGCCGGAGCATTCGGGATCGGGGCATTGACCTCTTTGGCTCCCTGCTCGATCATTTCGGTGCCATTGTTGGTCGGAAGTGCATTGGGGATGAGTTCCGATCTCACACCACGTGAACGGGTTCGCTTTACCTATCTCTTTTCGTTTTTGTTCGCATTCGGGGTGGCGGTGAGCTTCTCTATACTTGCCTACATGGTCGCCAAGATGGGATTTTTCTTCTCCATAGCACCGCTGGAGGCTTACATTGCAGCGGGAGTTCTCTCCATTGCGATTGGGCTCTATTCGTTGGGAATATTGCCAGAGATGATCGACAAAGGGCGTTGGGTGGAAAAATTGGTCCGTTTGCGTTTTTTAGGAGCGTTTATCATTGGAGTGATGTTCGGTCTGGTCTCTACTCCCTGCGCTTCAGCACCGCTGGTGGCTATCATTACTACTGCCGCGAATGCTCCTGACTGGTACGCCTATGCACTCGTGCTTACTTTTGCGCTGGGACATTCACTCCTGCTGCTTGCCGCAGGAGTATCGGTCGGATTTGCCCAAAGTGTTGCCTCAAGCAGCAAATTGGCAACACTCACAGGATGGATGACAAAAGGATTTGCGATCGTTCTTTTAGGGATCGGTATCTATTTTTTTATCTTAGCCTATCAACAATTATAAAGGATGTACATGTTTAAGCTTTTACTTCTAGCAGGACTTAGCGTTTCGCTGCTTTTTTCAAATGAATTGCACTCAACCCCTTATACGCTTGTGGCAAAAGAGATCGTCAAGGGAGAACCGATCATGATAGAGGTGGGATCAACACAATGTTATGCCTGCCAGGAGATGGGAAAACTGCTTTATAGCTATATGCAGAAAAAACCTGAGAGTAAAATCTTTTTTGTTGACGTCGGCAAAGAGCGTGAGGCGGCCAGGGCACTCAATATCCAGATGATACCGACCCAGATCGTCTATGACGCACAAGGAAGAGAGGTCGAGCGCCACATCGGCGGAATGAGTGCCCAAGAGCTTGAAGCATTTCTCTCTAAACATGGTATCTGATGGAAGCGTGCAGAGCTCTTGCGCCGGGAGAGATTCTCAATGCCTCTCATCCGGAGTGGGTTGTGATCCTACACTCTTCATCCTGCGTCAGCAGCCTGATAACAGTTTAGTACTATGATAAATAAATTTTTTTGACATAAAATCTATAAGACATAAGGATTATAGA
>JAQVHV010000044.1 GCA_028696055.1 Sulfurovum sp.
GAGTTTGAAGATGGTAGAATAACAGGCATAGAATCTTTACAAATCAAGGAGAATGGCTATGGCAGCAGGATTTTTTGCGCTTTTGGATGATATCGCGCTACTGATGGACGATGTCTCGACGATGACCCAGGTAGCGACGAAAAAGACTGCGGGGATACTCGGGGATGATCTTGCCGTCAATGCCGAGAAGGCTTCGGGGTTTGCCTCTTCGCGTGAGCTCCCGGTGATCTGGGCGATTACCAAAGGCTCCTTTGTCAACAAGGCGATCATACTCCCCTTTGCTTTTTTGCTCAGTGCTTTTGCCCCGTGGATCATCGTACCGATCCTGATGGTCGGCGGGGTCTATCTGGCCTATGAGGGGGCAGAGAAGATCTATGAGTATTTTGTACCGCACGGGGAACATATACCGATAGAGAGTCTGAAGCAACTTTCCGATGAAGAGGTGCTCGCACAGGAGAAAGAGAAGATCAGATCCGCCGTCATTACCGATTTTATCCTTTCGATCGAGATCGTGATCATCGCACTGAGTGCGGTTGCCACTCAACCGCTCAGCGTGCAGATCGCAGCGGTGACATTCGTCGCTTTTCTGGCTACGGTGGGGGTATACGGTATCGTGGCACTGCTGGTACGTATGGATGACTTCGGCTATAAACTGATCGCACTGGGCGGCGGAGAGAGCAGGGTGGGGACGTTCTTCGTGCTTGCCCTGCCGAAAGTGATCAAGGCGCTTGCCGTCATCGGTACGCTGGCGATGCTGCTTGTCGCCGGAGGGATCTTCGTACACAACGTGCATACGATCCATGCGTGGGTGGAGGCGATTCCTTTTATTTTCGGTGAGCTGCTGGTGGGGTTGATCGTGGGTGCGGTGGCTGTGGTTGTCATGAAAGTTGCAGGTATGGTCAAAGGGACTTAGCCGTAAATGTTACATTATGAAAAATAGTTGTGGGACTATCCACAGGATACACTACGATAAAGTCTCCACTTCCATAAGTTCTTCCATGCTCTCTCCCGATCTGGAATGATTCATCAAACGATGAAACAACAATAAATTACAAGCATCACCATTAATACGGATGGGTTCGATATCAGGAGATATGGTACCCGTTAGGAAATTAAAAAAACTCTCTGATCTTTTATCTCTCTTTCTTTTCCTCTTTTTTGTTACCAAACTTAGTTACAATAATGATAGCGTAGAGCCGGGACACGTAAGGATACATCTATGCCATCGTCTAAAAATACCCATAAACATTATAGATGTTTTGTCTGCATAGGTGATGGATAATCAGGGACTCGGAAATAGTTCTATTAATGTCATGTATCTATAAGAGCAATTTTCACAAATAACAGGCTAAAGTCACCATAACCCCAAATAGATTTTTTTATTACTATTTTAGAAAAATATAGTAACATATAACTAAAGGCTATGAATTATCATGAAAAAAATAGAATATGAAGATATAGTCACATTATCAGCACTTGGCTATGATGCTGCTATATTCGATCTCGACGGGGTTTTGACAAAAACCGAAATACTTCATGCCAAAGCATGGAAGGAGACATTTGATCCTTTCTTGAAACTGCACGCAGGCGAAGAAGCTTTTCGGGCTTTCGATATAGATAAGGACTACCTGACCTATGTAGACGGCCGGCCGAGACTTGAGGGCATCCGTACCTTTCTTGCATCACGGGGGATTGAACTGCAAGAAGGCTCTCCTGATGATCCCGAAGATGCCGAGACAGTCTATGCACTCGGAAATAAAAAAAACCGCTGCTTCCTTGATCTTCTGAAAAAAGGCGTCAAGCTTTATGAATCATCAATAGAACTGGTTCAGAAAATGAAAAATTTCGGCTTGTCGATGGCAGTCGTCTCCTCAAGCAAAAACTGTAAGGCGATTTTGGAGAGTGTCAATCTTACTGCGCTTTTTGATGTGATTGTCGACGGTGTAGAACTACAGCATCTTGGACTGAAGGGGAAACCCGAACCGGACCTTTTTTTGGAGGCGGCAAAACGACTGAATGCTGACCCCGTACGAGCGATTGTCTTTGAAGACTCTATTGCGGGGATAAAGGCCGCCAGAAAGGGGGATTTCGGCAATATTATCGGTGTTGACCGTTCTGATCATGGTAAAGCATACAACGCACTCAAAGCAGCGGGCGCAGATCATGTTGTGACGACGCTGTCAGCCCTCGATATACGTACTGAAACCACTGAACTCCCTTCTGCCTTTGATAGTTTCGAGACGATCGAAAAACAGATGAGAGACCGGGAGGTCGTCTTCTGTTTTGATTATGACGGCACTCTGACGCCGATCGTCTCACATCCTCAGGATGCCTATCTCTCCGAATCGATGAAAACGATGCTGATGAAGCTCTCCAACCAGTGTACCGTTGCTGTGATAAGCGGCAGGGGACTCGGCGATATTAAAAGCCGGATCGGTATCAAGGGAATCTATTATGCCGGGAGTCACGGTTTCGAGATCGAAGGCCCCGGCATCAAAATGGAGTATGAGCCCGCACTCGCTTACCTGGAAGATCTCGATACGCTCGAAGTGGAGCTCAGATCGATGCTTGAGGATGTAGAGGGGGCTTTTATTGAACGCAAAAAGTTTTCTATCGCCCTGCATTACCGTAATGTTTCCAAATCAGAGCTGCCGCTTATTGAAAAAGCCGCCGCTGAAAGTCTGCAAAGATATCCGAAACTGCGCAAAACCCTTGGCAAGAAGGTTTACGAGCTTCAGCCGGGTTTGGAATGGAACAAAGGCAAGGCCATCGAGTGGATAGGGGATACACTTATGGTAAAGAACAAGGGGAGTAAGATCATCTATATGGGTGATGATATTACTGACGAGGATGCCTTCTCTGCGATCCAGGGATACGGCATCGGTGTGCTTGTCGATGGTGATAAAGCACGTTATACATCCGCCCATTATCGGATTGAAAACGTAGAGGCAGTACCGCGTTTCATTGACATACTTTCCTCATCGATCGAGCAGGGGAATATCTGGGCGCTTGCTTATAATAGTTATGATCCGGGCAAGGAGAAGCTCAGAGAAGTCCTCTGTGCTCTGGGCAACGGTTACTTTGTCACCCGTGCTGCTTTTCCCGGTGCAGAAGCCGACGAGATACACTATCCCGGAACCTATATCGCGGGCGGCTACAACCGTCTTCAAACGCAGATTGAGGGAGAGTCGGTGAAAAACGAAGATCTCGTCAACATGCCTGACTGGCTCGTACTGAAATTCCGGATCGAAGAGGATAAGTGGTGGTCCATAGACGAAACGAATATTCTCTTTTTTCGCCAGGAAATTGACATCGAAGAGGGAGTGCTTCACCGGCTTATCCATATCTGTGATGAACAGGGACGGGAGACACGGATCATTGAGCGGCGTGTTGTCTATCTTGTGGATAAACATATCGCAGCACTGGAACTGACGATCATTCCGGTCAACTGGTCTGGCATGATCGAAGTCGAATCCGGTATCAACGGCAATATCAAAAACGAGGGGGTCCAACGCTATAGTAAACTGGCCAACGACCATCTGAGGCTGATCGAGAGCAGGGAAATCGACCGGGAAACCCTTCTGCTAAAGATGCAGACGGTACAGTCAGAACTGACGATAGCCCAGACAGTTCGTACGCGAATCTACCGGGACAACGAGCTGACTGCCGCCAAAGCAAAAGGGATCAGGGACAGGGCTTATATCGGACAATGCTACCGAGTGGAGAAGCTTGAGGCGGGGGAACACCTGCATATCGAAAAAAACATGGCGCTCTTTACATCCAGGGACTATGCGGTCTCCAATCCTGCACTTGAGGCAGAGCTAACCGCACGGGATGCAAAACGGTTTGAGGTGTTACTTGGGTCGCACCGGGTTGCATGGAAACAGCTCTGGGAGCATTTCGATTTTCATCTGGATCTGAGAAATGTGGCGGAGGATTACCCCGCTATTCGAACGCTGCATCTTTACGCCTTCCATCTTCTGCAGACGGCTTCTATCCACTCGCTCGATATGGATGTAGGTATTCCTGCGAGAGGGTGGCATGGCGAAGCATATCGGGGACATATCTTCTGGGATGAGGTTATTATCTTTCCTTTTTTTAACTATCGGATTCCCTATATCACAAGAAGCCTTATCCTCTACCGCTATCGGCGCCTGAAAGAGGCCAGGCGAGCAGCTGCAGAACTTGGTTATAAAGGGGCTATGTACCCATGGCAGAGTGGGAGCAACGGAAGGGAAGAGACACAGAAGATCCATCTCAATCCGCGTTCGAAACGGTGGCTTCCGGACAACAGCTATCTGCAGCGCCATGTCAATGCAGCTATCGTCTATACCATCTGGCACTATTACGAAGTGAGCGGAGATTTTGATTTCCTCTATTTTTACGGTGCAGAGATGATCCTGGAGATCGCCCGTTTCTGGACAAGTATAGCAAGCTATAATGAAACAGAGGACCGCTATGAGATCATTGGCGTGATAGGCCCCGATGAGTATCACGACAGTTATCCTGGCGATGATACCCCGGGTCTGCGGAACAATGCCTATACGAATATGATGGCAGTCTTCGTACTCAACAAGGCACTGGAAGTGCGGCAGCTCTTCTCGAGCAGAAGTTTCAATGAGCTCTGCGAGCGGCTTCAGATCGAAGCTGCCGAAATAGAGAAGTGGGAGGATATCCGTACTAAAATGAAGATCCCCTTCCATGACGACGGTATCATCAGCCAGTTTGAAGGATACGAGGCACTGGATGAGCTTGACTGGGAATATTATCGCAAGAAGTACGGCAACATTCGGCGTCTTGACCGCATCCTGGAAGCCGAGCAGAAGAGCACAAACAGTTACAAGGTCTCCAAGCAGGCGGACGTCCTGATGCTCTTCTATCTCTTTTCCAATGAAGAGCTCGAAGGACTCTTTAAACAGCTTGGATACCGCTTCGAATCCGATATGATCGGCAGAAATGTCAACTACTATCTTCAGCGGAGTTCCAATGGCTCATCGCTGAGCCAGGTTATCCATGCCTGGGTCAATGCCAGGATGGACCGGGAGAAGTCGTGGGCATTTTTTAATGAAGCGATGATGACGGATATCGAGGATATTCAGGACGGGACCACCCCTGAAGGGATCCATCTCGGCGCTATGGCCGGCTCGATCGATATGATCCAGCGCTGCTATACGGGGCTGGAGGCACGCGATGATGTGTTGCGTCTAAATCCCTTGCTTCCTCCCGAGTTGCGCAAGATCGAACTGCATCTGCACTACCGGCGGCAGTGGCTGCATCTTCTCATACAGACGGACAAGATCACAGTACGGGCCCTCGATTCTTCTTGTGCCAAACCGATCACTGTCGAGGTCAAAGGAGAACGCTTTACGCTTCCTAGCGGTACTGTCAAAGAGATTATCTATTCGAAGGAGGAGTTGTGAGCAATCAAACAGAACCCGGCCGATTGATCGTTGTCTCCAACCGTCTGCCCGTTGTCCTGCAAAAGAGAAAGAAAAAGCCTATGGAGTACACTGTTAAGCCGGCATCAGGTGGTCTGGTGACTGCATTCGTGCCGGTGTTGAAAAAACGCGGAGGTCTCTGGATAGGCTGGCCGGGCACCTATTTTGAGGAGGGTGTAGACCTTCAGAAATTTCTACGCGAAAACCAGCCTGATCCGGACTATTTACTCTCTCCTGTCGAGATCACATTGCAGGAGTATGAACACTATTACAAGGGTTTCGCAAACGAAGTGTTGTGGCCCCTTTTTCACAATCTCACTTCTTACTGTAACTTTTTTCCGGAATATTATGAAGCTTACAAACGGGTCAATCAGCGCTTCAGCCAGACTCTCTTAGAGGATCTCAGGGAGAATGATTTCGTCTGGGTACAGGACTATCATCTGATACCTGTGGCCAAATATCTTCGTGAAGAAAAGGTCGGCAATTCCCTGGGCTTTTTTCTGCATATTCCTTTTCCTCCGGCAGAAACGTTTCAGCGTCTTCCCAACCGCAGTGAAATTATCGAAGCTCTGCTTGCTTATGACCTCGTCGGTTTTCAGACCCCCGGTGACCGGCAAAATTTTCTGGAAGTCGTCGGGCTGCTTCATGCAGGGGTAACGATAAGTGATGAGACGCTGCAGGTCGCAAGTATAAGAACAAAAGAGCGTATCTTCCGGGCGGGGGTATTTCCTATCAGCATCGATTTTGACGAATTCTCCGAAGAGGCCAAAGTGCCGGATGTCACAGAGTGGGTCAAAATGATCCGGGAGGAGTACAGGGGGAAGACACTGCTATTGGGCATTGACCGTCTGGATTATACAAAAGGGATCCCGGAGCGCCTGCGCGCCTATCGTCTTTTGCTCGAGGAGAACCCTGAGCTGCATGGAAAGGTGGTTCTCTTTCAGGTCATGGTTCCCAGCCGGGGAGATATCGGAAAGTATGCCAACTTCAAAGATGAGATCGAGCGGCTGATCGGGGAGATAAACGGCTGTTTCAGCCGACTCGGATGGGTCCCCATCCAGTATAGCTATCGCTCCTTAAGCAGAAAAGAGCTTCTCGCCTATTATCAGGCTGCTGAAATAGCCCTTGTCACTCCTCTCAAAGATGGGATGAACCTTGTGGCAAAGGAGTATTGTGTCGCGCATAACGACGAAGAGGGGGTCTTGATCCTGAGCGAATTTGCCGGCTCGATATGTCAATTGAAAGAGCAGGCTATACTTGTCAACCCTTTCGATGAAAACTCCATCGCCCAGGCGATCAAAAAGGCACTCGATCTTGACCCGAACGAAAAGCGTGAACGTATGAGAATGCTCCGGGAGAACATCCGCCGTTTTGATATCTACTGGTGGGTTGACACCTTTTTAGGGCAGGCAGTTCCCACTCTGAGGAACGGTAAAGATAGCGATGAGAGTGGGGAGGGAGATAAACGCTTATGTGCAAAATAAAGACTATAAAGCATAAAAACAGATGTTAAAGTTCAAAGAAAACCGATCTTTCTATGCCGATGCATACGATGAGGGACTAGTTGAGAGAGCATATCGTATCGTAAAAAATGAAAAAGAGAGCGGGGATATAGGGTATTATACGCTTCCCTCTGTTTCCAGAGCGCTCATCGGCCAGCTGCAAGCTTATGAGAAAGAAAATGCCTTTTTGGAAAACATAGAAACTGTCGTTGTCATCGGTATCGGGGGATCATCCCTGGGTGCAAAAGCGGTTGACAGTATGCTGAAACATAAGAAAAAAAGGAGGAGAAAGCTTCTCTTTTTTGAAAACTTCGATCCGCTTACGGTCATTGAAACAATGGGGCAGTGCCATAAAGAGCACTCACTCTTTATCTGTATATCAAAGTCAGGCGGGACGATAGAGACCATCTCGACGTTCAAGACCATACTGAATCACTTTGCGATTGGATCGGAAAGGGAAGATAGCAAACGGTTGATGGTGATCACCGACAAGGGCTCGCCACTTTCCCGGTTTGCCCAAAAGTACAATATCAAGGAGTTTCATCTTCCGATGAATGTCGTCGGAAGATTTTCGGTACTGAGTGCAGTCGGCATCATCCCTTTATATCTGGCAGGGTATGATGTCCATGCTTTGCTTGACGGAGCGGAAGCGTATAAAACGATCTTCTTCGAGGGAAAAAGCAAGGAGATTCTGCAGAAAGCCTGCTTTATGTTTAAAAACAGAGACCGTTATACCATGAACCTGTTGTTTGTCTATGCCAATGCGTTGGAGGATTTTGCAAAGTGGTATGTGCAGCTTTGGGCAGAGTCATTGGGTAAAATCGACGCAAAGGGAGAGAAAGCCGGACTGACCCCGATCGGATTGACCGGTTCGGCGGATCAGCACTCCTTTCTGCAGCTTATTCTCGAAGGGCCCGAAAACAAAACCGTCACGTTTCTTACTGTAGAGGATTTTGAAAATGACCTTTCTATCCCCCCGATGACCCTGCCTTATATTGAAGAAACCGATTTTATGAACGGAAGAGGTTTTGGTGAGCTTATCAATGCACAGTGTGATGCTACGATGGAGAGTATCGCAAATAACAACATCCCCACGGACAAGATCACACTTCCGAAACTTAACGAAAAGTATTGCGGTGCCTTGATCATCTATTTTGAGATACTTACGTCACTGGTTGGGGCAATGTCGGAGGTCAACACCTATGATCAACCGGGTGTAGAATTGGGTAAAATGATCTTGAAAGAGAAATTTAAAGACTAAGGGTACAGGGTACGATAAAGAGAGGGGAGTATTCGGAGGTTGCGGGGATCATGCATCTGGGTGGCATGGTTCTGAGGTCTTCGAGGTCTCAAAGAGTCTATGGGTATATGTATCGCAATCAGGCCTGCAAAAACCTTCAAAAGCAGGCAACCCGACGGTCTTCGATAGACTGATGGCAGCGAAATTCGTAGAGTATGCGGTGGACCATCTGGCGGGTGAAACGAAGGAGGGCGGATCGGCAGTGGTCTACCAAGACTCCAAATGCAAGCTGATCCCGATCGAAGTTGTGAATTCCGGGAGCTATCAGTTTGATGAGAAGATGCTGGAGATGGCGAAGGATATGATGCGATAGGCAGGTGGATGTACTTTTAAAAAGTAATAGATCTCCGCATATGAGATTTTAAATTCTATCAAGTAAAATGGCCTAAATACCCAACTTTAGGTTTGTTTAAGTAAAATATAAAATCTACATTTACAAAAACCGGGGAATCATGGCAAAAGCAAAAAAACAGGAAGAATCATTAGAAGTTGCGCTTTGGAAGGCAGCGGATAAACTGCGTAAAAATATCGATGCAGCGGAGTATAAGCACGTTGTTTTGGGATTGGTATTTTTGAAGTACATTTCTGACAGTTTTGAGGAGATGTATACGAAGCTCGAACTGGGTGAAGGGGAGTATGCCGGGGCTGATCCTGAGGATAAGGATGAGTACAAGGCTGAGAATATCTTCTTTGTACCGCCTGCGGCAAGATGGGGGCATCTGTTGGCCAACGCCAAGCAGCCGGTGATCGGCAAGCTGGTCGATGAAGCGATGGATGAGATCGAGAGAGATAACCCGTCGCTCAAAGGGGTGCTACCGAAAGTCTATGCCAGAGACAATCTGGATGCAAAAGCTCTGGGTGGTCTGATCGATCTGATCGGAAATATCGCGCTGGGCGACGCAAAGGCGAGAAGTGCGGATGTATTGGGGCATGTGTTTGAGTATTTTCTCGGAGAGTTTGCACTGGCTGAAGGAAAGCAGGGCGGACAGTTCTATACGCCTAAGAGTGTCGTGGAGCTGCTGGTCAAGATGCTGGAGCCGTATAAGGGCAGGGTGTTCGACCCGTGCTGCGGATCGGGCGGTATGTTTGTGCAGTCTGAGAAGTTCGTAGTGGAGCATCAGGGGCGTATTAATGATATCTCCATCTACGGTCAGGAGTCCAACCAGACGACGTGGCGACTGGCGAAGATGAACCTTGCTATCCGCGGGATAGACAGTTCGCAGGTAAAGTGGAACAACGAAGGCTCATTCCTCAACGATGCGCACAAAGACCTCAAGGCGGACTTCATCATCGCCAACCCGCCTTTCAACGTCTCGGACTGGAGCGGCGACCTGCTGAGAAACGACGGCAGATGGAAGTACGGCACTCCTCCGCAAGGTAATGCCAACTATGCGTGGATACAGCACTTCCTCTACCATCTTGCCCCTACTGGAACAGCAGGGTTTGTCCTTGCCAAAGGAAGTTTGACTTCCAACACCAGCGGCGAGGGTGAGATACGCAAGGCGCTCATCGAAGCCAACCTTGTGGACTGCATCGTCAATCTTCCTGCCAAACTCTTTCTGAACACACAGATCCCGGCTTCGCTTTGGTTTATGAAGCGCGGCAGAACGACGAAAGATATCCTCTTCATCGATGCGCGGAACAAAGGGCATCTTATCAACCGTCGTACCAAAGAGCTGAGCCATGAAGAGACCGACGAGATAGCGCAGACCTACCACAACTGGAAACTCTCCCGTCATTCCATACCTGATACGGAATCCACATATGAAGATATCAAAGGTTTCTGCAAGTCGGCCACACAAGATGAAGTGCGTGAGCTGAACTATGTTCTTACGCCTGGACGATACGTGGGACTGGAAGAGGTCGATGATGAGTTTGATTTTAAAGAGAGATTTGCTAGCTTACAACAAAAACTAAAAGAACAGATGGCAGAGGAACAAGCACTTAATCAGAGAATCAATGATAACTTGGCGAAGGTTGTGATTGATGAGTGAGTGGAAAGAGTGTAAGTTAGGGGATGTTGCAAAACTTTCTAAAAAATCTTGGAAAGTCGGCGATGAACAAATGCCTTACATCGGACTTGAACACATTGAAGAAGCTAAACTTAGACTTAATGGTGTTGGAGATTCAGAAGATGTAGCAAGTAATAAATTTAGATTTGAAGCTGGAGATACTCTTTTTGGAAAGCTGAGACCGTATTTTAGAAAAGTTGTTAAACCTAATTTTGACGGTATTTGTTCAACTGATATTTGGGTAATCAATCCACAAAAAGGCATTGATAAAGATTTTCTATTTTACTTTTTTGCGAACAAAGAATTAGTTGATATTTCATACTCTGCTTCAGGCGGAACAAGGATGCCAAGAGCTGATTGGGATTTTTTATCTCAAACAATTTGGAATATTCCACCCCTCGAAGAGCAAAAAGCGATTGCGGAGGTCTTAAGTAGCCTTGATGATAAGATTGACCTTCTCCACCGCCAAAACAAAACTCTTGAAGAGCTGGCACAGACTCTTTTTAGACAGTGGTTTGTTGAGGAGGCTAAGGAGGGGTGGGAAGTTGGGAAATTAAGTGATGAATTTGTTTTTACTATGGGCTTGTCTCCAAAAGGAGAAACATTCAATGAAGAAAAAATTGGAACTCCTATGTATCAAGGTAATGCAGATTTTGGATTTCGTTTTCCGACAAATAGAGTTTATACGACAGACCCAAAAAGAATAGCAGAAAGATTTGATACTCTAATAAGTGTTCGTGCTCCAGTAGGTGCTCAAAATATGGCAAAAGAAAAATGTTGTATCGGTCGAGGAGTTGCTTGTTTTAGATATAAGTTGGACAATTCGTTTTATACATACACATACTACAAAATGAACTCACTCATGGAAGAGATAAAACAATTTAATGAAACAGGTACAGTTTTTGGTTCGATCGGAAAAAATGATTTTGAAAATATAGAAATCATAAAACCGCCTTTTGAATATGTGACAAAATTTCAAAATGAAGTAAAACCTATCGATGATAAAATTATTTTAAATTGTGAGCAAATCCAAACCCTTGAAAACTTGCGAGATACACTTTTGCCGAAGCTTTTGAGCGGGGAAGTTAGGGTGGAGGGATGAGTAAATATATAATTAATTCAAAAAATTTGAGTAATGGATTTGAAGAAGAAATTACAAAAGAACAATTTGAAGAGTTAGCTCAATCAAAAGAGATTTTTAGTGAAATATTCGCAAAAGAAAAAATATATAACATCATTTTAATGAATTATTATGAGTTTGAAAAAGAGCTATTTGAGATAATCTTAAATAATGAAGTTTTTAATTCTGATTATCCAAAGTTCAGTGAGTATTTTTTGAAAATTGAGCAAAGAATTTTAAACCTTTTATCATCAATAACCCTATATTTAGACTCATTCAAAGATGATTTAAAAGAAACTAAAAAATACTCCACTCATTTAAAAGATGAATTTGATGGTATTGTAAAGTTTTTTAATAATGAACTAAAAAATAATAAAAATCTTAAAATTATGAAATTTGTAAGAAATCATATTCAGCATAATGGACTATTGATAACAAATTTTTCTCTTAATGGTGTAAACCTGTCTGATGAATTAAGGGAGCAAACACTGAAATTTGAAATTGATAAAAATACAATAAAAGCCGGTTGGTATAAACCTGAAAACTTTACTGAATTAGACGAAAAGATAGATTTGAAAAAAAATATTCGAGTTTATATGGATTTTATGAGTCGAGTTCATCAAAAGTTTAGAGAATTCACAAATCAAAAAACACAAAGCGCAAGAAATGAATATGAAAAAATATTTAAAAAATATCCAGAACATAAATATTTGTATGTTGCACAAAAAGTTGATGATGAAATAATAGTTGAAATACCTATATTGCTTGATTGGGATAATATAAGACTTGAAATGGTAAAGCAAAACAAGGTTCCAAAAGGTTTTAAACGACACACTATAAATACAAAGTAATGAAAGTTAAAAAATGACCAAAAATCCAACCCCATCAACCGTCAGTAGACAAAGCCTACTTTATTTTAATTACGGCAGATTCGCCATAATTGATTTTGCCTCGTTCCCAACGTTCTCGTTGGGAATGCATACTGCGACACAAACAACAAAAACAACTATGCATTCGCAAGTGGGAACTTATTGTTGCAAAAATGCAACAGTCCGAAAAGAGCAATCTAAAGTGACTCAAGAATTGAAGATATTGCAATGTGCAAAATTTGCACATACCACAGTGTAAAGGAAAATAGATGGACAAACTCATAAGAAATTCCACAGCAGAATTTTTGATATTTACCTCACAAAGTGGTGAAGAGAGTATAGAAGTAAAAGTGTTTGATGAATCTGTCTGGCTCACGCAAAATATGATCGCCCAGCTTTTTGATGTGCAAAGACCAGCTATAACAAAACATTTGAAAAACATCTTTGAAAGCCATGAATTGGAAGAAGATTCAGTTAGTTCCATTTTGGAACACACTGCCAATGACGGTAAAACCTACAAGACCAAATACTATAATTTAGATGCCATCATCTCTGTTGGCTACCGCGAACAGATGTATCAGAAGATACTCAAAGATACTAAGACGGCCACTTCATGGATCTATGAGACAATCAAGCAGATATGCAGGGAGAAATGATGAGTAGCTACATGTTATCTAATATTCATAATGACTATGATGGTTTTAATAAGCTAGTGAAATTTTATGAAACCTATAAAGATGAAGTTTTTGAGGATATTGAACTCAGTTTAAATACTTGGTTTGATGCTAATCTTGCTGCAGTTTTGGGTGGTATCATCGATAAAATCGATGAATGGAATAGCGTTGAGTTTGTATCTGTTTCACAAAACATCCAAACTATATTGAAGAAAAATGGATTTTTAGCCCATTATGGGTTTGACAATGTAGATGATCATTATCACACAACGATCAAATACCTCAAACTCAAACCAACTGATAGCAGATATTTCAGTCACTATGTAGAGACAGAACTTTTTGGTAGAAATGAACTGCCAAATATGACTAAAGAAGTGAAAAAAAAGATCAGTGAATCGATCTTTGAGATGTTTGTCAATGCCCAAATACACAGTGATACAGAGTTTATCTATACGTGTGGCCAATTCTTTCCACAACGAGATGAGATCATCTTTACGATTGCCGATACTGGAGTAGGTTTTGCTAAAAGAATAGAACAAAACCTTGGTCTAAAAGTTTCTTCCGTAGAGGCTATAAAGTGGGCAATGACAGAAGGCCATACGACCAAAAAAGATACACCAGGTGGTATAGGACTTGCAATACTCAAAGAGTTTATTACAAGAAATAAAGGTAAAATACAGATAATCAGTGGGGATGCCATGTATCAGCTTGATACCAGTGGTGAAGAGTACTTTGATCTGAATTCGTACTTCGACGGTGTTATCATCAATATGGTATTCAAGACAGATGATACGACATCCTATCACCTCGCAGAAGAGGTCGATCTAAGTGAAATATTTTAGGGATAAACTATGGAAAATGTAAAAATAAAAGTGTTTAATATCGTAGGAAACGGAAACTGTACGTTACCCGAAGATGGTGAAAAAGTTTTTGAAGTGATCAAAAAAGCACTTGAGAATGATAAAAAAGTCATGATATCTTTTAAAAATGTAACAACGATCACATCTGCATTTTTGAACAGTGCGATTGGAAAACTGTATGGTTCATTCGATGAAACGATGCTCAAAGATCATTTGCAGGTAGAAGATATGGCAGTAGAAGATCAGATCATTTTGAAAAGAGTTGTTTCCGGAGCAAAGCTTTACTTTAAAGACTCAAAAAGAATGATTGAGTCTGTTAAAGAGATATTGGGTGAAGATGATGAATAAATATGATCTGAACAATATTCAGAATATTGGGAATAGAAAAGTCTTTTTTGATGCAAATATTCTTCTGTATCTCTATTGGAGTACAAATCTAAGTTGGCAGGAACGATATTCCCAAGTTTATAGCAAGCTCATTGATCAAAACAATCCATTTGTACTTCATTATGTGGTGATCTCCGAGTTTATTAATCGTGCGATAAAAATTGAATATAGTAATTATTTACGAGAAAACAATATCACAAATAAAGACTTTTCCTATAAATCTTATAGGGATAGTGAAGCAGGAATTGAAGCACAAGAGGATATTTACACCTTAGTTCAAGCAAAAATTTTAAAAGAGTTTGAAGTAGTGAATAAAAATCTTTCTACTAATGATATTGAAAATATGCTCATAGTTGATAGCCTGGACTTTTCCGATAAATTGATCAATCAAGTGTGTAAAGATAATAACTATGTCCTTTTAACCAATGATAGAGATTTTAAAGATACCGGGATTGATATTTTAACACTGAATCGTAACATATGAACTGTTGCAAAAAATACAACAGTTTAGTATCCAGTCGTTTGGAATTTCCGGATAACCCATAAAGCTGGATCAGGAGGGGGAAGTAAAAGATGGAAAAGATCACCGAAAATGAGATAGAGCTCTTTGCGATAGAGCTGCTGGAAAAGCTGGGGTATCGTTATATCTATGCACCGGAGATAGCACCGGACAGTGAAAATCCTATGCGGAGTTCTTTTGAAGAGGTGATCCTCAAAGAGAAGCTTCTCTCATCCATGATCGCTATTAATCCCACACTGGACTATCCGCTCATCGAGGATGCCGTTAAACAGATAGAACGCATCCACTCCACAGAACTGCTTACCAATAATGAGAGCTTCCATAAACTCCTCACCGAAGGGATCAAAGTAGATAAAACAGAAGAGGGTATCACTCGCGGAGAGATGGTCAAACAAAAATCCAAACAAGACTGGAAGATGAAACTGTTTGGCTGACCATAGAGCAGATGTCAGAACTTTTTCAGAAAAGCCGTTCGACTATTAATGAGCATATATTAAACATTTTTAAAGAGGGTGAGCTGGAAAAAGACAATAGTATGAGAAAAATCGGAAATTCCGATTTTTCTACCAAGCCCACAAATTTTTACAATCTCGACGTCATTATCTCCGTAGGCTACCGCGTCAAATCGCTTCAGGGTACAAAGTTCCGTTACTCGTTCTCAACATCCTCGTTGGGGATGCGCACAGTAACAAAAACAACAAATACAGTACAGGACAGTTTAAATTGAGTTGTCCGGAATTTCCGGATACCTCATTGAAATATGCAAATTTTGCATATATCTTTTCAGAGGAGATAGTATATGAGCATAGGAACTAATAAAGCAAATAAAAATCTAGAAAAAGATATACTTTTTTCTAGAAATAAATTTTAAAGGAAATTCTTTGAAGCTCTATGAAAAGGTATTTTACTTCATATCTGGTCATGGTAGGGGGTGGGCATTCTCATCAAATGACCTAGCTCATAAATTTACCAGACAAGAGATAGACAATACCCTTTCAGATCTTGCAAAAAAAGGCAAGATCCGCAGAGTCTCCCGCGGTATCTACGACTACCCCAAATACAGTGAACTCCTCAAAAAAGAGCTAAGTCCCGACATCGAACAGGTAGCCCTAGCTTATGCCAGAAAATTTAACTGGGATATAGAAGTAACCGGGGATACTGCTCTGAATGTACTTGGTTTATCTACCCAAATAGTCGGAAAGTATATCTACCTGAGTAATGGACCCAACAAGAGCTATAAACTCAATGACGGTAGGAGTATTGAATTTAAAAGGTCTGCTCTTAAAAACATAGGTTTCAAATACAAAGAGAGTTCCCTGATAGTACAAGCTCTTAAAGCACTTGGTAAAGAACATATCACCGATGACGTGATACAAA
>JAQVHV010000125.1 GCA_028696055.1 Sulfurovum sp.
CAGTGCCCCCGCAATCAGTAAAACCTTTTTCATCTTCACTCCTAAAATTTATATTTTAGATTCGCATAGAAATAGCGTCCAGGCTCATTAAGCAGCATCACATCATTACCCGGTACACCAAGCAGCGTCAAGTCATTATAGGTGTTGGCTGTCGCATAAGTATTATCAAAGAGATTATCTACCCCTACTGTCAACTCGAAATGCTTGTTGAACTGCTTCGTTCCTTTAAGGTTGAACACGGCATAAGCATCCAGTTCCTGTTCTCCGTTATCCTGGTCATAATTGCTCCATTCATCCGCTGCGACCACTTCAGCTCTGAAACTTAATGTATCATTATACAGATAATTCACCGCTGCATTCAACTTCAAAGGCGGGATCTCGGGCAAATCGGTGTCTGTCTGGCCTGTCATAGGATCCTCTTTTTTGCCCCTTTGGTAAGAGACACCATAGTCAAAATAGATTGATTCGCTTGCAATGTAGCTTCCGCTAAACTCCACACCGTAGATGGTTGCATCCACATTCTCAAAATAATGAGAGGTTTTACTTGAATTGTAGGCGATAAAATCTTCCAGCATACTGTAGAATGCTTTGGCTTTGAAGGTCGCATTTTCAAATTGCTTTTCCATACCCATATCAAGTTCATAGTTTTTCGTGTTATCCAGAGTCGGTGTACCTTGTTGTGCTCCACCCATTCTGATATAAAGCTCTCGCGCATCAGGTACTCTGGAAGATTTTCCGATCCCTGCAAAATATCTGGTATTTTCATCCGCATGATAGGTTCCGGAGATAAACCCGTTGAGTTCACTGTAATCATTGTCTGTATCCATCGCATTCCCTGAAGTGATCTCCGTATCATCATATCTCAAGCCCAGATTCCACTCAAGGTTACCTGTTCTGAAGGTGTCTTTCAAAAAGAGAGCGTAATTTTCGGTATCCACATCATCAAGACTGACCCCACCTGGTGTGCCATTAGTATAAAACCTTCCATTCCAGTTTCTCAGGCTGTAGTCCAGTCCTGCTGTGATCGTATGGTTTCCAGCATCAAAGCTGTTTTTGATCTTGGCACCCTGCATTTTAGTATCAAGCCAGTGTGTTTTTTCCTTCGTGATATCGGTTGCAACTTTACGATAGATCGTTGACATCGGATGGTCCACTTCTGACTGATAGAGCTGCACGTCCAGTTCTTTTGAGTATTTTCCGAGATCTTTTGCGGTGTACTCTATATTGAAAATATCCGAATCGTCATAGAGTGCATCCATCTTTGAAGAAGGGTAAAGGATATCGTCACTTCGATTTCCTGTGTAGCTCAGTCTCAACTCCTGATTGTCTGCAATGTTCCAAAAAAGTTTTGCCATCACGGTTTGCTTCTCAAAGGCATCCATACCTCTGTACTTATCCTGGTATTGTAGGTTCGCAGGAACTTTTCCGGCATCGATATTCTTTTGAATCTGCTCTGCAAAATCATTGCCATCCCCGTCTTCATACTGTTCACCCGTTTCAGTTGAAGCACTGATCAAAAACTTCAGCGTATCCGTCCCGCCGCTAGCTGAAAAAGAGGCTTTTTTATACCCCCAGCTTCCTGCATTGAGATTGACTTCACCTTCAAACTCTTCGGCAGGTTTTTTGGTATGGACCTTGACATCCGCACTCAATACCCCGAAATCTTCTACATTATAAGGCCCTTCGGTCATTTCGATATAATCAATATTGTTCGTCAGGACATGTGAAATAGCCGGGTCCATTCTGTTGGGGCAGGCACCAAAGACTTTTGCCCCGTCAATCGTCACGTTGATATTGTCTTTTTTCTGGCCTCTGACGATGATATCATTTGAGATACCGCTTCTTCTGACAAGCCATACACTTGAAGACTCTTTGGCCAACCCTTCCGCAACGTCTGCCGATTTGATCTCCTCCCCGCTGACATCCTTGATCACTTCGGTATCGATTTTCTCTTCTACCTCGATCTCATCCAACACTACCGGTGCAGCCTGTACTACCATTGCCGCAAACAGTGAAAGTCCTATTGCCTTCCTCATTTCTTATCCTCCTTATTTTAAATCCTTATAAGTAAAACACAATAGTGTTAAATCTTTGTTAATTTTTGGTTTTATTTCAGGAGTTGCAGAGAGCCTGTTGCACTTTGGCTATCTGCTGAGGGTATAGTGGAGTGTGATGGAAACTTTTTGAGGCAGGGAGAGAGGCACATCTTTAACTGAGACAGGAAAAGCTTTCTCTACCGCCTCTTTGGCCGAGGCATGAAACGCCTTGGGGCCGCTTACCGTAATGCCGGAGACATTCCCGTTTGCCATGATCGTAAAATCAACCTTGACGCTCCCCTCCATACCACGGCGTTTTGCCATACGAGGATAGCTCTTATGCCGGTTGATACGGTCTCGTACCTGTGCGAGGAAAAGGTTTTTCTCCGCTGCCGTGCTCTGCTGTTTTTTAGTGCTCTTTAGTGCACTTTTTTTCTGCACGGGCTGCGGTTTTTTCCGGGTTTTTTTAACAACCTTTTTAGGCTTCTCTTTTTTTATTTCCGGTTTTTTAATCTCCGGTTTTTTTACCACAGGTTCCGGTTTCGGCAGCTCTATCGGTTTGGGTTTTTCTATTTTTGGTTCAGGAGGAGGCTCTTCTACGGGTGGAGGCGTTTCCTCTTCTATGGGTTCTGGTTTTTCCTCCCTCACCTCGGGCTGGAAGGCATAAACGCTCATAGCAATTGTTTTTACTGGGGATGTCTGTTCCGAAACAGTTGTCGTCTTAGTAAGATAATAGAGCCAATACCCTGCCATCCCATAAAGAGTGGCTGTTGCCAGAAAGGAGACTAAAAACCGATTTTTAGACACATAACCTCTTTTTTTTGGGACGCATTATAACAAAAATTTTCTGTGCCCCATCATTTTAATTTTGCAAATCCTTATCACAATCTATCAACCATGCATTTCCTGGTCTTGAATTATATTAGCAGAGTGTTAATTTAGTGTGAACTGATCCTTCTAAGATTGAGAAATACCGTAGTTCCTACGTTTTTATGCGATTTGATCTGTATATCGATCCCTTCACTGTCACAGTAGGATTTTACCAGCGCAAGGCCTATCCCCTCCCCCTCTTTGGTAGTGTCTGCCTGATAGTAGCGCTCATAGATCTTCAGCAGCTCCGTCTCGCTCATCCCGACACCCCGGTCAGCAATACTCAGGGTATTCCGAGCAAGATGCAGCGTGACCGGGGTATCCCGGGAGGAGTACTTCATCGCATTCATCAAAAGATTGTCAATCATCTTCTCAAATCCTATCTTATCGGCTGTAATCCTATAGCTTTCCACTTCAAGTACAAAGTCATTCCGGTCAAAAGCTTCAAATACCTCCACCCTCTCCTCCAGCACCTTCTGAAGATCAAAAGACTCTTTTTCGATAGGCTGGAACTCTTTTTTGATACTATAGACCAGTTCCCGGTAAAGCCTCTCAAGCCTTTTGGAAGATGCTTCGATGCGCGCAATGCGCTCCAGACTCTTCTGGTCCTCCAGCTTTCTCGCGATCAGTTTGGTATTGGCTTGGATCGTCGCAAGCGGGATATTGAGTTCGTGGAGTATCTCTCTGGAAAGCTGGGAGAGATTCTCATCAATCCTTTTCTGCTGTGCCAGAAGCGTGGAGATAAAGATATATCCGAACATCGCAGCAA
>JAQVHV010000126.1 GCA_028696055.1 Sulfurovum sp.
CTTGAAAAAGTACCTTATCCGACAGGTTCAGCGGACAATGATGTGCAGGCACAGGTCTTTACACTTGCTTCAGACAACTTCGTAGGACGTATCGGTATCTCCCGTATCTTCAACGGTAGATTGAAGAAGGGTGACGAGTGTCTGCTGGTAAAAGCAAGCGGCGAAAAGATCAAGAGCCGTATCTCCAAACTGATCGGTTTCAAAGGGCTTGAGCAGATCGAGATCACCGAAGCAGAAGCAGGTGATATCGTAGCAGTAGCAGGATTCTCGGATATCGATGTAGGCGACAGCCTCTGTGATACGAAAAATCCTGTAGCACTTGACCCGCTTCACATCGAAGAGCCTACGCTTTCAGTTGTCATGTCGGTAAACGACGGTCCGCTTGCAGGTCAGGAAGGTAAGCACGTCACATCCAACAAGATCAGAGAGAGACTTGAAAAAGAGATGGAGACCAACATCGCGATGCGTATGGAGCCGATGGGCGAAGCATCCTTCAAGGTTTCAGGACGTGGTGAGCTTCAGATCGGTATTTTGGCTGAGAACATGAGAAGAGAAGGGTTTGAGTTCCTTCTTGCGCGTCCTGAGGTCGTTGTAAAAGAAGAGAACGGTGTGAAGATGGAACCGTTTGAACACCTGGTAGTGGATGTACCTGAAGAGTTCCAGGGTGTTGCGATCGAAAAACTCGGTAAGAGAAAAGCAGAGATGACGTCACTGACGCCTATGCCTGACGGTACAGTAAGGCTGGAGTTCGAGATCCCTGCACGCGGACTGATCGGTTTCCGTTCGGAGTTCCTGACTGATACTAAAGGTGAGGGGATCATGAACCACTCATTCATCGAGTACAGACCGTACACCGGTATGGTACAGAGCCGTACTCCGGGAGCGTTGATCTCTATGGATAACGGTGAAGCGGTAGCCTTCTCTATCTTTAACCTTCAGGCAAGAGGGATCATGTTCATCAAGCCTCAGGATAAGGTATATGACGGGATGGTCATCGGCGAGAGTGCAAGACCTGGAGACCTGGAAGTGAACCCGCTGAAAGGAAAGCAGCTGACCAACATGAGAACAAGCGGTGCAGATGATGCGATCAAACTTGTTCCGCCACGCCCTGTGACACTTGAAAGTGCGATGGAGTGGATCGAAGATGACGAGCTGATCGAAGTCACGCCGGAGAGTATCCGTATCAGAAAGAGACACCTGGATCCAAACATGAGAAAGAGAGTCCAGAGAGACAAGAAGAACGCAGGGAAATAATCCTTTATTTTACTGCATCTTTGACCGGATGGACTTGTTCCGTTCGGTCATATCTCTTACTTCACCAATATCCCGCCCTCAACATTTGTACTTGCACTCTCTATGAGAAATTTGTGTTAACTCAAATAGTATTGTATTTTTGCCTAGATTGAGATACCCATAAATGTACATCATGGGGATGATATTTATGATATACTTAAAATCATGAAAGAACAACTTGAAAAACTCTTGAAAAAATATCCAAACGTTTTATTTGCTTACCTCTTTGGTTCATATGCCAGAGATGATGCCATCGAGCGCAGCGATGTGGATGTAGCTGTCTACCTTGTAGATCCGTCTTTTGACAACAGGTTGCGTATCCATCATGATCTTGCCGTAACACTGAACAAAGAAGTGGATGTCGTGGTGCTCAATGATGTGAGAAATATCTATCTTCTCAAAGATATACTGGATGAGGGGATTGTAGTCAAAGAGTCTGACGAGAGAGATTTTTTTGAAGTGAAAAAATACCATGAAATTCTGGATTTTTTGGCATTTAAAAGGTTGTATGATGTTGCCTAAGATCGAAGATAAAATCAAAAGTATCAGAAAAGATTTAGCTCTTTTGGATCGGTTAAAGCCGGATTGTCATACGAAATTTGTATCTGATGAGATCTACCAGGGAGCACTGCTTCATTATTTGTATAGAGTTTCGGATAATAGCATTTCAATCGCAGAGATGGTTATCAAATATAAAGACCTCCCAAGAGCTAAAAGTTATTATGACAGTATTGATCTTTTGGGTGAATATAGAGTGATACCGCCTGATTTTGCTTATGACTTTGCCAAGATTGCTTCATTTAGGAATTTTTTAGCACACCACTATGAGAATATCGACTACAAGATGATCTGTGAAAAGACATTGGATAAATTAAGTGATATAGAGCAGTATCTTCAATATATTCAAAAGTATTTGGAACAAAATTAGGAGATGAGAAAGCAGTTTGCTTTTGCTTCATAGTTCTCATGGTTCCGAGTCTAAAAATGACCTTGTGCTTGCGCTCTCTGTGAGAAAATCTTGTCATTTTTTTCACGCCTTGCCTTCAGTGGTGTATTCTGCACAACACTTTCGGTTCCGAAGCTACAAACAACAAGCAGTTGTTGTTTGCCTAACGCTTCTCACTATTCACGTTTGCTTAACGCTTCTCATCCCGCTCACCCATGCAAAGTGGAAGTTAAATCCGCCTCTGTCTCCGTCCACATCGAGGATCTCTCCGGCGAAGTAGAGGTTGGGTATCAGTTTGGACTCCATCGTTACAGGATCCACTTCTCGGGTATCTACGCCGCCTGTAGCGACTTCCGCGCCTTTGAAGCCCTTGGTATCACTGATACTCAGTTTGAGGTTCTTGATCGCATAGACAAGTTTCCCGATCTCTTTGCGGTTCAGTTCCTGCTCTGTTTTGGCTTTGCATTTGGACTGCTCCAGGAGGATGTGAATAAGTTTTTTATTGATGACACCCTGCAGCCAGAGGCTAAGCGGTTTGTGGCTCGCTTGATTGATGCGATTGAGCAACAGGTTTGTGAGTTTCTCTTTGCTGAGTCCGGGCATCAGGTCCAGGCTCAGTTCACAGTACTCGTATTCAGCCAGTCTCAGGCTTACTTCACGGCTGAGATCAAGGATCGCCAGTCCGCTGATACCGTAGCTGGTGAAGAGGAGGTCCCCCTTTTTTTCGGTGATATACTCTCCGTTGGCATAGAGCTTTGCCAGACCTGCCACTTTGACTCCGGAGGCCTGTTTGACCCACTTCTCCTCGCTGACAAGCTGGGTCAGTGCAGGGTGGCTCGGGATCAGGGTATGCCCCATCGACGCGGCAAATTTCAGGCCGCTCTCATTGCCGCCAAGCTGCGGTGCTGCGGGAGAACCGGAAGCAAGCAGGAGTTTTTCACACTGCATCGTGCCCTGGCTGGTTTCCAGTAGAAAGTGATTGTTCTTTTTGTCGATTCTGAGCACTTCGCACGCTGTGATGATCTCCGCCCCCAGAGTCTCTGCTTCATACTCGAGCAGCTCCGTGACACTTCCCGCCTGCAGGCTCATAGGGAACATCTTCCCCTCTTTTCCTTCGATGATCGGCAGACCGATAGAGTCAAAAAAGTTTTTCACACGTTCCGCGCCGTACCCCTCGAGCACCTGCTCTGCAAATTCAGGGTTTTGTGAATGGAAGCGGGCAGGAGTGATGTGTGCATTGGTGATATTGCACTTTCCGTTGCCGCTGACCAGTATCTTTTTACCGGGCCTGCTGTTTTGTTCCAGCAGAGTGACATTGATACCGTTTCTTACGGCCGTAATGGCCGCACAGAGTCCTGCAGCGCCTGCACCGACTATTATC
>JAQVHV010000127.1 GCA_028696055.1 Sulfurovum sp.
ATGAAATATGCTGACAGCAAAAGCAGCACAAAGATTGTAATTGCACTGCTTTCAATGAAATAAGTTAGAAGAGAGCCCACGGTTATAGTGTCTTGGCAAGTTGTTCAACTTTGCTCACCGCAGATGCGATAGCTGTATTAGACGACTCAGCACCTTTGAGCAATGCCTTTGCTTCTTCAAGTGCATTTGAAAGATCTTTATCATCACCGGAGATTACTACTGCGCCATCAACGATACAGGTGGTTTTCTCTTCGTCCACCTTTACATAACCGGAGTTAATAGCTACAGCTACTTCACTTGAATCAGCCTTTTCAATTACAATCACTCCGGCTTCGAGTAGCGAAACCAGTGTGGCGTGATGTGCTAAGACACCAAATTCACCCTCACTGCCCGGCAACGTAACCTGCTTGACTTCGGCATCAAATATCACACCGTTTGGTGTAACGATCTCAAGCTTCATAAGTTCCATAATTATCCTTTAGTAGACAAGTGCTAAGGATTACTTAGCGTTGATCTTGTCGTTTTTAGCGATCGCTTCAGCCATATTTCCTACCATGTAGAATGCAGCTTCATTCATATCGTCGTATTTACCTTCGATAAGACCTTTGAATCCATCGATAGTGTCAGGAAGTGTAACATATACACCAGGGCTACCTGTAAATACTTCAGCAACGTGGAATGGTTGAGAAAGGAACTTCTCGATCTTTCTTGCTCTTTGTACAACAAGTTTGTCATCCTCAGAAAGTTCATCCATACCAAGAATCGCAATGATATCCTGAAGGTCTTTGTACTTCTGAAGGATCTGCTGAACACCTGTAGCAACTGCATAGTGCTCGTCTCCGATGATTTGCGGGTCAAGCATTCTTGAAGTTGAATCCAATGGATCAACTGCAGGATAGATACCTTTTTCAGCAATTGATCTGTTCAATACTGTTGTTGCATCAAGGTGCGCAAATACTGAAGCTGGAGCCGGGTCAGTCAAGTCATCTGCCGGTACGTATACTGCCTGAACAGAAGTAATAGAACCTTTTGTTGTCGATGTAATACGCTCTTGAAGTGCACCCATCTCTCTGCTTAGAGTCGGCTGGTAACCAACAGCTGAAGGGATACGTCCAAGAAGTGCTGACATCTCAGAACCTGATTGAGCAAATCTGAAGATGTTGTCGATGAACATAAGAACATCCAGTCCCATCTCATCCCTGAAGTACTCAGCCATTGTAAGACCAGTCAATGCAATTCTGTTTCTTGCTCCCGGTGGTTCACTCATCTGTCCATAGCACAGTGCAACTTTGTCAAGTACGTTTGACTCTTTCATTTCATGGTAGAGGTCGTTACCTTCACGAGTTCTTTCACCAACACCGGCAAATACAGAGTAACCGCTGTGTTTCATCGCAACGTTGTTGATAAGCTCCATGATGATGACTGTTTTACCAACACCCGCACCACCGAATAGACCAACTTTACCACCTTTTGAATATGGTGCAAGAAGGTCAACAACTTTAATACCTGTTTCAAATACTTCTGTTTTAGTACTCTGCTCTTCAAATGATGGAGGATCTCTGTGGATTGACCAGTACTGCTTTGCATTCACTTCACCGGCATCATCGATCGCATCACCTACTACGTTGAAGATACGTCCAAGAACTTCTTCACCAACCGGTACTTTAATTGAGTCACCAGTAGCTTTAACTTCCTGCCCTCTTACACAACCTTCACTCATATCCATAGCGATCGTTCTCACTCTATGATCACCCAGTTGTGCTGCAACTTCCAATACCAATTTTTGCTCTTTACCGTCAACAGTAAAGTATGTTTCTAGCGCTTCATTGATCTCAGGAAGGTAATCTGTGAAATCCACATCGATAACCGGACCCAAGACCTGTACGATTTTACCTGTCATTACTTCTCCTCTTATTTCTTATTTCATTGATTCCATACCACTGATAATCTCAATGAGCTCAGTAGTAATCGCTTCTTGTCTAGCTTTGTTGTACTGTACAGACAACTTCTTAACCATCTCTTTTGCATTGCTTGTCGCTGCATCCATCGCCTGCATACGTGCCGAGTGTTCTGCTGCCAGTGAATCGATAAGAGCGTAATACATTGTGTACTCTATATAACGTTTCACCAATGCTTCAAGAAGGGCATCATCCTCATCCGGTTCTACTTCAAGTTCAGAAGTTGAAACTTCATTCAGCTTCAATGTAGAAGGGTCAACCGGCAGTACCTGAGCTTCCCTGATCTCCTGGGTGATCATGTTCACATATCCGTTGTGAACCATGACGATCTTGTCTGTTTCACCTTTTACATACGAATCAGCAATATCATTGATCAGAACAGCTGCATCTTCATAATTTGGTGCCGAACTGAGACCGACTACCTCGTTCAACATATCCATATTATTGAATTTGTAGTAGTCAATCCCTTTTCTTCCTACTGCTCTAAGACGAACTTTTACATTCTGCGCTTTATAGTCAGCCAGGAGCTTATTCACTCTCTTGATTGTCTGTGCATTGAAGCCTCCGCAAAGACCTTTGTCTGCAGTGATAAAAACAATGTCAACCACTTTTGGATTGCTTGCATCTTTAAAAAAGACGTTATCCAACCCATCTACATTGTTTTGCTGTAACTTCTGAGCGATCTCATTGAGAAGCTCAGTCAGTTTGTTTGCATAGACTCTGGATCTTTTAGCTAACTCTTCTGTTCTTCTCAGTTTTGCAGAAGAGACAAGCTTCATCGCGCGAGTTGTTTTCTGTGTATTCTTTACACTCGAAATCTTACGCTTGATATCTTTTAAATTAGCCATAATCAGCCTTTCTTACGCTTGAAAAGATGCTTTGAAATCTTCTAACGCTTTTCTCAACTCTGCCTCTGTTTCATCAGAGATCTTCTTTTCATTTCTAATGCTTTCAAGGATGTTCGTATACTTCGCATCCATGAATGGCATCAACTCTGCCTCGAATTTTGTCACTGATGCTACCGGAATATCATCAAGGAATCCATTCGCACCTGCGAAGATGACCACTACTTGTTTCTCGATCGCTACTGGAGCATATGGTCCTTGTTTAAGAACCTCTACCATTCTCTGTCCACGCTCAAGCTGTGCTCTTGTATGGTCATCAAGGTCAGAAGCGAACTGAGCAAACGCCTGAAGCTCTCTGAATGACGCAAGGTCAAGTCTCAATGTTCCGGAAACTTGTTTGGTTGCTTTAATCTGTGCAGCACCACCGACTCTTGATACTGAAAGACCCACGTTGATCGCCGGTCTGATACCTGAGTTAAAGAGATCCGTTTCAAGGAATATCTGACCATCAGTAATAGAGATAACGTTTGTCGGGATATACGCCGCAACGTCACCTGCCTGTGTTTCGATAATAGGGAATGCAGTGATCGAACCGGCACCAAGCTCATCATTCAGTTTTGCAGCTCTCTCAAGAAGTCTTGAGTGTAGATAGAAAACATCCCCTGGGTATGCTTCACGGCCCGGAGGTCTTCTAAGGATCAAAGACATCTCTCTGTATGCTACTGCATGCTTGGAAAGGTCATCATAGAAGATAACTGCGTGTCTTCCGTTGTCTCTGAAGTATTCAGCCATAGT
>JAQVHV010000128.1 GCA_028696055.1 Sulfurovum sp.
AGGTGAAGTACGGTGCCCTGCTTTCAGGGGGTTTGGACTCATCACTCATTGCCGCACTCGCGGCATCCCATGCCTCCCTGCATACCTTCAGCATCGGTTATGAGGGGTATGAACAGCATGACGAACGCCCCTATGCCGCACAGGTGGCAGAGCATATCGGCTCGATACATCACGCCTATGGTTTTTCAAAAAAGGAATTTTTGGAGACCATGGAGCAGATCCTCGCTATCCTGGATGAACCCTTTGCCGACCCGGCGATGGTACCGCTCTTCTACCTGATGAAAAAGATACGCCATGAGGGCATCAAGGTGGTGCTTACAGGAGACGGAAGCGATGAGCTCTTTCTGGGATACCGCACCTACAAAGAGTACCTCGACATCGAACAGCTCTCGGCTCTCAAGCACAAGAACTGGCTCAAAGCCTACCTCAAATCACACTTCTCCATACATAAAGAGTGGGAGTGGTACAAACGCATACTCGAAGAGAAAACCCTTTTCCGCTCCAGTGCCGAGCTCTTTACGGACCTGCAGCAGAACAGGCTGCTGAAAATGAACATCAAAGACAACCGCTCCCTCGATATCATCGCCTCATACCTTCAAGAGTTTGAAGCGAGCCAACGCAGCGCACCGGTGGATTGGTACAGCTTTCTGGACCTCAAGATACAGCTGGGCGAGGTTTTTCTGCGCAAGCTTGACCGTATCAGCATGGCGCACAGCATCGAAGCGCGCACGCCGTTTCTGGACAAGGAGCTGGTCAAGTCCGTCTTTGCCATTGCACCTGAACTCCGGGAAGAGCAGCTGCCCAAAGGGTGGATCAAAAATATCGCCGCGGCCTACCTCCCTGAAACGATCATCCACCGGAAGAAAAAAGGCTTCAACTACCCCTATCTGGAGTGGCTTCAGGAGAGCGATCAGCTTGAGGTCATTACCAAGGTACAGAAAAGGCATAAACTTTTCAACGACAAACAGCTGGAGTGGCTTCTCTCCGAGGGGGAACAGGGAAGATTTCAGCATCAGATCTTCTCCCTCTATATCCTCTGCAGATGGATAGAGAGAAAACTGGGCTGATTGACTCGCTGTGATGATTTTGGATAAAATGCACAAAAACCGAAGCAGGCAATGAAGTTCAAAAAATTCTTTATCGCACCCATCAAGGGCTACCAGTACATCTCCCGCATGCTGCCTGCCAATTGCCGCTATTATCCCACCTGTTCGGAGTATGCCAAATGGCAGTTTGAGTTCAATGCACCCCACAAAGCGCTGGCGGCTTCTTCCCTGCGGATACTGCGCTGCAACCAGCTTTTCAAAGGGGGTATCGACTATCCTCTGGTAGATTACTCCCCTCCCGGACCGATGGATTTACTCCGTTTTAATCAATTTTGTGGCAAAATAGTTGTAGTTTACTGGCTTGTACCCAAAGCCGGGACGTCCCAATATTATGTACTAAAGGACTTTGATGCCACAACAATTGAGTCTCCAATCACCCCTTGATATGCACCTTCACCTCAGAGACGGGGAGATGTTGCACAATATCGCCAAAGCAAGCGCCCACACCTTCTCCGGTGCGGTCGTGATGCCCAACCTTGTACCCCCGGTGACCAGCAGAGAAGCGCTCATTGCCTACAAGGCGCGTATCATGGAGGCGATCGGTGATGAACGTTTTGAGCCCTATATGACACTCTTTTTCAAGCCCGAATATGACAGGACTTTCCTGGAGTCGGTCCGCGAGGAGATCACGGCGATCAAACTCTATCCTGCCGGGATCACGACCAACAGTGAGGGAGGGGTAAGCGGTTTTGACATAGAGGAGCTTCGCCCTGCACTCACAGCTATGAGCGATCTCGGTATCCCTTTGTGTATCCATGGAGAGACCAACGGTTTCGTAATGGACAGAGAGGCAGAATTTGTTGCTATCTACGAGAGGCTTGCAACCGCTTTTCCCGACCTGAAGATCATTATGGAACATATCACGACCAAAGAAAGCGTGGAGGCACTGGAGAGACATCCGAACCTCTATGCAACGATCACGCTGCACCACCTCCTTATCACGCTGGATGATGTCGCAGGCGGGATGCTGCAGCCCCATCTTTTCTGCAAACCGATCGCAAAACGTCCGCATGACAGGGAAGCACTGCTTGCAGTGGCACTCAAAGCGCATCCGAAGGTGATGTTCGGCTCTGACTCCGCTCCGCATCCGAAAGAGGCCAAAGAGGCATGCGGGTGTGCAGCGGGGGTATTCACCGCACCGATCGCACTGCAGGTACTTGCCGAACTCTTTGAGAAGCATGATGCACTGGAGAGGCTGCAGGATTTCATCAGCGGCAATGCACGTCGCATCTATGGCGTCACACCGCCTGCCAAAGAGGTAGTACTGGAGAAAAGACCGTTTGTCGTCCCCAATGACTACAACGGGGTTGTGCCGATGTATGCGGGAGAGGAGATCGCCTACTCGGTCAAAGAGGTAAACCTTGGAGAGTAAACTCAAAAAGCTTGTAAAGGGTCACAGCGCTTTTCAGAAGGTCAAGTTCAAAAAGAATGAAGAGCGCTTCAGGCGTCTGGTTGAAGAGGGGCAGAACCCAAAAGCACTCTTTATCGGCTGCAGCGATTCGCGTGTGATGCCCGATATGATCACCGGAGCCAAACCGGGTGATCTCTTCATCATACGCAATATCGGCAACTTTGTGGCACCCTACAAGCCTGATGAGGATTACCACTCTACCGCCTCGGCGATCGAATATGCCGTAAGTATCCTGGAGGTTTCGGATATCATCGTCTGCGGACACTCCCACTGCGGCGCGATAGAGGCGCTCTACAAGGAGCTTCCCCAGACAGCCGAAAACCTGCATACGGTCAAATGGCTGGATCTCGGAAGGGAGGCAAAGAGAGTCGCTTCGCTTGCCTACAAAGACAAAGACCGCGCAGAGATGCTGCGCTACACCGAAAAGATATCGGTCGTATACCAGCTGGAAAACCTACTGACCTATCCGGGAGTACAGCGACGTGTGGATGAAGGGAGCCTCTTTTTGCATGGATGGCATTATGACCTTGAAAGCGGGGTCATCGAACATTATGACGATGAAAAATTTGCATTTATCCCATTATGCCAGTAACGCTCTGTCATTGAAAAAAAATAGGATAGAATATTATATTATTTCCATAAGGAGAACGTTGTGTTGGCAAATGACATTACAGAACTGATCGGTAACACACCGTTGGTCAAAATCAATTCCCTCTCCGAAGAGACAGGGGCAACGATACTGGGCAAATGCGAGTTTATGAACCCCACCTCATCCGTCAAGGACAGAATCGCTTTCAATATGATCAACGAAGCGATGAAGGCCGGCAGGATCAACCAGAAGACCACGATCATAGAACCCACTTCGGGCAATACAGGCATCGGGCTTGCGGCGATCTGTGCGGCAAAAGGACTCAAGCTGATTTTGACGATGCCTGAGTCAATGAGTGTGGAGAGACGAAAACTGCTTACGCACCTGGGTGCCAATCTTGTACTTACCCCCGCCGTCAAAGGGATGGGCGGAGCCATAGAGAAGGCTGCCCTACTTGAAAAAGAGTTGGAAAATGCCA
>JAQVHV010000045.1 GCA_028696055.1 Sulfurovum sp.
GTCCTCGCATTGCCATGATAGTGCTGTTTCATCTCTTTTCTCGCTTATATTGAGATGTCTCAGCCTATCGCTTTCCTCTTTAAACTTTTATATACTTTCGCATCAACAACGTGGTGAAACTTGACAACTACTTACTACTTACTACTTACTACTTACTACTTACTACTTACTACTTACTTTTAAAAGGTGGTGCAAAAAGAGTATCTGTGCAAAAACCGGGGCAAAGAGGTTGAGCAGCGGAATGTAGTTGAAAAGTGATCCGATCATTGCGATGAGTGTAGCTTTTTTACTCACTACTCTGAGTTCGTTTTTATCTGTGATAAAGAGAGCACCGACATCATAGACCGTCGGAGCTTTGAGCAGGATCGACCAGAGATAGAGCATCACGACTTGACCGATGAACGGTATAAACAACAGGGGAAGCAGCAGGATAAAGAGCACCAGGAAAACAGCACTTGATTTCAATGTGATCAGAACAGAGGTTGTGATGTCGGCACTTCCTGTAATCGGTACAGAGGGATAGTGTTTTTTTGCCAGAGTTATCAGCAGTTTTTCACTCATTAGCGCGGTAAAGAGCGATACCATGAGGATAAAAAGGGTATAGGCGATGAGCAGAGAGGCAAGGGAGGTCACAAGGGCACTGAGCCACTCCCATGGTATCCAGCCGGCATAGATGGTGATCATTTCAAAGAGCAGATCCCATAACAGCCAGCTCAGGATCAGGGTACTTGCCAGTGAGAGCAGGGCAATTTTTGCCACAAAGAAAAGCACCGGGAGGCTGAGGATATCCCGAAGGCTCTTTGCAGCGATCTGTTTCATTACAGATATTCGTTCTTGAAGGCTACATAGCGCTGTGCTGAAGCATAGAGCTCCTTCACCTCTTCATCAGTGAGTTCGCGTACCACTTTTGCAGGGCTTCCCATGATGAGGCTTCTCGGGGGGAACTTTTTGTTCTTTGTCACCAGGGCATCCGCGCCTACGATCGACTCTTTGCCGATCACCGCACCATCCAGGATCGTCGCACTCATCCCGATCAGGCAGGCATCTTCGATGGTACATCCGTGAAGCATCACTCTGTGTCCTACGGTCACATCATTCCCGATGATCGTAGGATGACCGTCGCTCATATCCTCTTTTTTGTGATGGGTGACATGGATCATGCTGAGGTCCTGGATATTGGTACGGTCTCCGATGGAGATGTAGTGCACATCTCCGCGTACCACGCATCCAAACCATATCGCGCTGTCTTCTCCCATGGTTGTACGTCCTATGACTGTCGCACCTTCTGCGATCCATGCGTTCTTGCCCAGTTTCGGTGTCCACTCTTTAAATTTTACTAACATTTTTTCTCCTCTAGATCTCTTTTTCTTAAGCATTCTCTTTTTCTTTCGTGACTTCACTTTCAATGCCGGGCCAACTCACTCCCCGGGTGGGGATAAAAGCCCATCTACAAAACCACGAATCACGAATTCCTACTTCCTACTTCCTACTTCCTCACTCTTTCAGTCAGCTCTCTTTGAGGAGCCGGTTTGCCAGACGGTTGACGTAGTCCGGTGTCTCTTTCTGGGATTTGTTGTGAATTCTGTTGGTGTACTCCTCAAGGATCTTGTGGTTGTTGATCGATTTTCCGAGTACCGGTACCTTCACATAGTTGCCATCGGACTGAAGCCTCCAGTTGAGGTTATTGTCCGCCAACTGGAGCATCAGTATCTGGATGATCTTTTGTGTCAGATGCTCTTCACCGATCGGTGTCATAAGCTCCACACGCCTGATCAGGTTGCGCGGCATCAGGTCGGCACTGGCGATGAAACATTTGGTCTTTGCATGTTTGAAATAATAGATACGCGGATGCTCAAGGTACTTGCCGATGATGGAGTGTACCATAATGTTATCGCTCACCCCTGTGATCCCCGGTTTCAGGCAGCAGATCCCTCTGATGATCAGGTCGATCCTGCACCCCTCCTGGGAGGCTTTGTAGAGTGCCTTGATGATATCCTGGTCGACCAGGGAATTGGCTTTGAGGATCATATGCCCCTCTTTTCCGTGGCGGCTCTCTTTTTCGATCAGACGGAGCAGTTTGGGTTTGATCTGTGTCGGTGCCATATAGAGCGTGTCAAGTTTGGTATAGTTGGAGAATCCCGTGAGGAAATGGAAAAAGTTGGTTGCATCCTTGACATAGCTTTCTTTTGCAGAGAAATAGGAGATATCCGTATAGATCTTTGCTGTGCTCGGATTGTAGTTTCCTGTAGCAAGATGTACATAGCTTTGCAGTTTTTTGCCTTTGCGTTTGATCACCTGTGCGATCTTCGCATGTACTTTAAGCCCCGGGATCCCGTAGACGACATGCGCGCCTACCTCTTCAAGCAGTTTTGCCCACCTTAGATTGTTCTCTTCGTCAAACCTTGCCTTGAGTTCAACAAGCACCATCACCTGTTTTCCGTCACGCACGGCATCGATAAGCGCTTTGACGATCGGCGATTTCGGGCCGGCGCGGTAGAGTGTCATGCGGATCGCAAGGGTGTCCGGGTCTGCGGCTGCCTGCGAGATGAACTTGACGACAGGGTCAAAGCTGTCATAGGGGTGGTAGAGCAGGATATCCTGCTTCTCTATTGCCCCAAAGATATCTTCGCTGTCAAGCGGCGGAAGTACCTTGGGGCTGAAGGTCGGGAGTACGAGGTGCGAAAGGGAGTTTTCTCCTACGATCTGCCAGAGGCTTCCTAGGTCAAGCGGGATGGATTTGTAGGAGTAGATATCCTCCTGGTCAAGTTTCAGATAGGAGATCAGGAACTGTACGAGGTCATTATTTGCCCCGTCAAGCAGTTCAAGGCGGATGAATGAGCCCTTGTTTCTCGAACGCAGCCCCTCCTGCAGGATCTCAAGGAAATCATCGGCCTCCTCCTCTTCGATCTCGATATCGGCATTTCTTGTGACCCTGAAGGGGGTGGAGGCAATGCACTTGAACCCCGGGAAGAGTTCCGAAGCAAAATACTCCACCACCGTATCGATCGGTACAAAGGTATGGTCGATCTGTAGAAATCTCGGCAGTACACGCGGGATGCGGATCAGGCCGTGCTTGATCTGGTTGGAGTCGTCCCTGAGGGTGAGTGCCAGGCCGAAGCTCAGGTTGTTGAGGTGGGGGAAGGGGTGTGTCGCATCCACGGCGATCGGGATGATCACCGGGTAGATCTCATTGAAAAAGATCGCTTTGACCTCTTCCTGTTCCTGGTCGTTGAGCGCAGTGTAGTTTTTGATATTGACGCCGTGGGTATAGAGCTCCGAGACGATAGAGTTGTAGCATGACTCAAGGATCATATGCTCCTGATGGAGATAGTTGCGTATTTCCTCAAGCTGTTCGCCGGGGGTCAGCTTGTCCGGTCCTGTCTCCTGGATACGCGCATCATAGAGCGACTTGAGCCCCGCGACACGTATCATATAGAACTCATCAAGGTTGGTTCCGTAGATCGCGATGAACTTCAGCCTCTCCAGCGGCGGCAGGTTCTCATCGAGCGCCTGCGCGAGTACGCGGGAGTTGAACTGCAGCCATGAGAGCTCACGGTTGAAATAGAGTTGCGATGAATTCAGATCCATTGACACGGTTTATCCTTTCTGTAGTTTCAGACTCGTTCCCGCTCTCCTGAGCGGGAATGCATATACAACATTTAGAGTAAAGGGAGTCTGTTTACTTTGTATATCGTTTCGTATGCACTCCATATCAGTATCAGGAGATATGGAACGAGGTGTATGTTACTACTTCCACTTTTAATTGCGGGTATTATAACAAAAGTTTAAACGTAACGGTAACATGCGGCCTAGAGCTTCTTGATCTTGGCGATCTCATCCCGCAGCCTTGCCGCCTCTTCAAACTCAAGGTTTTTGGCCGCGGCCATCATCTTGGCCTTGAGTTCCCCGATCACCTTCTGGCGTTCGGCTTTCGGCATCTTGTCGAGTTTGCTGCGCTTGTTGTAGAGTTCACCCGCATCTTCGACCTTGAGATCGGTATCAAGTACCCTGACTGTGGTTTTCGGTGTGATGTTGTGCGCCTTGTTGTAGGCGATCTGCTTCTGGCGTCTTGCCTGCGTGGTTTCGATCGTGGTCTTCATCGACTCTGTCATCTTTTTGGCATACATCAGTACCTGACCGTTGGCGTTTCTGGCCGCGCGCCCGGAGGTCTGTATCAGCGAGGTGGTCGAGCGGAGGAACCCCTCTTTGTCCGCATCCAGGATCGCTACCAGGCTTACTTCGGGGAGGTCAAGCCCTTCCCTCAGCAGGTTGATCCCCACCAGGATGTCAAATTCGCCAAGGCGGAGCGAACGGATCGTCTGGTTGCGTTCGATCGCATCCATCTCGGAGTGCATATAGCGTGCTTTCAGTCCCAGGTCATTGTAGTAGGTGGTCAGCTCTTCGGCCATCTTTTTGGTCAGGACCGTCACCAGTACCCGTTCTCCCCGTTCGATGACGGGCTTCATCCTGTCATGCAGGTCCTCCACCTGGTAGGTGCTGTCGATCACCTCTATCTCGGGATCGAGCAGCCCTGTGGGACGTACGACCTGTTCGGCAACGACGGAGGAGAGTTCCCCTTCGATCTGTGCCGGCGTGGCGGAGACGAAGAGGTAGTGGGGCGCTTTGTTGATATACTCGTCAAATTTGAGCGGACGGTTGTCCAGTGCCGAAGGGAGGCGGAAACCGTGCTCCACCAGTACCTCCTTGCGGCTTCTGTCTCCCGCGTACATACCGCGGAACTGGGGCAGGGAGACATGGGACTCATCGACGATCACCAGGTAGTCGTCATGCATCGCCTCGAAGTAATCCATCATCGAGTAGGGGGTCTCTCCGGGTTTTTTGCCGGTAAGGTGGCGCGAGTAGTTCTCGATCCCCTTGCAGATCCCCGTGGCCTCCAGCATCTCCAGATCGAACTCGGTACGCTGCTTGAGGCGGTTGTACTCTATCAGCCGCTCCTCTTGCTGGAAGAAGGCGAGCCTCTCATCCAGCTCCTCTTCGATGCTTTTGATCGCTTTTGCCAGCTTCTCCTTGCCTACGATGAACTGGTTGGCGGAGTAGACCGTCACCTCTTTTTTGTGCTCATCTTTCTCCCCGGTGAGGGAGTTGAAGGTATAGATATCCTCCACTTCATCCCCGAAGAACTCCACGCGGATGGCAAACTCCTCCGAGTAGGCAGGATAGATATCTACCACCTCTCCGCTGACACGGAAGTTCCCCCGGTCAAAGTACTCGTCGTTGCGTTTGTACCCCATGTCGACCAGTTTGAGGAGCAGGGCCTTCTGGTCATACTCCTCGCCGACGCAGAGCTTCTGGACGATCGTTTTGTAGTCCTCGGGCGAACCCAGCCCGTAGTTGGCGGAGACCGATGCGACGACGATGACATCATCGTGGCTGAGCAGCGAAGCGGTCGTAGAGAGCCTGAGGCGTTCGAGCTCCTGGTTGATCGAACTGTCCTTCTCGATGAAGAGGTCCTGCCTCGGCAGGTAGGCTTCGGGCTGGTAGTAGTCGTAGTAGCTGATGAAATACTCGACATGGTTGTTGGGGAAGAAGGACTTGAACTCGCTGTAGAGCTGCGCGGCCAGCGTCTTGTTGTGCGTCATGATGAGAGTCGGCTTCTGGGTCTTTTCGATCACTTTCGCCATCGTATAGGTCTTCCCCGAACCCGTCACCCCCAGCAGTGTCTGGTAGCGGTTGCCTGCCAGGATAGAGCTGCTGAGCGCCTCGATGGCCCCCGGCTGGTCTCCGGAGGGCTGATAGGGACTGTTTACGGTAAAATCAGGCATTCTTTCCTCTCTTTAAATTAGAAATTAGAAATGAGAAATTAGAAATTGTGGTTTGCATTACTCTGTAATGCTATGATTTTTGAGGGTTTTAGTGATTGAAACCAATAGGCTTATGAGCTCTTTACTGTCTCTTAAAAGGCTATCATGCATTTGCTTTGAAAGATAGTCTGTATCGTAAAGCAAGTTTATCCAGTATCGTGTCTCGTTTGCCTCTTTAAGGGCAACCATAAGTTTATTTAAAAAATCTGCTCTTGATTGTGCGAATTTTGATTCACTTACTAAAGCGCAAATAGCCGTACCGGAACGAATGACTTGTTTGTTTAAAATATATTCTTTCTTTTCACTGGAAAGGTATTGTGCCAGTTTGACTATGCGAATAGAAAAGGCATAACTTTTATCATATAAGATATTGTCTTCCTGCATTTTTCTCTCAATTTCTAATTTCTAATTTCTAATTTCTATTTCTTTCGCTATTATATCAGATCAAATACATTTATATATTATGGAGCGAAAGTGATGTCAGCCTTACAGAGACTACAAGCGAAGATCGAGCAGTGGAGAGTGGATTTTGAAGCGCTCAAAAGCGAAAATGCACAGTTGAAGGTCGAACTGCAAAATATGAGCGGTTCCAGGGAGGAGCAGTCTGCAGAGATCGAACTGTTGAAGCTTGAACTGGAAGAGAAAGATGCGGAGATCGAGAAGATCATTGCGCAGGTCGAGTCTTTACTTGCGTAAAGATTCTCTTTAATTAACAATGAATAAGTAATAATTAATTATTCACTATTAATTATTAATTCAAAACAATCCAAAGGATTACCATGAAGCAGGTTGGGCTTACGATCTCCGGCAATCGCTATAACATCAATCTTGACGATGATTTCGCTGATTTTGTCTATCGGGATCTGAAGGAAGCCGGGGTCGAACTCTTCAAAGACAACAAACCCGATGCCCTGCTGAGGGCCTACCTCCGCCTGGCAAAACAGGCGACCTCCTATGAAAATGAGATCGAAATGCTGATCGATACGCTCGAGGGGATATAAGCATTCCCCTGCAGCGCACCTCTCCTCTTAATGCACCTGTATAAAACGAAATGATATGAAAGTATCTATCGCTCTTCGGAGAGCTCCGATGAGAACGGTGCATTGGCGGAATGAAAACTTTTTTTGCTGCGACGGAGCGTATTCGAAGATGGATCGGAGAAAAAATATCCCAAATAGATCATGAAACGCCCTCTTTAAAATTTTTTAAAGGTATAACATTATAAAATGTTATTAGACCGGTTATTGAATCGGTACTATATTTTTTCAGGAGTTAATCATGACACAGACAAACATGAGACGCGGATTCACAATGATCGAATTGATCTTTGTAATTGTAATTATTGGTATTTTGGCAGCAGTTGCCATCCCCAGACTGGCAGCAAACAGAGATGACGCTACAGCAGCAACGTGTGCGACAGAGTTTGCTAATATTGTGACTGAAGCAACGACAAACTATGCAAAATTGGGTTATACAGGTTTTACAGATGGTAACTTCACTATCGGAACTATGACAAATGTGGCTACAGGAGTAACTGGTTCTACTTCGGGTATAACACAAGATGGTAATGCTTCAGTAACTGGAGGTATCACATACAACTGTGAAGGTGCAAGTGCTGCTACAATCGGATTTGGCCTTAGTGGTTCTACGTATCAAATGACTATTACGGAAACAGGAAATGTAGCAACGGTACCTGCTGCGCTCAAAGCAGGTGAACTGATTAGAAATAACTACAAAATCGATACTGCTGGCGGCAGCAAGACGATCAATCTATAATTTATAGATCAGCACTCTCTCCTTGCGGGAAGAGAGTGCAACTTCATTGTCTAAATATTTTTACTAGATATACTCCAAAATTTTTTCAACTATATTTCAATCATTTTTTATCTATATCAAATATATTAAGAGAGCCGGTATGGCGTATGCTAATGATATATCCGAAAGTCATTCAAGTATCGAGGAAGGTACCGATAAGATATTTTTTCGCTATAATTACCATAGATACTACAATAGGAAGAAAAAATATGCAACGAAAAGCATTTACGATGGTAGAGCTTGTATTTGTCATTGTCGTCATCGGTATCCTTGCTGCGGTCGCGATACCCAAGCTTGCTGTTACAAGAGACGATGCGGAGATCGCCAAGGCGAAAAATACCGTAGCGGCGGTGAGAAACAGTGTGGCAGCCAAACGGCAAAAACAGATCATGAGCGGACAGATCGCAGCGGGGATTTCCAAGTTGAGTTCTGAGTCAGGGTATGACAAACCGATCTTTGATGCCTTTGATGAGGATACATCCGACCCGGTTCTTGCCTACCCTTTGACTTCGTGCAAAAATGAAGATGCCAAAGCGTGCTGGTATACCGGTGACATGGTGAACTATACCTATACGATGCCTGTGAGCGGAAGTGTGGACTTTAATGTGACCAACAACAGCAGGTTTGACTGTAAAGATCCTGACTCAGCTGAATGTAAACTGCTGACACGCTAAAGTGCATTACTATCACGTTTCACTTCTCGGGTCAAGCGCCCCCGGCTTGACCTACCATTCTTCAGATCAGATCAGTGCAGGTTCCGTCGTTTCTGTGCCTTTGCAGACAAAAGTGAAAGAGGGAGTCGTGGTTGCGGAAGTGGACAGACCCTCATTTGAAACCGCATCGATAGAAAATATTTCCCAAAAATTTTACACGTCCGTACAGCTCGAGATCGCGAAGTTCATCTCCGACTACTACTTCTCCTCTCTGGGAGAGGCACTCTCACTTTTTATCCCATACCGTCGTCATTCCGGGCTTGACCCGGAATCCACATTGCAGGATGAAAGTTTTCGTCATTCCGGACTCCGATCCGGAATCTCTTTGGGGGACGACGTACCCCGGAAAGAAGTTCAGGGTGACGAAATTGCATTACCCCGCTTAACAGAGGCGCAGCAAAACGCCTATGACGCACTGCTTCATAAAGAACGGGCACTCCTCTTCGGGGTCACCGGTGCGGGGAAGACGGAGATCTTTATCACCCTGATGGCAAAGATGCTAGAGGAGGGGAAGAGTACGGTCTTTCTGATGCCGGAGATCTCGCTGACGCCCCAGATGGAGACACGTCTGAAAAGGTACTTCGGAGAGCGTGTGGCGATGTGGCACTCCAAGCTGACGAAGAAGAAAAAAGAGAGCATCCTGGAGGGGATACACAGCGGCGAGATACGCATCGTGGCGGGGGCGCGTTCGGCGCTCTTTGTCCCGCTGCAGGACCTTGGGCTGATCATCGTGGACGAGGAGCATGACGACAGCTACAAGGCGATGACAAGGCCGCGCTACCATGCCAGGGATGTGGCGGTGCTGATGGGGCAGAAGCTGGGGGCGAAAGTGCTTCTGGCCTCTGCGACACCGAGCATGGGCTCTTATGCGAAATATGAGGTGGTGAAGCTGGACCAACCCTTTATCCGGACAGCGAAACGCTACACTTTTATCCCCGGCGATACGGTCAACACGGCGATCCTGAAAGCGCTGAAGGAGAACTATCGCAGAGGCGGGCAGTCCCTGCTTTTTCTGCCGACACGCGGAAACTTCAAATACCTCTACTGCGAAAAGTGCGGCAAGACGCACCTCTGCCCCTTCTGCTCCGTGGGCATGGCGCTGCACCGCAACCACAGGCACCTGAAGTGCCACTACTGTAACTACACCGAAGCGATCAGGGACAGCTGCAGCTACTGCGGGCATACACCGCTGAGAAGCGAGCGCATGGGTACGCAGGAGGCGGTAGAGGTGATAGGTGAGGCGATCGAGGGGATCAAAGTAGAGAAGTTCGACAGGGACAGCATCACCACGGCAAACAAGCTCAAGCAGGCGCTGCAGCGTTTCGAGAAGAGGGAGAGCGACCTGCTGCTGGGCACGCAGATGCTCTCCAAAGGGCATGACTACGCGGATATCACACTCTCCGTGATCATGGGGCTGGACCATATACTGGGGCTGGCGGACTACCGTGCCAGAGAGCGGGCGATGAGCCTCTTCTTCCAGATCGCGGGGCGCAGCGGACGTGCAAAGGCGGCCGAGGTGGTCGTGCAGACAGGGGACCCGGAGTTTTTCAAAAGCTGTCTGGGGGACTACGAGTCCTTCATCAAAGAGGAGCTCTCCTTCCTTGAGATGATGGGGTATCCCCCCTTTGCCTCGCTGGCACGGATACTGATCGCCCACAAGGATGAGAGCAAGGCAGCCAAGATCACGCTCGATACCGTGGCAAAACTCAAATCCTTCGAAGCAGTAGAGATCGTGGGGCACGGCAAAGCACCGGTCGAAAAGATCGCCAACAAGTACCGCTTCCATATCCTGCTGAGGGCAAAAAACAGGGTACCGCTGCTCAAGGCGCTTCATGCGGTAGACTGCCGGGAGATAGAGATCGATATGGACCCGGTCGAATTTTCTTAGAAAATTCGAAGTGAAGAATTAAGAGTGAAGAACGGAAGTCGCTTTGCTCCAGTGAGGAATTAGGAACTAGGAGTGAGGAGTGTTGGTATGCTTTTCTGTGAAAAGCTTTTATTAATAGTGAGAAATAATTAAGGATCGTATTGTTTTGCAATGCTGATTGTTAAGGATTTTTGATAGAATACGATATGAGTATTTTAGAGAAAAAAAGTTATGATTTTGCCATACGTATCGTCAAATGCAGTGAATATCTGCAAACTGAGAAGAAAGAGTATATACTGAGTAAACAGTTGCTTCGTTCCGGCACAGCGATAGGCGCATTGATCGCTGAAGGTAAATATACACAATCCAAATTAGATTTTATTAATAAACTATATACTTCTCTCAAAGAAGCAAATGAGACCAACTATTGGCTGCGTCTTTTAAAAGATTGCAGTTATCTTGAAAAAAATATAGCAGATAGTTTGTTGAACGATATAGATGAGTTGATAAAAATGCTATCCGCAAGTACAAAAACAGCGAAAGAGAATTATCATGAAAAATAAAATAGAAACGGAGTTTCTTTTCATAAACTCCTCACTCCTCACTCCTCACTCCTCATTTTTTTCTCAAGGAGGAAAACTGTGAAAGAACGTTATCCAACCAAGAAGATCTACGTCGGCAATGTAGCCGTAGGAGGGGATGCGCCGATCTCTGTGCAGTCGATGACCTACAGCGACACGCACAATGTGGAGGCGACGGTCGAGCAGATCAACAGGCTGCACTTTGCTGGTGCGGATATGGTGCGTGTGGCCGTGCCGAAAATGGAGGATGCGCTGGCGCTTGAGGAGATCAAGAAGCGTATCTCTCTGCCGCTGATCGCGGATATCCACTTTGACTACAAACTGGCGCTTGAAGCGGCCAAGTGGGTGGACTGCATCCGCTTCAACCCCGGTAATATCGGCGAGAAGAACCGTATCAGGGAGATCGTCAAAGCGTGCCAGGAGCGGAGCCTTCCGATCCGTGTAGGGGTCAATGCGGGAAGCCTTGAAAAGGAGTTTGAGGACCGGTACGGAGTGACAGCCGAGGGGATGGTGGCAAGCGCTGAGTACAATATCAAGTTCCTTGAAGACCTTGGATTTACCGATATCAAGGTCTCCCTCAAGGCCAGCGATGTGGACCGTACGGTGGAGGCCTACCGGATGCTTCGCCCCAAAAATAACTACCCTTTCCATCTCGGGGTCACGGAGGCCGGTACGGTTTTCCATGCCACGGTAAAATCAGCGATCGGGCTGGGGGCGCTGCTGCTTGACGGGATAGGCGATACCCTGCGGGTCTCGATCACAGGTGAGCTTGAGGAGGAGATCAGAGTAGGCAAAGCGATCCTTAAAGACTCAGGGCGGGTGAAAGAAGGGCTCAACATCATCTCCTGCCCGACCTGCGGACGGATAGAGGCGGACCTGGTCTCGGCCGTAGCAGAGGTGGAGAGGCGCACCGCGCATATCAAAACACCGATGGATGTCTCCGTAATGGGGTGCGTGGTCAATGCCATCGGCGAAGCCAAGCATGCCGATGTGGCGATCGCCTACGGAAAAGGATCGGGGCTGATCATGGTCAAAGGCGAGGTGGTGGCACGCCTGCCGGAGAGTGAACTAGTAGATAGATTTGTTGCTGAAGTAGAGAATTTTGCAAAAGAGAATAGCTGATGGAAAACATGTACAACCTGAACATCGAACGTGCGGTCCTCTCCGCGATCATCTTCGATCCTGAGATCTACGAAGAGGTCGCTTCGAAGCTCAAGCCGCATGACTTTTATCTTCCCTTCCATCAGCACCTTTTTGCCGCGATGGAAGAGCTTTCGCACGAAGAGAAACCGATCGATGAAGAGTTTTTGCGCAGCAAGCTGAAAAACAAAGGGAAGTTTGACGAGGTCGCGATGCTTGACCTGCTTTCGGTCAACCCGATCTCCAACACCGCAGCCTATCTTGCGGAGATCAAAGGAAAGTCCAGCAAGCGCGCACTTGCGACACTGGCTACGGAGATCAGAAAAACAACGATCGAAGATGACCTTCCTGCCCATGAAGTGATGAATCTTGTGGAAAAGAAGCTCTACGAGATCACACAGAACAGCAGCAATGAGGACTTCAGGGAAGCCGACGAAATTACGCTCTCGATGCTCGAAGAGATCAACCGCCTGAAGGCGATGGGCAACTCCAAGCTTATCGGTACGGATACGGGATTTAAAAACCTCAATGAGAAAACCTCTGGATTCGGGAAGGGGGACCTTGTCATTGTCGCTGCGAGGCCGGCGATGGGGAAAACGGCATTTGTGCTCAATATCGCACTTAAAGCGATCGAGCGGGACGAAGGGGTGGCATTTTTCTCGCTTGAAATGCCTGCGGAGCAGCTGATGCTCAGAATGCTCTCAGCCAAGACCTCCATCCCGCTGCAGTCGCTCAGGGTGGGTGACCTGACCGATGAACAGTGGTCACAGCTCTCTGCAGCGACCGATGATATCTCGAAAAAGAAGCTTTTTGTGGATGACGGGGGGCATGCGACGATCCATCAGGTAAGAAGCAAATTGCGCAAGCTCAAGTCCAGGCACCCGGAGATCTCGATAGCGATCATCGACTACCTGCAGCTGATGAGTGGTGACGGGAAGGAAGGAAGACAGCAGGAGGTTTCCGAGATCTCAAGGGGGCTGAAACAGCTTGCCAGAGAACTGCAGATCCCGATCGTGGCGCTTTCCCAGCTCAACCGCGGACTGGAGGCAAGGGAAAACAAACGGCCGATGCTCTCCGACCTGCGTGAGTCCGGGGCGATCGAACAGGATGCGGATATCATCCTCTTTGTCTACCGTGATGATGTCTACCGGGAAGCCAAAGAGAAAGAGAAAGAGATGAAGGCGAAAGCCGAAGGCAAGGAGTACAGTTCGGAGTTCAAAAAGAAGTCCGAAGAGGAGGCGGAGATCATCATCGGGAAACAGAGGAACGGTCCGACGGGTACGGTCGATCTGGTCTTTCAGAAAAGATTTACCCGCTTTGTGGATGCTTCACACTCTCCGGCCTTTGAAGTGGTCTATGAAGAGGGGAATATTCCGATGAACGAAGGAAATATCGAACTGCCGACGATCTAACCGTCACATAGTAAAGCATTCTGAAAGGGGAAGAGGATGCATCTACAAAAACCACAGCTTTTTGCCGATAGAAAAAGTCTGGCCTGGGTACTGCTGTTTTTCTTGATGATCCTGCTTATTCGGCTCCTTTTGCACTATCAGGAGTATCGCTCTTTCGTTTCGAAACCTTTTTACTATACCTATGCGGATGTCATTAGCGAAAAGACAAAACACTCCCGCGGAAAAAGTTACAAGGTATTGAAGCTGCATGGGGAGAACGGGCTGCATTTTATCACAACTGCCTATACACAAAACTCCTATGCGAACAAACGGCTGCGTCTTCAGATCTTTCCTGATGAGAAGATCGGTTTTCGGGGATATATGGGTACTTTTTTTGTCAAATCCCGTATCAAAGAGGTGCTCCCCGAAGAGCAGGGATACAAGGAGACGTTGCTGGCAAAAGTGGCGGGACAGCACGACTCCGGGATGCTTGCCTCGTTTTACAATGCGATCTTCTTTGCCAGCCCGCTGCCCGATACGCTGAGGACGCAGATCAGCAAACTGGGGGTGAGCCACCTGATCGCATTGAGCGGCTTCCACCTGGGGATACTCTGGGGGATCATCTACGGGCTGATAAAGATAGTTTATACACCCTTACAACAGAGATATTTTCCCTACCGTTTTATCCTTATCGATGCGGGAGCAGTGACATTGGTCGTTTTGGGAATCTATCTCTGGTTTGTGGGATTCCCTCCCTCGCTGGTGCGTTCCTACGCGATGCTGCTGGCAGGATGGGGCCTTTTGGTTGCGGGGATGGAACTGCTGAGCTTTGCTTTTCTCTTTGCTGTGGCAGGGATGCTGCTCGCACTCTTCCCATCGCTCCTCTTCTCTCTTGGCTTTTGGCTCTCCGTCTCAGGCGTATTTTCCATCTTTCTGCTGTTGAAATATGCGCAGGCTGTCGACAGACGTATCCAGGCGCTGCTGATCATACCGGTGGGGATCTTTGTGCTGATGCTTCCCCTGGTGCACGGCATCTTCGGGGTGACGACACCCTATCAGCTGTTCTCACCGGTTTTGTCTCTGCTTTTTGTGCCTTTCTATCCTTTGGTGATGATGCTGCACCTTCTGGGGTATGGCGGGGTATTTGACGGGTTGCTGCTGACACTTTTTGCACTCCCCGCAGAGGCGGAGAACCATCTTCTGCCTGCAGGAGCGATGTATGGCTATATCGTTCTGGCGCTTTTTTCGATCAGGTACAGGGCAGCTTTTGTACTGCTGTCAGGGGCAGCCTTTTCTTATTCTCTTTATCTATTTCTGCTTTAGGTGCCCTTTAGATATGTTCGATCTCCTCCCCTTTGTTAAGCAGGTCACAGAACTTGAGCCCATGGAGGAAAATCATCCAGGAGACATAGATCCACAGAAAGAAAAAGAGGAGCGTGGAGACGGAACCGTAGATGCTCATATAGGTTTTGTTGTGCAGAACATAATAGACAAAGCCGTTTTTGGAAAGGTACCAGACAAGCGAGGTGATAAAGGAGCTGATCATCGCCGCCGAGAAGGTGATTCTGGTATTCACAGAGAACTGGAAGAGCAGGTAGAAGACCATCCATACGATCAGAAAAGGGACAAAGTAGAGCAGGTGAATGCTGCTGGTGATACTGAATCGGTCCAGATAGAGCTGCATCGTTGCAGAGAGATAGAATGAAGCCCCCATCATCACAGGGATGACTGTCAGAAGCAGGCCGTAGGTTTTGAGTGCATTGAAAACACCGCGGTTTGGTACCCCGAAGATATCATTGACGATATAGTCATAGTTTTTGAAAAAGAGTACCGCTGCCACCGTGACATAGAGCACGCCGATATATCCTAGTTTGTAGGAGTTCTCCATAAAGGTATTGATGTAGCCTATTACCTCTTGTGAGTGTGTGGGCAGGAGGTTGCGGAAGATTAGATCTTTGATCTGTGTATGTACGGATTCAAAGAGCGGCATGGTGGTAAAGACCCACAGTATAATGACTAGTAATGGAATAATGGAGAAGAGTGTACTCCAGCTGAGACTTGAGGCATAATGGCCGATCTTGTCATCGAAGAGGTCGGCAAAGAAATCCCGCAGAAAGATATAGTAGTTTCGTAAAAGGGATCTCATGGGAGATCCCTTGTTTTAGTGAATAGTGAATAGTGAATAGTGAATAGTGTTGGTATGCACTGCTTTGCAGTGCTTTT
>JAQVHV010000129.1 GCA_028696055.1 Sulfurovum sp.
CGCCGGTTGCGACCATCGGGTCAAGCAGGATCACGGTTTTCCCTTTGCACTCCGGTATCCGGTCGTAGTAGATCACGCTCTGGTGTGTCTTCTCATCTCTCTTCATCGCCAAAAAACCCGATGAGGCCCGGGGAAAGAGCGCAGTCACCGACTCGATCATCGGAAGCCCTGCGCGAAGGATCGAGACAAAGAGCAGATTCTCCTCATCGATAAACCCGAATGCCCTTTTGCTATTCCATATTTCAATCTCTCTTTTTTTCAGCACTTCATCACTGAGTGCCTCATACGCCATAAGACGGGCAAGCTCATGCACGATATGCCGAAAGCGCAGCGCATCGGTATCGACCTCCCTGAGATGGTTGACCAGTGTTTTTATCACCGGATGTTTGATTTCTGTGACCATAATACTCCTTTGTGCATGATACTCCTTTTTGTAAGTATAGCTAAATAACCGATGCGATCTGAAACCCTAGCAGCACAAGGTTCAGCACTACCGCAACAATGGGCACAAACAGCGGATAGCTGCGTATACCCTCCGGAGAAGGCTGCTTGCGCTTGATAAGGATCAGAGAGAGATTGACCGCAGTAAAGACGATAAAGATCACAAAGCTGCTGAACTGTGCCAGTGTCAAGATCTCAAAAAAAGCGGCCAGGGCAAAAACAATTGCTCCACTGAGTATCGTAGATGCGATCGGCGTCTGCGTTTTCGGGTTGACCCTGCCCAGAAATCCGGGCAGCCAGTTTTGCCTGCTCATCCCGTAAAATATCCGGGAAGCCATAATGATCTGTATCAATGCCCCGTTGATCACAGCGACCATAGCGATGAGGCTCAATACTGCCGCACTCTTACCCGTTGCCGTCTCATACACCATTGCCAAAGGGGAGGAAGAGTCTGCCAGTCTTTCCGGAGGAACGACAAGTATGGAAACCACCGCTATCGCGATATAAAAAAACGTTGTGATCACAAGTACACTGATGATGGCAAGTGGCATTGTTTTGCTTGGATCCTTTACCTCTTCGGCGACATTCACCATATCCTCAAAGCCTACAAATGCGTAAAAAGCCAAAAATGCACCAAGCAGGATCGAACTCAGTACACCAAACTCCAAAGGCGGTATCATCGCCTCCAAGGAGAGAGTGTCCGGCTCTATATGCCCCATGCCTGCATAAAGCACCATTCCCAGTCCTATGATCTCCGCAAGTGTCAGCCCAAAAGCAAAGATCATCGACTGGGTGATCCCCCATATCGCGATCGTACTAAGAATGACCACAAGTATCAGGATCGTTACAATCTCTGGCGATGCAACAAAGGTACCCAGGTACCCGTGAAAGCCATGCAGTATCGTTGCAGAGGAGAGCAATCCCGCAAGTGCGATCAAGAGTCCTGTTGCCATGGAGAGCAGCGGTGAACCGAATCCTTCATAGATATATACCGCTTCCCCTGCACTCAGAGGGAAACGTGCCGAGAGCTCCGCATAGCTCAGCGCGGTAAAGAAAACCACAACACATGCCACCAAAAATGAAAAAGGGACATAGAGCCCGGCGATACCCGCCATCTTACCGATCAGCACATAGATCCCCGCACCGAAGATGTTGCCCAGTCCATAGAAGATGAGCATAGGAAGGTTGACACTGCGTTTTAACCTGGCTTGATCGGACGATGACATCGCTGGACTCTTTTTGTTTTATTATAACTCAGATATGCATAAGATACCTCAAGGGCGCTTGCTGCACCCGGAAAGTACGGACAAGAACGTATCAACAATCGAGAACCATAGTAAATCCCATTGGCGAAAAACTGTTATAATAATGCCAAAGTTTCAACCGCAGGAGTTTTTGGTCTACAGACCAGAGGGTGACCATGAAAAGAACTGACTACAGAAAAGCACTGCAAAAGATCAGAAAAGCATTCGATGCGACTGCCGACCGTATTATTGAGGATGGCCCTCCGGCAGATACAAAAAGGGATCACAACTTCTGTACCTGCAAAGATGCACAGGGCTACCCCAAAATGCTCTACAGAACACGGAAAGAGGCAGAAGACCAACTGGCCTACCTCAACCTGAAAAATTTGCGTATCTACCCCTGCCCCAGTGAAAAGGGATGGCATCTGACGAAAGGATAGTATATTGTAGAGTTTGATGGGCGTAGTTTAAAGACAATCCTACGATACGTAAATTTCTTCTATATAGTATCTATTGTTCTTTTTATTGATTTTGAGTTTAGACTCAAAGATGGTTGAGAGATTTTCACTTGTAAGTATCTCATCTTTTGATCCGCTTTTATAGATCGTATGATCATACATCAAAGCAATCTTGGTGATATCTTCAAATATCTCCTCAAGATGATGTGTCACCAGGATAATGGAACTTTGCCTGGCAAGCTTTTGTAACATCTTCAAAAAGTTCATCTGTGATACAATGTCAAGTCCGACTGTTGGTTCATCCAGGATAAATGCTTCCGGGTTATGGATAAGTGCGCGAGCGATGATACACTTCCTTAACTCTCCTGTGGACATGGTACTTACTTTCTTCTCTTTTAAATGGCTTATCTCCAGAAATTCCAAAGTTTGAGATACCTTCCGGTGCTGCTCCTCTGTGAAATCTTGATGTTTAAAAATACCGAAACTACTGTAAAATCCGCTTTGTACCACTTCATAACCGGTTAAGAATGGAACTTTATCCTGGAAAAAATAATGTAGATCATTGCTTATCACCCCTATTTTTTCTCTAAGTTCAAACAGAGAATAACGGGATTTGCCAAACAACTCTTTGGTGGAGTTTTGATCAAACCGCGGATGAATCTCAGACTGGATAAGTTTCATCAAGGTAGATTTACCAGAACCGTTTGCTCCAAGTATTGCCCAGTGTTCTCCCCTCTTTATAGTTAAATCAAGATTTTTCAGAATGATTTTTTCATCATATCCGACACTGATATTTTTGAACTTTAGGATCTCCATCGCAGCTGCCTTATCATCATTTTCATTTACCGGTATATTACAGGCTAAAAAATACTCTCAATGTTATATCTCCAACACCAGCTTCACAGGACAGTGGTCGCTTCCTGTGATCTCATCCATGATCTCAGCCTCCACGATACGATCCTTGAGGTCATCGGAGACAAAGAAGTAGTCGATCCTCCAGCCGACATTCCTGCCTCGTGCCCCTGCTCTGTAGCTCCACCAGCTGTAGCGCTCAGGCGTATCGCCATGCATATGGCGGAAGGTATCGATATAGCCGTGGGAAAGAAGCTTGTCCATCCACTCTCTCTCCATAGGAAGGAACCCAGAGGTTCCTTCATTTGCTTTGGGACGGGCAAGGTCTATCTCGCGGTGTGCGGTATTGACATCGCCGCAGACCACGATCGACTTCCCCTGCGCTCTGAGATCATTGATATGTTCCAAAAATCGGTCGTAAAACCCCATCTTGTAGCTCAGAC
>JAQVHV010000046.1 GCA_028696055.1 Sulfurovum sp.
GTTGAACGAAGCTACATTAAACCGGAAAAACTAGTGACAGTGATGGAGACAAGAGAGAAATTGCTACCAAAAGTAGCCTGATACTATAGGGATTAGTGAAATTGCGAACTTTTTAGGACGTTATCAATCACTAATCACTAAAGCGTACAGCAAGATCAATCTCTCGATTGTGGATTCCGGATCAAGCCCGGAATGACGGAAAAGAGTTGACATACGCCTATGACTCTGTCATGATGCTACCTGCATCGTCCCTACAAAATCACCAATCACCAATCACCAATCACCAATCACCAATCACCAATCACCAATCACCAATCACCAATCACCTTCGATTATTGTTTGATTTACTCCCCATTAACCCCCATCGTTTATAATGGTCTTAGAAAAGGCAGGCAACCTTGGAAGAGTCTCTTTTACTCCTTGTTCAAAATATGTAAATCTCCTTGTTTGACTCTTCCCCCGGCTCCCTTTTACAGAAGAGCCTCCCTCACTTCCCTTTTTCCTTGTATTGGGCTCTTCGACTTCAGTCGTATTTATCTTCATCACTTACTTCAAAACAACTTTACGTTAAAATACTCCCTATTACTTTTACTAGGATAATCTATGGCAAAAAAGATGGCATCAGCTAGGATCTCAGCAGCGAGTTCCGAACTTCTTACAGAACTCAATAACTCTCTACCTTTTGACAAAGCGCTCTATGCAGAGGATATCGAAGGTTCGCGTGCCCATGCCTATATGCTTGGAGAGCAGGGGATCATCTCAAAAGAGGATGTTGCCGCGATCGATGCAGGGTTGGCTCAGATCAAAGAGGATATCGATGCAGGCAAGATCACTTTGGACGGTGATGATGAAGATATCCATATGGCGATCGAGCGTCACCTGACCGAGCGTATCGGTGATGCAGGGAAGCGTCTGCATACAGCAAGAAGCCGCAACGACCAGGTTGCGCTTGATTTCAGGATGTATGTACAGAGAAACACGCTTCTGATCGCCGAGCTGCTTCTGGAGAATATCAAAACCTTTATCGATGTAGCCGAAAAGAATGCAGAGACACTGCTTCCTGGTATGACACACCTGCAGCATGCGCAGCCGATCAACTTCGGTTACCATATGATGGCGTATGCAAGTATGTTTAAACGTGACTATGAGCGTTTTATGAGCTCTTATGAGCGTAACAACTTCTCTCCTATCGGTTGTGCTGCGCTTGCAGGTACGCCACACCCGATCAACCGCAAGATCACGGCAGAAAAGCTAGGGTTCGATGCACCGACGCTGAACTGTCTGGATACGGTCAGTGACAGAGACTTCGCGCTTGAGATACTCTTCAATATCTCTACGATGATGATGCACATGAGCCGTCTGAGTGAAGAGCTGATCATCTGGAGCACGAGCGAGTTCGGTTTCGTAACGCTCAGCGACCGTCATGCAACGGGTAGTTCCATCATGCCGCAGAAGAAAAACCCTGATATCCCTGAGCTTCTCAGAGGGAAGACAGGACGTGTGAACGGTAACCTGATCTCACTGCTTACAGTAATGAAAGGACTCAGCCTTGCGTACAACAAAGATATGCAGGAAGATAAAGAGGGTGTCTTTGATTCTGTGAGAACAGCAGTGCTTTCTCTTCAGGTGATGAATGAGATGATCGCTGAGATGAAAGTCAATGTAGAGAAGATGGAAAAAGCATGTATGATCGGACATCTCTCCGCAACAGACCTAGCCGACTACCTGGTAAGAAAAGCCGGACTTCCATTCCGTGACGCCTACCACATCGTAGGAAATGTGGTGAACATGGCTGAAGAGAAGGGGCTGGATATCTCAGAGCTTTGCATCGAAGATCTAAAGAGTATCGATGAACGTATCGGCGAAGATGTCGTCGCATTGCTCGATAACCGTGCTTCGATGAATGCACGTAAGTCGGAAGGTGGTACGGCTACCGAGAGAACGCTTGAGCAGATCGAGAGTATGAAGGGTTGGGTGGAAGCTCAAAGATAGGTGCTAAATGTTCAGTATGCATTCCCAACGAGATAAAAATTAATTAAAAGAGGGGATTGAAAGTGAAAATAATTTCATTATTTAATAACAAAGGTGGAGTAGGAAAATCTACTTTAGGTTTTCATTTGGGATACGCTTTAAATGAAATGGGACATAAAACACTGTTTATAGATTTGGACCCTCAATGTAACTTAACACTTAATGGAATGGATATTGAGGAGATTCATAGCATTTGGGAGGAGGAGGATCGTTATATTGAAGAGTTTCAATCTGCCTATAAAGAGGATCCTAAAAAAATATTAACTACTCCAAGAAGTATTCACTTCCTTCTTAAACCAACAGAGGATGGGGAAAGTGATCTTACTACTTTACCCCCACCAGTTAAATTGGATGAGAATTTAGATTTAATTCCAGGAAGATTATCAATTCATAGATATGAAAATAAACTAGCAGAGAGATGGAATGGGGCATACCAAGGAGATAATCTTGCTATTAGAACAATTACTAAAATTCGTGAATTATGTAATCAATATGCAAGACAGTATGGATATGAATATATTATTATAGATACTTCACCAAGTTTAGGTATTTTAAATAAAACAATTATTTCAACAGTAGATGGTTTTTTCATTCCGGCTCAGCCAGACATGTTTAGTTTATATGGAATACGAAACATTGGAAATTCACTTCAACTTTGGAAAAAAGAGTTTGAAACAATATATAACTTGATTTCTACATCCAAAAGAGAGAATTTTCCACAGAAATTTGTTCAATTTCTAGGCTTTACAATCTATGGCGCAAAGAAATATGCAACAACTAATAATCCTTATGACCTTGCTGATGCACATTATTCGTATGTACTTAAAATACCAGAATTTATTAAGGATTATATAAAAAGAGAAAATAGAGAGTTTTTAGATGAAGAAATGTTAATAGAGCCAATTGGTAAAACAGCTGTAATGCATACTCATAATACTTTTCCATCTATGGCGCAAGCTTTGCATGTTCCAATGTGGAGAGTGCCAGATGAATTTGAGAAGAAAAAGATTCAAGATCAAGAATATTTAGAGATAAATCATATTGATATAAATAGTGCAAATTATGGTAGATATAGAGTGATGCGAGATAAGTATAAGTCTTTTGCAGAAGATTTTTTACATAGGGTTGAAAAACTAAATGGAGATCATTAAATGGATGAACTCATTAAGCATTTAGACTCACATCAATATATGTATGAAGGTTTTTTAAGTGGCATATTAAAATATTTTCAAGATTATACAGATTTAAATGAAAAGCACTTTCCTATCATTCATTCAATAAAGTCACGTATTAAAGATGTAAGTCATATAGTAGATAAAATAGAAAGAAAGCAAAATAAAGGGATTCAAGTTACAAAAGATAATATATTTGATCAAATTACAGATTATATTGGCGTAAGAATAATTCATATGCATCAGATGCAATTTGAAAAAATTCATAATGTAATTCAAGAAAAAATCCATAGTGGAGACTGGAAGTTTAAAGAAGACCCAAAAGCAATGACTTGGGATCCCGAGTCAAAAAATTATTATGAATCACTGGGGATTAAAACAGAACAAAGAGAAACATATTATACAAGCGTGCATTATATTGTTCAGCCAAACAATGAAAATGCTATGGTATGCTGTGAAATTCAAGTAAGAACATTATTTGAAGAAATATGGGGTGAAATTGATCATGCCATTAATTATCCACATCCAACGGAACATAGACCTACCAGCGAACAACTTAAAGTTTTATCAAAATTAGTAGCCACTGGCACAAAATTGGCAGATTCCATTTTTATCACACATCAAGAATTTTTAGAACAAACTCAAGATAGTAATTAGATATTTTTTCCTTCCTCGTGGGACTGTTCAATATTCTGTGTCAGCATCGGATAATCCTAAAATTGTATCATAACTCTAACGCATCATCAAGCCATCCTTCAAAGCGGATGGCTAGTTGAGAGATTGTCAGGCTCCAGTTTCTGATTGGCATCGTCCATTTTTTGGCTCGTTCCCAACGTCCTCGTTGGGAATGCATACTTCACTTTAATACGCTTATAGATATTGAATCCATCGCTAGATGGAAGATAGAGCGTGGATTCCCGATCGGGGTCGGGAATGACGGAGGGGTGAGAGAGTCTTCCTCCTCGTTACCACGTTATACATGGTAATGCTCACTGGTTCCATATCTCCTTACTTGTTACCACGGTGTCCGTGGTAATGCGCCCTGACCAAAGGGAGGAAGTACCCTTGGCGTGTATATTGCAGGTTAATTTATCAGTAACTTATAAATCCATCGCTAGATGGGCAAAATAATCTTCAAGTGGTCATTCCTACGCGAAGCATGGGAACGAAACGAAATATCGAAAACTTTTATAGACTTTTTTCATCGGTATTATCGTACTCCTAAAGCACTTTAATGCCTCTAAAGTTGTCTAGTCCTTTTAATTTATATAGTTGTATAATGACCTGTATGCGTTTGGTATACGAAACTATATTTGAACAAGGAAGAATTCTATGAATGACGTACTCGATAGCTTACAGTTGGGAGATTTACTCGGAAGTATTGGAAATGTAGTAGGTACAGTGGCACACACTGTAGATACAGTTGCTGCAGTTGGTGATGTTGTTGTTGACGACGTTGCAAATCTGGCTCTTGCTGTTGACCATGTTTTGGATGTAACTACTGCGACAGCTACTACAGCGATCACTGCTGATATCGTAAATCTTTTAGTCGTTGCAGATGCTGCAGTTGATAACACAACAGTGATTGTTAATAATCTTGTAAATGGTACAGTGTTGCCTACTGTTAACAATGTTGTCGGCGCAGTTGACGCTGTAGTTAACGACACAGTACTCGGTACCGTAGGCAGCACACTTGGCTTGGTTGACGGTGTTCTGGATACAACGATTGGACTGGCTGGTGGACTTGTCAGTGGACTTACGCCTGATCTTTCAGCGTCAGCATCAGTTTCTGCTTCTGCTAGCGTTGTAGTAGCATAATCACTCTTTATCCTCTTATGTGCAGGAGCAGTTTTTAGGCAAGCTTCTCCTGCCAATACTCTTTCCATACTGTTACGAGTCTTGAACGGTCTGTTTTTCTCAGTTTGTTAGGAAGGTTGTATCGGAGGTTTCTCTCCAGGCTTCTTGTGAGCTTCTTATTCTTCATAATGGCATTGAAACCGCCTACACCCTGCTGGTGTGCTCCATAGATGCTGAAGGCAGTGATCTTGATGCCGTTTTTCTTTAGTTCTCGGATATTGGATTTGAGGATGGCTTGAAATATCCGGTCCTGATTTCGCGGCTGTTTCCATTGACTGTAAGGGATACCGAGCTTTTGCGTATAGTGTCTAGCTGTTTTAGGCATGATCTGGTAGCGTCCGTAGGCACCGCTTTTTTTATTTTCAATATGATAGCTGCCCGTAGTAGACTCGATCTTGACGATCTTCTTTACGATCTTTTCAAATGTCTGGTGATTTAATCCGGCATGCTCTGCTATTTTGGTATAAGCGGCTTCAGCAGCAGTAGTACTCAGAAAGAGGAGGGTGAACAGTACAGGCATCTGCCGTGTAAAGGTAGTACGGTTTGTTCTTATTACCATCAGTATGGCAGTGAAACATATAATAACTGTGTAGGCTAGTACTTCGATGTTTGCTCCTTTGTGATAAAACTTTGATTTGGGAGGTTAAGAGAGAAAAATTGTCTCTTTTGTTGAAGTTAGGTGGAATTATATATAAAAAAACTTAACAAAAAATAAAACTTAAAGTTACATTAATTTAACTGAGGTCACTGTGTAGATTGGTAATTTTTTACTGATTATCTATGAAGAAGCTATAAGCACATCAAACTCATTAGTCTTATTTTTATTTAATATCTATCAAAGTATAATTAAATTATATATTAATTATAAAAGCAATCGTTGTTGCGAAGTAAGGAGAGAAGATCATGGGTCTTGTTAAAGATCGCCAGACTGCACGATGAAAATGTATCTCCAAATAGGCAAAAGCATCATGCTGCCTACTTCGCTTCATGGTTTTTGATAGTTGATAGAACACAAATCCAATCAAAGGACAGTAGTGAAAAAATATCTCTTTTTTTATATTATAAGCTCAATTTTTCTTTTTGCAAATACTGAATCACTCTCTAAATCCTATGAACCCAAAGTGGATCTGGTTACAGTAGTAAAATCGGAAAGAAAACTCTATCTTTCACACGAGGGAAAGATCCTGAAAACCTTCAATATCGCTCTGGGCGGAAATCCTATAGGGCACAAAAAAGTACAAGGTGACCAAAAAACGCCGGAGGGCTACTATAAACTTGATCACTTAAAAGAAGATAGTTCCTTTTATAAAGCACTGCATATTTCCTATCCAAATAGAGAAGATTGTTCAACTGCCAGAAAAACAGGCAAAAGCCCCGGCGGGGCGATCATGATCCATGGACAACCGAACAACCAGGGGTGGCTGAAGTCATTTTTTAAGCAGCGTACCGACTGGACTGCGGGATGCATCGCGCTTTTCAACAGTGATATGGATGAAGTGCTAAAACATGTCAAGGTAGGAACGCCCATTCTGATCAAGCCTTAACGGCTCAGACTGCTCTCTGCTTCCTCCCTATGCCTTCAATGCTTTGTTGATGCGCTGCAATCCTTCTTCGACCTCATGTTGGGCAGTGTAGGTGAAATTGAACCGGATCTCATCGCTGAGGGGCCTATCAAGATAGAACTGGTTTGCCGGGACATAGACAACTTTTTCTTTGATGCACTTTTGTACCAACTCAAACGTATCAACACCGGGCAGTGAACCGAAGACGAACATTCCCCCTTTGGGTACTTCAAATTGGAACTCTTTCAAATTTTCCTGCAGCGCTTTTGTAAAAATATGCATCTTTGCTTTATAGGCACCTCTCAAAGCAGCCAAGTGCGTTTCATAGCTGTTCAGGTCATCCAGATAGTGATCGAGTATATACTGGGAAATACCGCAACTATGCAGATCGATGGTCTCTTTGATAACGGTAAGCCTTTTGATCATCTCCTCATTTGCCCTTATCCATCCTATCCTTAAGCTCGGCGAAAGTGTCTTGGAAAAAGAACCCAGATGCAGACTGTTATCCGGGATCAGGCTGCTGATGCTTGGCATCTTCTGATCAAAATAGAGTTCGCTGTAGGGTGCATCTTCAATGAGATAACCGCCATGTTTGAGAACACTCTTTGCCGCTTCCCGCCTTTTTTCGCTGCTGTAAAGCGATCCTTTCGGATTTTGGAAATCCGGAATAAGGTATGCCAGTTTTGTATTGGAATAACCATCTTCAAACTGCCGGCTCTCTATACCGTCATATGCCAGGGGAACGCTTTGCATCTCCAGGCCGTTCATCCGAAAGACATTGACCGCACCAAGGTAGGACGGCTCCTCCACGATGATTTTGCTGTTTTGAAAATATTTGGCAATGATAAAGAGCCCCTGCTGGCTTCCTGTCGTGATAAGGATATTGGAAGCCTTGGTCTCAAATCCCTCTTTGTTGTAAAGACCGGCTATCTTCTCCCGAAGGGAGGGGATGCCGTTGCTGACGGTGTATTGCAGGTTTTGCGGATTTTCAAATACTTTTTCACTTGCTTTTCTCAAATCTTCAATCGGAAAGAGCTTCTCATCCGGCAGCCCTCCCGCAAAAGAGATGGTATCGCTGTCGATCGATTCGAGTATCTCACGTATAAATGACCGTTTCACTCTCTATCCTTTTATTTTTTCACTATTGTAGTAGAATGAAAGATTTTATTCTCCATTTTAATTGCGTATAAAGCTATTTATTATTGCTCAAAATCGTTTTTAATATTGCTATAATAGGATATGAAAAAAGATACGATACAGCAGCATACCAAGATCGCCAATGATATCATCTACTATATCTATAAGTATATCGATACGGATATCAGCCTTGATGAGCTCAGCAGAGAGCTGCATGTAAGCAAGTTTCACATGCACCGGATCTTCAAAAAGGAGTTTGGCAGAAATGTCTATGAAACGATCAGATCGATACGACTGCAAAAAGCGGCAAGTCTGCTCTTGACGAACAAAAACTCCACCATCACACAGATAGCCAAAATGTGCGGCTACGCTTCGCAGACCTCTTTTACCAAAGTCTTCAAGGAGAAATTTTTGATGACACCGAAGGAGTGGAGGAATAACGGCTACACCTCCTATATCAAAAACATTCTCAAGAGATCAAGCAGTGCTGCCAGGTCAACCGCCGACTTTTCCTCGCTCAAGCCGACCATCGTAAAAATGCCCGAGATGCAGGTGTATTACATCCGGCATCAGGGATATGACCGATCGATCAAAGAGACATGGCAGAAACTCCAGACCTGGGTACTCAGCAACGAACTCCACAACGTTATCCAGATAGGGATGCACCATGACAATCCGACCATCATACCCTTGAACGAGTGCCAATACATCGCATGTATCGCACTGGATGAAAAACCTGAAAATCCGACACTCCCGAGCCTCAACATCCCGCAGGGGGTCTATGCAAAGTTCGATTTTGGCGGACAGTACGGGGATGTACTGCGGTTTATGAACTGGGTCTATTTTGACTGGCTGATCCAAAGCGGCTATGAAACGACCACGAACCCCTCCTATGCGATCTACCACAAGAACCACTTCTTATCCGAAGATGAGAGGTTTGAATTGAGCTACTATATTCCTATAAAACTGTAGAAGATATACTCTTCTACCCTTGCTCCAAGATCTCTCTTCGATCAAATCATAATCTAATCTAAAGAGAATGATATTTTTTGCCTATATTTTATAAAACTTTAAGGAAAGTTCCTATACAATAATTTTTATCAAAGGATAATAATTATCTTTTAGAGAAAGGATTGATTATGGCTTGTGATACAGGTTCAAAACCGATAGAAGAAACGCAAAACGTTTCAGAAGAAAACAACAATACAAATACAGAAACAAAGGAAAAGAAAATGAGTTCATCTTTAGTACTAAGAAAAGCACCGGAATTTGCAATGGATGCATATGATGCAAAAACAGGTCACTATACAAACGTGAAGAGCGAGGATTATGCAGGAAAATGGTATGTGGTATGTTTTTACCCGGCAGACTTTACCTTCGTATGTCCGACAGAGATCGCGGCAATGAACGCGAAATATGACGAGTTCCAGGAGATGGGAGTAGAGATCCTTGCAGTCTCTACGGATACGAAGTTCTCTCACAAAAGATTTGTAGAGACAGAGCCGTTGCTGAAAGACCTCAAGCTTACGATCGGTGCCGATCCTACAGGCAGAGTGAGCAGAGCATTCGGCGTGATGATCGAAGAGGAGGGGATCGCACTGAGAGGAAGATTCCTTATCAATCCTGAAGGGACTGTCGTAGCGCAGGAAGTACAGGCACCGATGGTGGGAAGAAACGTCAATGAGTTCCTCAGACAGGTAAGAGCGTGGCAGCATGCGGAAAAAACCGGCGAAGTATGTCCTGCAGGATGGCAGCCTGGCAAGAAAACCCTTCCGGTCAATACGGATGTGGAACAGATGACCGGTAGAGTCGGCGACTATATCACGATCGAAGAGATCCTCGCCTGATCGTTTCCTCCGATTTTAAGCAGAGCGCATCATCGCTTCCTTGATGATACGTTCTGAGCGCAGAAGATAAAAGATCAGCGCATTTGTATAAGGTGTATGATCTTCTCTATCTTCTTTGCCTTCACTCTCACCCCATCCACCTTGGCTACCGGCATTGACCGGCATTTTTTGCAGAACCCTCCGACACACGAGTTGATCTTGATAGAAGCATGTGGAAAAGTTTTTGAGAGCTTTTTTTCAAACTTTTTAACTTCTGGAAATTTTTTACATATATGGATCTTCATAGTGTGACTATAGCACGGTATGTGTGTAGTGTAAGAGGAAAACTATTTATAGAAACGGTGTCAATGATCATCATTGACGAAGAGAAGTTCTGATTTTCTGGGGCACACAAAGCATGGGAATGCAGATGAAAGAGAATATCCTCCCTTTTAAGGAAGGATAGTTACCACTTTTTGGTCACTTGAGACCTTTTCAGAATGAAGGTCCGTCTTCTCATCCATAGATTTCATCAGTGCTACTTCCGGAAGTTCATCATCGTGATAGAGATCTTGTGCGAACCCATAGGAGAGTGTTTGATACATGAGGGTTACAGTGATCGTATAGCTAGTGCTTGGAGGCAACGCTACTTCATAATCGACCGTATCACTTCCCCCGATAAAGTCAGTGTCATTCGCAGCAGCTCCATGGGTTTTGATATTGTCTGGTAGATTTATATCCGTTTTATCCATTCCTTTAGGCAGGATACGGTTGTCTTTCAAAAATTTCGCAGCGTGCAGCAGTGTATAGGTGAGATGGTTCTCCGTGTCTGCCATGATTCCTTCATAGATCTGGACCTGAGAAGGCTCAACGATCTTCTTATAATGCGGTTCATAGGTCCCGATAGTTTTATCGTCTACACCGATGATTTTTCTTCCATCCTCAGCCAAGGCACCGGATTCAAAGAGGGTAGTGTTTTCTCCATCTTGTATAGTAACATGAAGCCATGCACGACGTGTCGGGATACTGGTAGGGAACTTATGGCCACTGAGATTTGTCACCTTTACACTGAAATCCAATTTGCCCTCGATAAAGCTTGCTCTGATAATCTCGGTATTTGCTGCTGCTTTTAAAAGTTCACGGCTATTTTGGATCGTTTGATCAAAGCTTGCATCGTCAGCAATTGCGCCCAGTTTTACCTTATTGTTTTTAATGATATTGAGCATATAGGTATTGGCACCAATGAACTGATGCTGGCGGAATGGTGAGCGTGGATTGAGTGAACCATTTTGTGGACGTGTTGAGATAATTACACTTCCCTCCGCGACCGGCATATGGCACGACTGGCACTCCTGGGTTCCGTTGAAGTCACTGTATTCCCACTCAGTATAGGGTGCTTGTTCGGGGAAATAGATCCCCGCAGCCTCTCCGTTGGGATGGAGTACCGGTGTATCAAGGTTATGGCAGGTTGCGCAGAGTTTTGACTCGTTCACATGGGCACTATGTATAGGGGTAAAGTTGACATTATTGATCATTGGATTGACAAGAGGGTCACTATAGGGTCCATAAATATTTCTATCAGCTCCAAGGTTTTCGGCTATCTCAAATCCACCGGAAAAGCCTTGAACGGTACCCAATTCGGGTGTATTTTCAATCTGGTGACAGAGGGTACAGCTGACCCCATTCATCGCAGCATCGTAGTGCGGGTTATCCGGATTTAAAAAACCATTACCCAGGAGTGTCACCCGATCTCCGGCAAAATTTGCCTCTACATTTGCCATAGGGGTATGGCAGCGGCTGCATTTTTCTTCTATGACCTCTTTGGCACCCGGGTTGCGCTTCACTTCACTGGCAACCTTCGCCTTCCAGAGCGGATCGATGGCAGAGTTGGACATCATCGTGCTTTGCCATGCTTTATGGATGGAGAGATCATTTCCCTTTTGATCACTTAATCCATCATGGCAGCGTGCACAATGTTGTGAACCGCTAAAATGATCTGAAATGAATGATACGTTGTAGGGAACTGCGTCGGGGAGTGTTGTGTTGTCATTGGTAGGTGATGATGAACCGCCACATCCCGCCAACAAAACGAGAACTAAAAATAGGGGAATGAGCATATGTAAAGGTTTAATAAACGATCCTTTTAAATTGTAATTATAATTCATAATATTACTCAATTTATCCTTATATGATAAATTGATAGCTTTTACGGGAAAGTCTGTGGGCTAAGCATTTATAGTATTTATGCTATCGTATCTTCAAAATATGAAGGAGTATCATGGGAAGTGAGCGTATGGATATAAAGTCTTTGGACCACTATCTTGAGAAGCTTGAAAAAGGCACTTATGATGTCCATATGAATGACGCGGACCATGCGGCTTTTCTGGAAGTGCTCAAACAGCATGACGAGGAGAAGTTCTTCACCTATATCAATCTCCTCTCCCCGGAGCTGAGGGCAGAGATACTGATGGAACTTCCCCTCCCTTTTCAGGTCGATTATATCCGTGAAAGTGATGAGGTGAGGCTCTCCCGGATCATCGAAGCGCTTGACAGTGATGATGCGACCAATTTTTTTCTGACCGTTTCAAAAAAAGAGAAGGAGAAGAGCCGGAAGGTCTTTGCTCTTTTAAGCCCTGAGAGACAAGAGGTTATCTCTAAGCTTATGACCTATCCGGAGGATCAGGCCGGTGCGCTGATGCAGACAGAGCTCTTTGTGGTGCCGAGCTACAAGAGTATCACTGAGGCCATTGAGATATTGGCCGGGCTCAAGAGAGAAGGGCTGGGTACGGTACAGTCGGTCTATGTGACCGATGAGAGAGGCAAGTTCATCAAAGCCATCCCGATAGATGATCTGCTGATAGAGAAACCGGATCAGACATTTGACCAGATCATCGAGAGGTATCCCGAGTCATACAGTGTACTTGCGCATGAGAGTATCGATCAGGTGATAGAGAGTGTGAGCAAGTATGACCTCCCTACGCTGGCCGTGCTTGATAACAAAGGCCATCTTTTGGGGCGTATCACCCATGATGATGTCGTGGATACAGTGCAGGAGAGTGCTACGCAGCAGATCTACAATCTCAGCAGGCTGCATAAGGCCGAAGAGATACAGGAGAGCTTTCTCAAGTCATCTGAAACACGCTCCATATGGCTGGGGATCAACCTGGCCAATGCAATTGTTGCATCGCTTGTGATAGGGATCTTTGAAGAGGTACTCTCTGTGATGGTGGCGCTGGCGATCCTGCTTCCTATCGTTGCCAATATGGCGGGTACCGCCTCAGTGCAGACGATGACGGTGATCATCCGGCAGATGGCTCTGGGTAATATCAACTTTGAACTGCTGCGGCCTGTCTTCAAAAAAGAGCTCAGTATCTCCTTGACCAACGGACTTCTCTTCGGTACTGCCAGCGGGATCGCTGCACAGGTATGGTTCGGAAATGGGAATATCTCCGTTGCAATCGGGCTTTCTATGTTTGTGAGTTTGGTTCTGGCCGGTGTACTGGGAACAACCGTGCCGATACTGCTGAAAAGAATGAATTTCGATCCTGCGGTTGCCAGTTCTGTGATCGTGATCACTGCACTGGATATCATCGGGTTTTTCAGTTTTCTCTGGTTTGCGGAGATGATTGCGCTGTAGTATCTCTATGCTGAAGAGTCTCAATCGAACTCTTTGAGTCATTCTGAACGGTTCAGAAAATGCAATTAAGTTGTGAACGTGATTAACTCTTCTGCTTTAACAAAGTCTAGGAATAGTAAAAATATTTGGAAGTAAAAGAGTAACTCCTCGGAGTATCTCCGAGGATAAAAAGTCAGGCTTGATGCCAGAAGGGTGTACCGATCGTCGGTGTGGACGGGGATGCCAAGTCCCGCTCCTGCATCGCACCGGCTTTGTAGCCCAGTCTGCCTGCAGTAACGGCATGCCTGAAGGCATGCGCCATCTGGACAGGATCGTGTGCCAGTGCAACTGCAGAGTTTAGCAGGATACCGTCGTAGCCGAGCTCCATCGCCTGGATCGCATGGGAGGGTTTGCCTATCCCCGCATCCACGATCAGCTGAAGGTTCGGGAACTGCTTGCGGATCGCCTTGAGGTTATAGGGATTTATCAGACCTCTTCCCGATCCGATCGGCGAACCCCACGGCATCAGTGTGGTACAGCCCGCATCTACCAGTCTCTGTGCGAGGACAAGGTCATCCGTGGTATAGGGCAGTACCCTGAACCCCTCCTTCACAAGGACCTTGGCCGCTTCTACCAGTTCGAAGGGATCGGGCTGAAGGTTGTACTGATTGCCTATCACCTCGACTTTGATCCAGTTGGTGCCGAAGACCTCCCGTGCCATCATCGCTGTGGTGATCGCCTCCTGCGCGGTGTGGCATCCTGCGGTATTTGGCAGGACCTGGACACCCAGGGACTTGATGATCTCCCAGAAAGGGTTCCCTTTGTCCCCGCCGGATTGACGGCGCAGGGATACGGTAACGATCTGTGAACCTGACGCTTCGATCGCCTCTTTCATCACTTTGGGGGAAGGGTAGAGTGCCGACCCGATCATCATGCGTGAGTCGAACTCCTTGCCTTCAAGTATCCATTTGTCGCTTTGTGTATCTATCATATCTGTATGGCTCATCTCAGCCTCCTTGTACAGGTGAGAGGATGTCAAGTACATCCCCCTCTTTGACCATTGTGGTCTCATAGGTCGTATTGAGTATGAAAGTGGTGTTGAGTGCAACAGCAAAGCCCTCTTTGTACCGAAGGGTATCCAGCAGCTCTCTCACGCTCATCTGTTCTTTTTCAAAAACTTTTTTTTCACCATTTACAGAGATCGTCATGCGCTTCTCCTTATCCCGGTATTGAGCGCCTCCTCCACAATCGCAGGAGCCAGCAGGTAACCGTGGCGGTAAAGACCGTTAATGCGTGTAAAACCTTTGTTCTGTTCGATCCTGGGAAGGTTGTCCTCCAGTGACGGACGAAGGTCTGTTTTTGTCTTCACGATACGCGCCTCGGCAAAGCTGGGATGCATACTATAGACCGCTGAGAGCAGCTCAAGGGAAGAGCGTACCGACATCGGTGAGTCATCCTCGCTCTCTATCTCCGTCGCACCGATCACGAAGCGGTGGTTGGCACGCGGTACGATATAGATCTTGTAGCGCGGGTGCATCAGCCTGGTCGGCCTGCTGATATCCACTTCGGGCGCATCCAGCCAGAAGACCTCACCGCGTACACCGCGAAGGTCAGGCATATCCGCTTTGGCACCCAG
>JAQVHV010000047.1 GCA_028696055.1 Sulfurovum sp.
CATGATCAGCTGCATCTCTACCGAGTATACGATAGAGAGTCCAAAGGTAGCGAAACGGAGATTGCGATACCTGAGATAGTGTATCAGCAGCAGGCTGTTGATCAGTACCGCACTGCTCTGGACGAGTGCAAAGGTGTATCGCTCATATGTAAAGTCAAAGATGGCGCTGATAGCATTGAGCACTACGGCAAAGCTGAAGAGAAGATGTGCCAGAAGCTCTTTGAGGGGAAGGGATTTGAAGTATTTGATGATCGTAAGCAACTTAGAACCTCTTTGTTTTCAATGCGGGATCAAAGCGTATCTCATAACGGAGCCCATCGGAACAGGCAATATCTATCTCTCCCTTAAGGTACTCTGTTGAAGCCTTGATAAAAGCCAGTCCAAGTGCATTTTTGTGATCGAGCTTTGTGATATCGCACCCTCTGCCGTTATCCTGGTAAACAAAACGCAGCAGACCGCCTTCTTCTTTAAGGGAGATAGTGACCTTCGGGGCAGTGGTTTGAGTGAAAGCATATTTGACGGAGTTCGTTAAAAGCTCACCCAGGATGATACCCAGGTGCTGCATCGTTTTGATGGAAAACTGGAGAGGAACGATCTCTTTTTCAAGGATGACAGGCTGATCGCTATAGTTAAAAATATAGCTGCTTAACTCATCTACATAATTTTCGAAGTCTATTGAAGCAAAATCTTTCTGCTTGTAGAGAAGTTTGTGGATCAGAGAGATCGCTTCGATACGTGCAGTGCTCCCTAGCATCACACTGTTCAGTTCCTGTTGATCGGCTCCGAATTTATTGATACTCAACATCGAAGAGACAACATGCAGATTATTTTTAATACGATGGTGTATCTCACTGAGTGCGATCTCTTTTTTTTGATTGGCATCAAGAAGCATTTGATAGTTTTCAGAAATCGTCAGGTGGTACACCATGCCAAAAAGGATCATAAAAACGACGATAAAAAGATAGACCTTCACCGGGATAAAAGCAAAAGCAGCGGAGTCAACCCCCAGAAACAGGTAGCCATGCAGTGAAACGAGTGTCACTGCAGCATAATGCAGCAGGATAAAGAGCGTGGATTCTTTAAAAGAGAGGATCAGGTAACTGCCGATCGGCAAAAGGATAGGGAAAAAGTAGCTGCTGAGTGCAAAATCATTGAGATACAGCAGGGCAATAATGTATATGGAACTGGTACTAAGCACTCCATAGGCACTATAATTCATCTCACTGTGTTTGATATAGTGCAAAGAGAAGTAGATCAGTGCTGCCATAAACATGAAATGCAACCATGCAAATGTCACTTCATGCAGATAGAACAGATCATACACTCCAAGGATCAAGTGATAGCCGATAGTGACTATGGCAAGAAGGTAAGTTAGTTGTTCTTTGGGGGCCATGTATCTCAATGAAGCGAGCAGTCTATTCATAAAAGTATTTTATCTCAAAAACTATTAAGAGTTAAGCTCTAAGAGGGTATAACAGATGGAATAGTGATAAGGAGTCTAGCATGAGTAAAGCATTGAATGTACTGGGCGAGCCTCTGGAGCCATGCAGCCTGAAGCCACTGACAGGATTTTATCGGGACGGTACCTGTTTTTCCGATGAGCACAATCCCGGGTATCATGCCGTCTGCATCTATGCGACCGAGGAGTTCCTGGAATACTCCAAAAAGGTAGGCAATGATCTTGCCACACCGATGCCCAAGTACAATTTTGCCGGGGTGAAACCCGGGCAGAGCTGGTGTCTTTCGGGGCCGCGTTTTATACAGGCGCTGCGTGACGGGATGGCGCCGAAGATCTTTATCCATGCTACCCATGAGCGTATGCTTGAACTGGTCGACCTTGAGACCCTGAAGAAATTTGCGATAGATCTGTAAGCCGCAAGGAGAATCGAGTGACGAAAGAGCGTGAAGGGGAGTGGTTGATGGTAGGATCGGCACTCTTTGAGAGCTGGTTTCCTATCCTCTCGATCTCGGCGATGGCCTATGTGGGCGCGCTGCATACCTATGCCTACTCTTTGGTGGTTGCACTGCTCTTCTTTTTGCTGATCATGTATCGCCGGGAGAGATTTGGCGAGCTTAGCAATGCGCAGGCGTATCCTGACCTGCTCTGGACGACCTTCTGGATCACGGCGCTTTTCGTTCTGGTATTTATCGGGATGCGGTATACCACTGCGGGCAATATGGCGGTGATCATCTTCCTTCAGCTGCTTTTCTCCTATCTCTACTTCAATATTTTGGGAAAAGAACAGATGCATAGACTGCACCTTTGGGGTGCCTTGGTGATGGGGGCAGGGGCTGTTGTGATACTGCTCCCCGAGGATCTGGCTTTCAACCGGGGCGACCTTCTGATCCTGGCGGCAGCAGCGATCGCGCCGATCGCCAACCTCTATCAAAAGCGTGCCCGCACCTACTGCTCTTCTGAGACGATCCTGGCATTCCGTACCGTCGTGGGGCTGCCTGTGGTGGCGATGATGGCATGTTTTTTTGAACCTGCTGTAAGCTTGGAGATGCTGAAAAATGCACTGCCCTATATCCTGCTCATCGGTACAGTGGTCTATGTCGGATCGAAGATACTCTGGATAGAGGCGCTGCATCGTACCTCGGTGACCAAGGTGAGCGCGATGATGGGGCTGATGCCCGTGATGACACTGATTTTTGCCTACTTTTATCTGGGCGAGGTGCCGCAGTTGCATCAGGGAGTGGGTGTCATCCCGGTAGTCCTGGGCGGTTACCTGCTGACCAGGCCGATCCCGGACGCTCAGGTATAGTGCACACCGGGCTAAGGGATAAGAGGCGTCTTCAGCGAGTGGTCGAGCGTGGCATAGCCTCTGCCGACCCTTGCAATGGCATTACACGCGATATCGATCTTCTCTTTGTCCGTAATGATCCGGTCATCCAGATAGAGATGTTTTATCTCGACGATCACGGGTATGGTTTGGGATCCCGGCAGTGCAACCTCCTGAAGATAGTCGCAGAAGAAAGCCACTTTGATCCCCTCCGGCACAGGGGGATACCCATCGAGCACTTTCTGGGTAGGGATCTCAAATGCTTCCGCTTCACTCTCCGAAGGCCCCAGGTCTTTGGAGCTCAAGTGCATCGCTTCAAAATGTGCTTCATCAACGATGGAGATAACACACTTTTTAGTGTTGCGAAGATTTCGCAATGTATCTTTTGGCGTGCCGTCGGGACGGTGGCCTATCGAGACGATCAGCGTCGGCGGTTCCGAAGAGAACGGGGTAAAGTAGGAGAAGGGTGCCAGGTTGAGCACCTCTCCTTGTGTAGCGATCCAGGCGATAGGACGCGGCACTACGCTTTTTGCCATCAAAAAGTATCTCTCTGCGGCGGTTTTCTTCTTGAAATCGATCAACATCTCTGCTCCTTTATATCTCGTTGTTCTCTATCTGTGCCAAAATATCCTCTACGCAGCACGCTACCATCTCGTAGACCTTTTCAAACCCCTCAAAGCCCTTGAAAAAGTAAGGGTCCGGTACATCCGCCCCTCTGTAGCCTCCGAACTCACCGAGTCTGTATACCTTCTCAAACCCAAAAGCCTGCAGGTCCGTCTGGTTTTGCGTATCCATGGCAATGACATAGTCAAATGAAATGATATCGAGTTTTTTGACAGGACGTGAACGCTGACCAGAGATATCGATGCCGTAGTTTTTTGCTACCTTCACGGAGTTGTGGCAGGGTGCCTCCCCTTCATGCCAGCTGCTTGTACCGGCTGACTCCACATAGAACGGAAGTTTGTGTGCATCGATATGTCTTTGTGCAATCCCTTCCGCCAGGGGAGACCGGCAGATATTGCCTAAACAGACAAAGAGAATTTTTTTATCACTTTGCATAGCGTGCCTTTTTGAATTGAATTGTAATCCTTCTTACTGAAATTCTCCTTGCATGAAGTGGTCAAATATCTCTGTGACCAGCGCGATACGTTCACTGAAGCTCTTCTTGGAAGCACGTTCGCGCAGGGTATGGTCCCCGTCACCGAAAGGTCCCCATCCGTCGATGGTGGGTACGCCTTGGGAAGAGATGATGTTGGCATCGCTCACACCTCCGCGTTTTTCGGTAGGAAGTTCTGTGTGGCAGAGGGTGTTGATCTGGTCTATCAGGCGCTGCTGCCCGGGTGAAGGCTGCATCACATCTCTTTGGATACCCCCTGAAAGCATCGCTGTGGTACCTGTGACATGAGATTCCATGACGATATGGTTGATCTCTGCAAGGACCCTGTCCCTCTCTTCTGCGGTAGTATACCGTAGTTCGAAGGTGAGTCTGGCATGGGGAGAGATGGTGTTGGCGCCTATCCCCCCTTCGATCTTTCCTACATTGACGGTTGTCCCTTTTTCAAGATCGGTCAAAGCGACAAGCCTGGTCAGTTTATCTGCCGCTTCAAGGTTCGCATCGGCGCCGTCACGGTAATGGTTCCCCGCATGGGCGGCGATCCCCTCGATATCGATAAAGAAGGTCCCCACCCCTTTGCGTCCGATCACCACTTCATCGTTGGCTCCCGCTGCTTCAAAGACCATACAGTAGTCATACTCTCCGGCGAGTTTGGCTGAGAGATGCTTGCTGTCATCACTGCCGGTCTCTTCGTCGCTGACCAGCAAAAAATCGATATTGCGTACCGCCCCGAATTTTTTGTGGATATTACGGAGTGCCTGGAGTGCGACATAGTTGCCGCCCTTCATATCGCATACGCCGGGTCCGTAGATCCACGCTTCATCTTCCCGGAATGATTCAAAGGTATTGGGCGGGAAAACCGTGTCAAGATGTCCCAGAAGCAGAAGTCTCTTCCCTTTTTTTGCAGGAGCGGTGAAATGCAGGTGGTCTCCGATCTCCTCTCTGCTGTAGCGGCTAAGCGTATATCCGATCGATTCCATCCATGAAGCAAAAATTTCACCGTTTTTGTCAACCCCTTCTTTGTTCCTGGTCCATGAGTTGATCTCTATGATCTGTTTGAGTTCGTCAAATGTTGGTTGGCTCACTGTTACTCCGTTTTATTGCAATGATTGAGTTGCATTTTTTTGAAAATGTTTTACTCAAAAATAGTAATAGATCGGTTACATAACGGCAATCAACCTGTTACCGTTTTTCGGAAATTTTTTTAGTAAGTGAGTGTACAATTTGGCATTAATCGAGGAGGGTAAAAAATGGGTCGTAAAATAGGTATGTGGCTCTACAGCAACAGCGGCGGTGATGTGATTCAGAAAAAGATCGTCAAAAAGCTCAAAGAGAGGGATATTCAAACAATAACGGATATCAACCTGCGGCATGCGATTGCAAAGAACGGGCATATCCTTTATGGTGATCTCAAAGTAGATGAACTTGATCTTTTCTTCTCTTATAATGCCGGCGAACAGACGCAGTATCAGGTTTTTTTATACCAGGCGCTCAACCGCGTCATACCGATGATCAACACCTATGAGGCATTTGCATTGACAGAGGATAAGTTCCAGACGTCATATATGCTGAGACAGCATGGGATAGCAACACCGAGTTTCAAGCTTTGCCACCGGGATGATACCCATCAGCTGAAAAAGATCATCAAAAAATGGAACAAAATGGTCTATAAGCCTACGGACGGGTGGGGCGGTGTGGGGCTGACCAAGATCGAAAACGAAGCAACGCTGGATATGCTGCTGCCGTTCATGAACCAGATGGATCTCTATTTTTTCTATGTAGAGAAGTTTGTCAAGTATGACAATACTGACTTCCGTGTGGATATTGTAGATGGGAAGTTCGTCGGATGTTACGGACGCAGGGCAAATAAAAGAGACTGGCGTACCAATGTCACGAGCGGAGGTTCGGTCTTCTTAAGGGAACCCAATGACAAGGTAGTGGAGCTTGCAACCAAAGCAGCCCAAATCTGCGGTGCGGATATCGCAGGTGTGGATATTATCTATGATCAGGAAAAAGAGGAATATGTGGTCCTTGAGGTGAACGGTATTCCCGCTTTTGCAACACCCGAACAGGAGAAGATGGGGCTGGACTTCAATGACAGAAAGATCGACCTGCTTGTGGATCTGATCGACAGAAGGACAGCAGCCAGACAATAACTGCCTGCAGAGGGCAATATGTTTGAAAAAATCATCGTAAAAACGCTAAAGTAAAGGGATAGTATGACAGAAAAGAAAATGAAGAAAAAACAGTTACCGAAACTCGGATTTCTCTATCTTGATCATGTATTGAGGTTTTTTGACCACTCAAACTTCAAAGGATGGCCCGATAAGATAGAGAGTGTGGTCTATCATTGGAAAAACGACAAAGCGCGTTTTATCAGAGAGGTAAAACGTAAAAAGATAGATATATTGATCGGCAATATCCCCGCAACTGCCTACGAGACCTTCAGGGAGATCGCCAGAGAACTGCCGCATGTAGAGTTTGTACCTTCGCTTGATACACAGTTTGCCAACAAGTCCAAGGAGAATGTGACGCGTTTTGCATGGAAGTATGATATCCCTGTACCGAAGACCTATATTTTTTATGACAAGGGAAAAGCAGCGGAATTTATTGAAAAAACCGACTATCCGAAGATCATCAAAAAGAGTTACGGACCCTCCAATTACGGGGGATATTTTGTACACAAGGTAGAGAGCAAAGAGGAGGCAAAAGCACTTTTTGCGCAGAAGAAGTACTATCCTCGGTATCTGCAGGATTTTATCCCGATGGCAGCCGATGTCCGTGTGATGCTTATCGGCCATAAACCGGTCTGTGCTTTCTGGAGAAGGCCGCCTGAAGGAGCCTGGCTGACCAACACGAGCCAGGGAGGTACCATGGACTATATGGATGTCCCCAAGGAGCTCCTTGATCTGGCCGTCAAAGTATCCAAAGCAGCCAATGCGGAGTACTGGGCATGCGATGTCGCTGTGGGGGAAGACGGCAAATACCGGATACTCGAATGTGCTACGGCATTTGCTGCTTTTCCGTATATCCGTGACTGGATCGGACAGTATCTGATGTGGAAGTTTTCCGAAGGAAGGTTCCCTCTGCCGAACATCCCGCTCTTCAACTGGGAAGAGCTTGGCAAGATGGACAGCTCCGTACTCCGAACCCTGCGCTATATCACCTTTGGCCGTTACACACCGAGTTATGACGGCGCCTATTTTCTTGACAGGAAGGTCAGGAAGAGAGAAGAGGGAGAGATATTCCTGCATGAACTCGACTCGCTTTACCCCATGCTGCCCACAGAAGAGAGGGAGTATGAAGAGTGGCCGAGCGAAACGTGGAACTTTCAGGACAACTACGGCAGACCTGTGAAGCAGGCAGAAGCGCAGCAATCTCATGAATCTTTTGACAAAGAGGGGTCGGATGAATCTGAAGACTCAGAAGCGTCTGTCCCGGTCATCGAAAAAGAGGAGATAAAAAAAATGTTGATGTCCGTAAAAGGGATCGGCAGGAAAAAGGCGGAAAAGATCCTGGAGAAGTATGATATGCCTGAGCTGGTTGAGGTGCTTGAAAATGCTCCAAAGATGCTCAGAAAAGAGTTTGTGTGGTTCAAGAAAAAGATGCTTAAAGAGCTTGATGAGGTATGGAAGTTGTTTAAAGAGAAGCTTTAGGCTTTCGAAGCCGTTTTTACAAGGAGGAGGTAGCTGAACGTTACCCTTATTATATCATTTCAATAAATCAAAGGGAACAGATGAAACGACAGTACAGGTCCTACCGGGAGAGTCTGGACTATCTTTACACTATGGAAAAAGCCCATCCCGATCTTTTGCGGGTGATCAGGATAGGTACGACCTTTGAAGGACGGGAGATCGTTCTGGTAAAGATCAGCGAGGATGTCGGAAAAGCGGATGAGAAACCTGCAATGCTCTATACCGGGAGTATCCATGCAAGAGAGTGGATCGGCAATGAACTGGCACTGAAGTTTATTGAGCATGTTGCTAAAAATCAGTTCGTTGATCCCGCTCTTGAAAAAAACCTCCGCAATGCGACCATCTACATGGTGCCATGCCTCAATCCTGACGGGTACGAGTATTCGCGTACCCACTTCTCTTTCTGGCGCAAAAACAGGCGTGTCAACCATGACGGGACGATCGGTGTTGATCTCAACCGTAATTTCTCTGTAGGATTTGTCAAGCAGAGCAATACAAGCTCAAATGTCTATGGCGGGGAGTATCCTTTCAGTGAGGCAGAAACCGGGGCGATCAAGGCGTTCGTCGATGCACATGATAACATTGCTATCGCTTTTGACTACCATTCGCAGGGAAATGTTTTTTTTCCTGCACACAGGTTTATGCACGAATCTGAGATAGACGGTACCGATATGAATGTGCTCTGCGCCAACATGAATGATGAGATCTACAAGACCACGGGGCGCAAATACGGCATACACAGGGGAAAACCGCCTGCCGCACTGATCAGCGGAAGCGGACGCGAGTATTACTACTCCAGGGGGATCCTGGCGATTGTCGTTGAAGTGGGTACCAAAAATATTCCTGACTATCTCAAGGTGATGAGCGGTTCGATCAACGAGAATATCCATGCACTCAATATGGCATTTGGCGAGGTGATCAACTATTCGAGTGATTCCCCCGGAAGAGTCGACGAATTTACGCTTGAGCAGAGAGATGCGACTTCGGTCACACTGGTGTGGAGGTATGAAAAGCGGGAGGATATCTTTTTTGAGATCTATCGGAGCACCAAAGACAAGGATGCCTGCAATGAGCGTACCCGGGTCGGAATCGCGGGGGAGCACAGGTTTGTCGATACGGATCTTTCCAGTTCCACAAACTATCACTATACGATAAGAGCGGTAAACAGGCATACTGGCTACAAGTCGCCGTTTGCCCCGGTAGTCAAGGTCCGCACATGGCTGGAAGACGATGAGTTCTTCAAGCTTCTTTTTGCTGCCAAAAACGGTACGGGATATGTGGGGGAGTATACCCAGGAACAGAACCGTTCGCACTTCGGTGTAAATTCGCTTTTTGCGGGAGTCAACAGGTCCAAGGGGATATGTGACGCGGTGATCAGTTTTGAGCTTGATGCCCTGCCGAAACATGCCATCATCAAATCCGCACGTTTTTATCTCTATCCGATGAACCGTGTGGCAGCCAAGATCGAAAAGTATGGAGAGTGGAACCTTTCGCTTCTGAAACCCGGCAGTTTCAGCGAGATCAGTGATTTTCATGAGATAGAGAATGCCAGAGCCAAAGGGGTGATAGGCGAAGCGATCAAGTCACAGAATCTCACTCAGGGGATATGGAACTTCTGGGAATTCAGTTCGCACGAGTGCGAGTTGCTCCAGGAGGAGATCGCCAGCGGCAAAGTGGTCTTCCGCGTAGATGGCCCCAAGGAGCTGCCCGATGGCGAAGATTCTCAGATGATGCAGTTTGACATAGGCTACGGGACCTTCGGCGGGGGGATACACTATCGGCCGGTACTTGATATCAAGTATACCGTAGAGCCCGAGAAGATCAAACTCCCGGCTAAGACCCTGAACACCATTTCAAAATACCGCATCAGTGAGGGGCTCAGGAGCGGTTATGATGTGTCCGGGGAAAAAGTCTACGGGTATATGGATTTCGATCTTTCTCAACTTCCCGACCCTGAAACCACGATCATCACCCGGTGTGCATTGCGTATACGCAGTACGAACAGCTTTAAAAATAGATCCGATATCCGTTATTACGTTGAGCTGGTCGAACTTGACGAAGTGGGGGAGTATGAGGATATCAAACATCGGGACAAGATCGAGTATCTCGGCTATGAGGTGGCAGAGTCCGATCTTGATACCCAGGCGTGCCAATATTTCAATTTCGATACATTCTCAAAAAAAATCCTTGACCAGATGCACCAGGAGGGGAAAAGGCTCAAACTGGTGATCAAGCCCACTTCACCCACAGGGATGAAAGAGCGGATCGTGGAGTGGGGTTCTGATGCCGAGCTGGTGATCAGATATATTCATAAACGCCGTCATCCTGTGGCGAAAGTGGAGAACCTCCGTATTATCAAGGAGAACAAAATGATCAAGTTGAGCTGGGATCACGTTGATGATCCGGCACTCAAGGGCTATTATGTCGTACGGAACAGTTTCCATCCTCCCAAACACTTTAATGACGGGGTAAAGCTTTACGGGGGGAAGGATACCTATACCTATGATAACTTTGCTTCTCTGGAGAAAGAGAAGTACTATTCGGTCTTTACCTATGACGATGTCCCGAATTTTTCAGAAGCGGTGACAGTAAAGTATAATCCGCTGGAAAAATATTGAAATCATTCTTGAAGCGCTCTATTTTCACTCCACTGTTTTTTGATTTTTTTACCAAAGAGTGTATACTTTCAAAAAAATGCAGGATTTGAAGTGAAGATCAATGTGATTATCGTAGATAAGAAGGGAAAGGAGCCTCTCTATGCCCCGCTAATCGAACACTACAGGAAGATCGCCAAGCCCTTTGCACAGGTAGAAGTGATAGAGGTGTTTGACAAAGAGATCGCAAAAGCACACGATATTTCACCTGAAGCTGCCCAAAAATCATACACCAGAGCACTGGAGAGATATCTGGGGAGCGGTTATAATGTCGCACTTGATCCCTCAAGTAAAGAGGTTGACAGCCATGATTTTGCCAAACTGCTTAAGGATAAGCCTCAGGTCAATCTCTATATTGGCGGTGCATACGGCTTTGAGAGGGGTTTTTTAACCAAATGTAATAATACAATATCATTTGGTAAAATTACGCTGTCACATAAATTAGTGAAGGTTGTATTGCTGGAACAGGTCTTTAGGGGGCTGTCGATCAATCATAACCACCCATATCATAAATAGGACGAGGAAGATGTTAAAAAAGGAAGAAATGCAGGCTTTCAACGAGAAGCTTACAGCAAGAAAAAAACAGATAGAGAAAAACCTGGCAGGTACAGAGCTGGAATTGGACGCAATGCGTGACCTGGAGCTGAATGACGAGGGAGATTTTGCTGCAGCATCCGCTGAAACTGTAGTTGACAGTGCTATTTTGACACAACAACGCAAAGAATTAGCAGAAATTGAACTTGCATTGGATAAAATAAAGAAAGGTACTTACGGTATCTGTGAGATGTGTGAAGAGCCTATTGGAAAAAAACGATTGGAAGTGAAAAATTTTGCCCGTTTTTGTATCACATGTCGGGAGATAAACGAAAAAGGCCAAAGTAAGAAGTAGAAGGGGTTTAGGATGAAGCTTGGTTTATATACATTCGCCACGATTGTGCTGATGATGTTAGTGGGGGCATTGGCGTATACTGTCAATGCTGACCACTATGTTGTTGAAGTGATGGGAGTGAATCTGAACTTCCCTGTAGCAGCGTGGTTGGTATTGCCTATGTTTATATTGTATGTATTTACATTTTTTCATATGCTGGTATATGGACTGAAGAATCATTTTACCCTTAACCGCTGGAAGAAAGATGCGCAGACCTTGGATGATGCACTTTACTGGGCACTGCTGAATGAGTCCAAGGAGCAGAAGTATCTGATCGATGAGATAGGAAAGTCAGCAGCTTTGCTCTCCTGCAGTAATCTGCAAATGAAAGACGGGATAGCTGAGCTCAATCCCAGGCTGACAAAGATCACCGGGATTCTTAAAAAGATCCAAAGCGGTGAATATGTTGATCTCAAAGAACATAAACTCGCAAAAGTCTTTAATGAAGGGAATCCTTATCTGATCCGGAACAGGCTTAACCGCCTGGAGACGGATGAGAAGTTCGTCGAAGAGGTGATGAAGTCCTCTTCAGAGTTTGCCGAGCCTGTCAGGAAAAGAGCGCTTGAGATCTTTGCGGCAAAAGAGAACTTCTTTAAAGCAAGACAATATGCGAGGCTGTTTGACATCGAGAATCTTCTGCTCATGCTCAAACGTGTAAACCAGGATGATGACATGGGTATCTCCCAGGAGATACTCAAAGATTTTATCGATCATGTCAATCCTACGTGCAGTGATTTCCTGCGTATCGCGGAGATCACAAAAAAACTCTTTACACCTGATGATAACCTGGCGCTCTTTTTCGGCTATCAGACAAAAAATCCGAAGGCACAGTATGCCTATCTCTATCTTCTCTTTGAGTATGAGCTGATGGATGAGGTCGGAAAATACCTTGATGAGCAGGAAGAATCAGACTTTATGCGCTTCAGGGCACTCTATACGCTGAAAAAGTCCAATGCCGGATATAAGCTGGAAGATATTATCAATATCCATACGATCTGCAAAGAAGCAAAGTATTAAAAGGAATCTATGGCTACAATTGATTTTGGTAAAACGCTTTATGCGCTGGCTCCTCTTGCAGGCTTTACCGACCTGCCTTTCCGTTCGGTTGTCAAGAAGTTCGGTGTTGATCTGACAGTCTCTGAGATGATCAGTTCCAACGCTTTGGTCCATCAAAGCAAAAAAACCTATCGTATGGTCGAAAGATCCCTGCTTGAAGATCTCTACAGTATTCAGCTTGCCGGTTCTGACCAGGACGTGATGCGTCAGGCGGTAGAGTATGTCAACACCCTGGAGGATATCTCGGTGATCGACCTGAACTGCGGATGCCCCGCACCCAAGATCGTCAATAACCTGCAAGGTTCTTCTCTCCTGACCGATCTTTCAAAAATGGGCGAGACGATACGCACGATCAAGAAATACTCCAACAAGCCCTATACTTCGGTAAAAATCCGTATAGGATTTAACGAAAAGAATCCCATAGAGATCGCCAGAATCTGCGAGGATAACGGTGCCGACTTTATCGCGGTACATGGACGTACACGTGCGGGCCGCTACAAGGCCCCTGTGGACTATGATGCGATCCGCGATATCAAAAAAGCGGTTTCGATCCCGGTGATCGCCAACGGAGATATCGATTCGCCGGAAAAAGCGAAACGGGTATTGGAACATACAGGTGCTGACGGTATCATGATCGGACGTGCTGCAGTGGGGCGGCCCTGGATCTTCCATCAGATCAAAGAGGGGATGGAAGAGGTCTCCCCGGCGCTGATCAAAACGGTAGTATTGGAGCACTTCGATCAGATGATTGAACACTACGGGCATTACGGGGCGATCATGTTCCGTAAACATCTGCATACCTACTCGAAAGCGGGGTTCCAGGGAGCATCGGCATTCAGGGACCTTGTCAACCGTATAGAAGACCCAAAAGAGATGAGAGAGGTTGCTGAAGCGTTTTTCTCCCAGGACTTCATTATCCGGCCTCACTGATTTGTTTGACTGTCAATCGTACCTTAATAAAAGATGTTATAATCCAGACAAAATTTACGGAGCAAGATAGAGATGATGATGGAACTCATACCTGTAGGGGTACTGGTCGGCGCAATGTCGGGATTTTTTGGCATAGGCGGAGGTACGATACTGGTACCGATCCTGTTGGCTATAGGATTCTCGACAAAAGATGCAATCGGAATTTCGATCATTCAGATGGTCTTCAGTTCGATCTACGGTTCCTATCTCAACCATAAAAAAGGCTCTCTGATCATTGGAGAGGGGATACTGGTAGGGATCGGCGGCTTTATCGGCGGCTTTATCGGCGGATATGTTACCCAGTTTATCGCAGACAGGGTACTTGAGTTTTTATTTCTTGGGCTACTCTTCTTTGCACTTTACAGGCTTCTTGTCTCCAAACATATAGAGGAGGGAAGCCAGACAAAATCGATCAACAAAACACTGCTTTTCTTCATCGGCGTAGTGATCGGTGTCTTTGCGATCACTCTCGGGGTAGGCGGATCGATCGTCCTGACACCTATACTGGTTGGTTTGCTGCACTATCCTATCAAAAAGGCAGTGAGTGCAGGACTCTTTTTTGTGGTTTTCTCTTCTGTCGCAGGTATGTCAAGCCGTCTGATGACAGGATCGATTGACTTTGAAAATGGACTGATTGTCGCTGCTGCCTCTCTGATAGGTGTCTGGGGAGGTATATGGCTCAAAGAGCGTATAACATCCAAAAAACACAAGATTGCGTTGTTGCTTATGTATGTAGTGGCAATCGCGATCCTGCTTAATAAAATGTGGTTCTAGAGAGGTAAAAGATGTCGAGTATAAAAAATGATATGATACAGGTCTTTGGTGCTAAAGAGAATAATCTCAAAAATATCGACCTGGAAATCCCCAAAAATAAATTGGTTGTCTTTACCGGCATTTCCGGATCGGGAAAATCTACGCTTGCATTCTCTACGCTCTATGCGGAAGGGCAGCGGCGCTATATCGAATCCCTCTCTTCGTATGCAAGACAGTTTCTCGGCCGCGTGGGGAAACCGGATGTGGATAAGATAGAAGGGCTCACGCCTGCGATCGCGATCGATCAGAAGACTACGTCAAAAAACCCGCGTTCTACCGTAGGGACGATCACTGAGATCTATGATTATCTCAGGCTGCTTTTTGCCAGGGTGGGGAAGCAGTACTGTCATCAATGCGGCAAGCCGATCTCTTCAATGTCCGCAAGCGATATCATCGAAGAGGTACTCAGACTTCCGGATGGTGCGAAACTGGTCATTATGGCACCGCTGGTCAAAGAGAAAAAGGGTAGCTTTGCCGATATGGTCGAATCGCTCCGCCACAAGGGGTATGTACGGGCCATGATCGACGGGGTGATGGTAAGGCTTGATGACGAGATCGAACTTTCCAAGACCAAAAAACATACGATCAAAGTGGTGATCGACAGGGTCGTGGTCAAAGAGGAGAGTAAAGACCGTATCGGCCAGGATGTGGAAAGGGCACTCAAGGAGAGCTTCGGTGAAGTAGAGATCGAGGTATTGAACCATGAGGAGATAGGATTTGACCGTCAGCATATGCACTACTCCGAACACCTTGCCTGTTTTGACTGTAAACTCAGCTTTGAACCGCTGGAGCCTGTGAGTTTCTCCTTCAACTCTCCCAA
>JAQVHV010000048.1 GCA_028696055.1 Sulfurovum sp.
ACACCAGCACCATCATTTCAAGTAGTTCCACTTAAAATGGACGGGAATTATAGACAAAAAAGTTTTGATTGTCAAGAGTTTTTTTGAAAAAAAATGATAATTTCTCTTTTTTATCTATTTTTATTAAAATACACTCTAAATTCCATCTAAAGATTCTCATAATGAAAATACTACTTGCCCCAAGCGAAACAAAAAGATCAGGCGGAGAAAAGCCGTTTGATATCAGCACCCTTCTCTTTACCGAGCTGCTTCCCAGCCGAAACAAACTTCTTCACAGCTATATAAATCTCCTGCAAAAAGGAGATATCGCTCAGCTCTCCAAGATGTTCGGTCTCAAAAAAGAAGCCGATATACAGTCGCACATTAAAGATATTATCCATGAACCTGCGATGAAAGCGATCGAACGCTATACGGGTGTAGCGTTCGATTACCTTGACTATACGCAGCTTGACGAGGGGGCAAAGAACTATATAGACAGCCATGTGATCCTCTTCTCCAACCTTTTCGGCGTACTGCGTGCGAGTGATATTATACCGGAATACAGGCTCAAGCAGGGAGAGGCCGTAGGCGATATCAAAGTGGAAAAGTTTTTTCAGGAACCTCTCACCGAACTGATGGACCGCTATCTTGCAGAGGAAGATATCCTTGACCTGCGTGCAGGCTTTTATGACAAGTTCTATAAACCTTCCAAATCCTATACGACACTGAAGTTTGTCAAAGAGGGAAAAGTCGTCAGCCACTGGGCAAAAGCCTACAGGGGCATCGTACTCAGAGAGGTAGCAAAAGCGGGTATCGAGACGCTTGATGAGTTCATGAAACTTCCCATTGAAGGGCTTACCGTTTTGGAAATGCAGACAAAAAAGAACAAAACCGAGATCATCTATGAGATAGAAGGATAGTCGCAGAGGTTCTCTTGCCTCCCTCATTATCGCCTCTTCAGTTTGGATCTCCATACCAAACTATTATGAAAAATCCTGCAAAAAATGTATACTTAAAAAGATACTTTTGTGCTATAGTGCGCTTTTTTATTTGGATCTATTTGAGAATATATAAAGGTGGATAATGAACGAAGAACTGCTCATGAGCGTAGAGAAGATCAAACACTGTATCACCGAATATAACGAAGGAATGGCACTGGGTGTTCACCCCTATGAGATCGCGGATCTGCTTATCGCGATAGCGGAGGAGGAGCATCCTCTCTATGAGGCCCTGCTGCAGGAGCTTCCTCATATTCTTCTCGCCGAAGTCCTTGTTGAGCTTCCAAAGTCCCTGCAGGAGGAGTTTTATGTAGGGCACGGAGCCAAAGAGCTGGCACGGCTGACCCAGGAACTGGACACCGATGATGCGGCCGATCTGATCAGGCATATTGAAATCATCGATGAGTCAAAAGCAGATGAAGTTCTCAGCAACCTTTCTGTTCAGGACAGAGATACGATCGAAGAGCTGATCTCCTATGAGGACAGTGAAGCGGGCGCGTATATGCAAGTGGAACTTTTTGACGTGCACATCGATGAGACGATCGGTGATTCGATCAAACGACTCAAACAGATGAAAGCCACCAACCAGGTCAGCAATGTCAACCATGTCTTCGTAACCTCTGATAAAAAAAAGTTTTGGGGGATGATCCCGCTTGAGGATCTGATCCTGCATGGCCCCAAAGAGTACTACAAAGATATCATAGAGACAGAAGGAAAGATCACTGTCTCTGTCAATGCTACCGACGGGATCAAAAGCGTGGTTGAAACAGTCAGCAATTATGACCTCAGTGTGATAGCGGTGGTCAATGAGAGAGGCATACTTCTTGGGCGTATCACCTCCGATGACATCTACGATATCATCGAAGAGGAAGCGACCGATCAGATCTATCACCTTGCGGGGGTCAACGATGAGGCAGAGCAGGAAGAGAGTCTCTGGAAAGTAGGAAAATCAAGGGGCATTTGGCTGGGGCTGAACCTGCTGACCGCGATCGCAGCGTCCCTTGTCATCGGTCTCTTTGACAGTACCATTCAGTCACTTGTCGCACTTGCCGTTTTGATGCCTATTGTTGCCTCTATGGGCGGCAATGCCGGGACACAGACGCTTACCGTTACCGTCAGGCAGATGGCACTGGGGGATATCGATCTTGATGAAGCCAAGGAGACCATCTACAAAGAGGTTGTCGTTTCAATAATGAACGGCGTCGTCTATGCCGTTGTAATGGGGATTATTGCATACTGGTGGTTTTCCCTGCCGATGCTCGGTGTAGTGATCGGTGCTGCCATGGTGATCAACCTTCTCTCGGCCGGTTTTTTTGGTGCAGTGATCCCTCTGGGGCTCAAAAGATTCGGTATCGACCCTGCTATCGGATCGACCGTGCTCCTGACCACCGTCACTGACGTTGTAGGCTTTTTCAGTTTTCTTGGTCTGGCGACCATAATTTTACTCTGAAATTAAGGATATTATATAGCCATGGAAAACTCTGAAACCGAATACGCCGTACAGTTAAAATACTACATTCAGGATTACTGGGATATTGTAGTGGGTATCATTGTTGTCATTGCTGCAATAATGATGCATCAGGGCGGAAACGGCATTATGGCGACAATGTTTGCGGCCATAGGTATCGCTGCACTCTCTCTCTTACGGTCTCTGAGGTTGCCGAAATCCTTTCCGAAAGACTGATTGAGCCTTATGGAAGCATGGTTCTTACTTTCAGCGCCGTCATCGTCGAGATCGTACTGCTTTATATCATCCTTCTGGAAGCGCTCCATTCCCCTGAAGTCATAGAGACCGTCAAAGGGGGCATCATCTCAGCCGTGATCGTCGATATGAACGTGCTTTTGGGACTTGCCGTCTTTATCGGAGGCTTGAAATATATAGAGCAGGAACACAACAAAGAGACCTCCAGTACCTACACCACGATCCTTTTCGTGACAGCACTGGCACTTTTGGTCCCAAGCCTGCTCAGTCAGACAAAGCACGGCAGCGAGATCATCAAAGAGGCAAGCTATATCATCGCAATCGTATTGATGCTCTTTTATCTCATCATCTTTATCTTTCAGACAAAAACACACACGCATTTTTTCCAGGCGACCGCAAAAAGCCGTTTTTTCAGGCTCAAAAGAAAGCTCAAGGAGGGAGAGGAGATCAATGCAGATGAGCACAGTGGTTATCTCTTTGAGAAGTTCAACAACAGTGCCAACTTTATCGTTATTTTTATCCTGATCGCCATTATCGCAATAGCAGCGGAGGTCTTTGCCAGTGACGGCGTAAAGCTTGCCAAAGAGTACGGTATCTCTACGGGGATCGCCGGGTTGATCATCGCCATCATCTCTGTATCCCCGGAGATATTCACGGCCATCAAAGCCGCACGCAACGACCAGATACAAAGGGTTGTCAATATCGCGATGGGGGCCTCGGTGGTCTCCATCCTCCTCACTGTACCTGTCCTGATGGGGCTTGCCTATCTCAGCGGACTGACGCTGACCCTTGACTTCAACCCCCTGCAGGTCGGGGCGCTGATCATGACGGTGATCCTCGCGTGGAAAAGTACCGAAGAGGGGCAGACCAACTACTTCTAGGGGCTCTCCCACCTGATGTTCTTTGTCTGCTATGCGATCATTGCCGCGTACTATTGATAGGACGCATCCAAGCAAAGCTCAGATCGTGTCTCCTTAAAAAAATTTGCCGTTCAGGCAATTTTCTTTTCATGAGATTGCTGACGCTGTCTTCCTTTACGACTCTGCATTTCACAGCCTGCTACTCTTTTTTTGTATAATACGTTTACCAAAGTTAAATGAGGATATATGAGACTGCCAAGCGACGAGACACTCTACAAAATTTTTATTTTTCTGCTGGTGCTTTATGTCATACTCGGCATACTCTTTGATACTAACTACCACTAAGGAATCGACGTGAAAGAAAATCTGTTTGAGATAGGTGCGAAATTTGAAGATGCGTGGTCATCGGACAACAAAGAGAAACCTGCAAAAAACAATACTATAGAGATCAAAGCTCCCGAAAAGCACCAGTTGCATTTTGCCAAAGAGAAACGGCGCGGCAAGCTTGTCACTATCGTCAAACCGTTCCATCTTGAGAAAAAAGAGCTGCAGGCCCTGCTCAAGACCCTGAAGAAAAAACTGGGTACCGGAGGTACCGCAAAAGAGGACAGCCTCGAGTTTCAAGGTGAGATCACAGAGATACTGCGGGGTTGCCTTGAGGGGCTGGGATATCGGTTTAAAAAATGAACTGATCCCGGAAAGCGACATATCTCTATCTGCCGATAGCCAAGGCGTAAAGTACCATCTCATCATTTCCCAGAAACGCATTCACCTCATCATCATAATAGGCCCCGATCCCGCTGCATCCGATCCCCAGATAGTTTGATGCGATATAGAGTCTATGCCCGATCAGCCCTGCTTTTTGATAGAGCGCCTGATAGTTCCCTGCCTTGGAGGTAAGAAAAAAGGTCACTGCCCCCTTTGCAGCCAGGCTGTACTGCTCAAGGCACAGGTACCCGGCCTTTCTGGAAAAATCTCCATACTTGATATACTCTCCGTCTTTTTGTACACCCAGAGGCATATCCAGTACACGGTTGACTACCGTATAGACCGATACCTCCTCATCACAGTCGGAAAGAACCGGCTGAGTGACCCTCTCCATGATGTAGGAATATTGCGCCTTTGTGATCGCTTCTCCTTCGAAGCCTCTTTGAGAGCGCCTATTAAAAATCGTCTCCCTGAGTTTATCGCTACGGTAGTCAAACCGGGGTGCTTTCAATACTTTTTGACATCCCTGAAGCGAGATCGTCTCCCTGTAGGCCTGCATGATCTTCTCATTGGGTTCAAACGTCCCGCTCCCCTCCACGTATGGAAGCGCAAACTCCACAGCCTTGATCTTCTGCTCTTTTCTGGGGATGGCCATTGTCGCAGCAGAAAGGAAGAACTCTCTTTGCTCAAATCCGAACATCCGGTTGAGCTTCTCCTTATCAATACCATAGGCCATCTGCACGGCATGCGGCTTGAGAAGCGCGGCTGCTTCGATACTTCCCAGCAGATGCCCCGCATCCAGCAGACAGTAGCGAAAGGCACGGTTTTTATACTTCCAGCTGGAGCGATAGTAGATCGCCGAGACCAGAAAGAGGTACCCCTCCATCACATAAGCATATCCCAGATAGGGCTCCAGCCCCTCCTCTTCGCTGATCGATGCCACGAAGGCAATAGAGTGTGTCGCCACCTCATAGTGATAGATCCCATCCTCTACCCCCTCCACCCCTCTTGCCTGGAAGTAGAGTTCATTGGGATAGAGTGCCCCTGCACTGGGATTGATACGCAGATAGTACTCAAACCCCGGATAGCTTTTCTTGGCTGTAAGCCCGGCAATGTGATAAAGGAAATGATCTTCTTCCTTGTCAAGATCAAGCTTGCGTTTGTGATAGGTATCCGGATAGTTTTTGTAGGTAGAGGGCTGAGAGGACCAGTCAAGCTGATTGGGATTGCTCCTCACAGACACATAAGAGTGTTTCGTCTGCTCATGATACCAGAACATCAAAGACCTCATCATGTTTTGCTTTGAGAGATTCGATCTTTTTACATGCTCGGGCAAATAGTTCTGCATACTCTATGCGGGGTGTGCTCATATGTTTGTAGCGCTCATAGGAGTCGATGACCTTTTGTGCCTTGTAAGGCATATTTTTCCTGTTGCGTTTGATATGCTCAAAGGTGATTGCACCGTTGATCAGCCCTTTGACAAGGTTACGCAGCGGATGGCCGGAAAGACGCAGCGGATGCCATGCCTCTTCCAGTACTTCATGTGCCTCAAAATACTCCTCCGCATCCAACAGCGTGAGATACTCATTCAGCGCACCTTCAAGGTCATGGTTCATCTTGAGCATTAAAGATATCCTCTCTTCACCATCCCTATCGCCATCGCCATAGAGAGTCCGTCATTGTGATACCCCTCCTCCCGGCAGTTCTCACAGGTATCGCCGCAGACAAAACACGTATCTTCAAATATCTCCTCAATGGTGTTGATACTATTCTCTCTGATATACTTCGCAAGCTGTCCCAGGGTGACATCATGGCAGTAGCATATCAGTGTGTTTTCATCAGGCATCAGGATATCTCCTTTTTTATGTATAATGCCAATATAGCATATGAAGGTAAAAGTATGACATCTCAAGAGAAAAAAACAATCAAAGAGAAGATAGAGTCTGATATCGCCACACTTAGTGAGCAGATCATCACTCTGGAAGAGAAGACCAGGCCGATCTCTCCCGACTGTTCTCTTGGCAGGCTTACCCGCCTTGAAGCGATGGGAGAACAGGATGTCAACAACAAAATACTCGATGAGTCCAGACTCCGCCTTACCCGGCTAAAAAACGCACTGCTCCGTATCGACAAGCCGATGTTCGGTATCTGTATCGAGTGCGAAGAGGAGATAGGCTTTGGCCGGATGAGCATACGCCCTGAAAGCGTGCGATGCGTCAGCTGTGCTAACACATCGAGACAGTAAGCAGGAAATAGTAGTTAGTAAGTATTTTCTTTTAACTTTTTCGTACTGGCTACAAGCATTTTTACCAACGATTCTACTTCGGGATAAATGGAGTCGAACATTTTGCTATTGATATACTCTGACTCCTTTAATAGTTTTAGCCAATATTTTGTTTCATTCGCTTCCTTTAGAGCGATAGTCTGTTTATGTAAATAGTCTGCTCTGGATTGTGCATATTTTACCTCCTGCATAAGCGCACCAATTGCAGTACCGCTTCTCAAAACCTGTTTAGATAGCACATACTCTTTTTGACTTTTCTGCAGATATTTATTGAGCTTAATAATCCGCAATGCAAATCCAAATGATTTTTCTTCCAAGATACTTTTCCCCATTACCTACTATCTCCTATTTACTACTTACTATCTGAAACATAGAAAGCTATAAGCTTTCTATGTTTCCCACGACTTTACCTACAATAGAGACTTCATCGGGAGCCAGTGCTTCCGGAGAGTAGTTCTTGTTATCCGAGATCAGCTCTATCATCCCGTCGGCCCTTTGGCGGATACGCTTGATAAAGAGTCCTGCCGTGGTTGAGGCGATGAAGATACCCTCTTTGTTGATGTTGGTCTGGGTACGGTCCACAAAGACGATCGATCCGTCCTGAAGGGTCGGTTCCATCGACTCACCGTCCACATGGATCGCTTCCAGGTCGGTGTTGCCCATGCCTACCATATTACGCATCACTTTTTCATCGAGCGTGATCGTCTCATAGTGTTCATCAAAGACCTCAGCCCCTCCTCCCGCACTTGCCCGGATATCAGAGAAGTAACGCACATGAAAAAACTTCTCCGTCTCCTCCTTGAGCATATCGACCGCCTGATCGAAGAAGAGCCAGTTCACCGATATCTTTCTAAACGCACAAAACTCCAGGATCTCTTCATAGGGGATGGAGTTGCGTTTTTTCATCGTAGCAAACGTACTTTGCGGGATATTGAGGACATGGGCAATATCCTTGTCAAACACCTTTTTCCCGGGCATACTCTCGGAAATGACATCTTTCAGCTTCTCAATAATTTCACTTAATACCAACATTCGATCTCCTTTGCTTCTCTTTTAATAAGTTTCTGTTTTTACATTATAATATATTATTGCTAAAATAATTACAATTTGAGATATTTTTAATATTAAAATCAATTTTTGACATATTATCTAATAGAAAGAGATCATGAAACTATAAAAAACATGCGATTGTGAAACAATGATACTGCTGGACAACTCAAAAGAAAGGATAGAAGATGGATTATAAAAGGGAAAGAAACCTGATTACCGAAGCGATCGATGCCGGATGCCGCACAGCCGCACAGCTGGCACTCTATATCAAACTCCGGACAAGGAGCGCCCCTACCCCAGGAGCAGTACGGTAACCTCTTCTCCTTTTTCCCTGGATCCCTCTTCCTCGCCGGTGAAGAGCAGTGCAACCTCTCCGAGCATATTGGTCAGAATCGCGGAAGTCCCCACCTTTTTCTCCCTGAAATCAATATGATAGCTCCCATCAATCAGCCTGAGATTACAGGCAGTGAATTCTGCCTTTTTCGCACGTTTCCTGAACGGTTCATCCAGTACCGCCTTGACCTTGTGCAGTGTAGATTTCCTCTGCTGCAGTTTCGCGATCAGCGGCAGCAGATAGAGCAGCGCGGTCACGGTCGAAGAGTAGGCAAACCCCGGAAGCCCCACAATGAACTTGTCCCCTTTGCGTGCGACCATAATATGCTGACCCGGCTTGATACGCACCCCCTTGAAGAGTACCTCTGCACCGAGTTCGGCGATCACATCTTTGACAAAGTCGAAATCACCTACGCTCACCCCGCCTGTCGTCACAACGATATCACTCTTCTCCAGCGCTGCAGCAACAGCATCCTTGATGCTCTGCTTATCATCTTTGATGCATCCCATCTGCAGCGCTCTTCCGCCGTACTTTGCAGCGATGGCTTCCAGGATATAGTTGTTGGAGCTTCGTATCTGCGCATCGTTCGTCTGAGTCTGCCCGAGTTCCAGAAGTTCCGAACCTGTCGAAAGGATAGAGACGACCGGCTTTTCATAGACGAGCGGGCTGACCACATTGAGACTCGCCATCACACCGATCTGGGGAAAGTCTATCATGGTACCTTTGCCGATCAGTTTCTGCCCTTGTGCATAGTTCTCGCCTACTTCACGTACCGCAAAGCCGAAAGGGACCTCCTCTTTGATGACGATCTCATCGCCCTCCACTACGACATTCTCTATGGGTATCAGCGTATCTGCACCTTCAGGCATCAGCGAACCCGTGAAGGTTTTGATACAGATGCCGCCATGCACCTCCTCTTTCTTGTCCGAGCCTGCCGGATTGATACTGGCGATCCTCAGCCTGCCAAGCGCGATATCCTCATGCCTGAAAGCATATCCGTCCATTGCCGAAGTCGGGAAAGCCGGAGAGTTATGATCGGCGATGATATCTTCGGCCAATACATACCCCAGAGACTCCATCAAGTAGAGCTTTTTTGTCTTATAGTGGTTGATCTTCTGATCTTCTATGATCTGCATCGATTCGTCAAAGTGCATAAACATTGCGAAAAGTTCCTTTTTAAAATTAATAATTAAAAATGAAGAATTAAAAATTCTGGATTGTTTTACTCTGTAAAACTTTTACTTCAAAAGTCCTGCCCCATCCATTGGCGTACTGCGGTCCTCTGCATAGACTCTTTTGCCTGAGATTACATCATACTTCCAGATAGGTGCATTTGCTTTGAAATCCTCTACAAACTCATCGATCAGCTCCAGTGCCACGCGGCGCTTGGGGGAGAAGACCGCAGAGATATACGAAGAGGTATGTACCGGCACATCGCCGATGGAGTGTGCCATCTTTACGATAGCGCCACGCGCTTCGGCCTTTCGCTGCCAACCGTCAAACCATAACTTCAATACCGGTTCATAGATATCAAAGCTCAGTGCCTCTATGCCGCCCTCGGCGCGTATCGTACCGACAAAAGGGATATAGGCCCCGTAGTTTGACTCCGCTTCCTCATCCAGCCAACGGCCGAATATCTCTTTGACATCCAACGGCCCGTTATATAGTTCCATGTGAAAAGTTCCTTTTCAAATTAACAGTGAATAATTAACAATTAATCATTAAAGTATGCATCGCTCTCGCTCTGACTCTATTATAAAAGCTTTTTACAAAAAAGCAGACAATCACTACTACTTTTTAATTGTTAATTATTAATTTAAAGTTTGGTATCACCAAACTTTATCCGCCGCATACCGGAGGAAGGATCGATACCCTGTCCCCGCTTTTGAGTGCAAAGTCCAGCTCCTTGACCATTGTGTCATTCACTGCTACCGCGCATTTGCCCAGCCATGGCGCGATCGTCTCATCCTCTTTCAGCTTTGCTGAAACATCTGCAAGCGTTTTGGCCTCTATTTCAACCGGCGCTTTGCCGATAGGACCCAAAAATTCTACTTTTATCATCTTTTCTCTTTTTTTATCTTCATTTACTCTGAAGCAAAGCCTCTAAAGTATATACTGTCCCGGTAGACAACGCACAACATCTGCACAATCCAGGCACGAAAATTGAACCGTCAAACGATTCCCGAATGACGTGGATTATAAAAGTTGTTTGCTATAATTACGCTTAAAACCTAAGTTCGACGAGATACCATAGCTACAGAAGCCTAAAAATAGGTAAAATTTTGAAAATCAAATGTACAGTACTAGCCGTAGCTAATTCAAACATTTTATTTTTGAAAGGTTGCCTATTTTTAGGCTTCCCTTCGGGCTTGTTGAGATTTTCCATATACTGCGTTAGATTTTTTCGAATTAGCTACGGCTAGTCCATCAAAAATCTGCCTTGCCTATGAAAAATCTCATCAAGCTGTAGCTATGGTATCTCGTCGAACTTAGGTTTATCTGCTTTCGGAGGCATATGTACATCGATGTTATTTGGTTCTATCCGTTACCTTAATCTTCTTCCTTTTCAACTCTTTTTGAAAAAATATCTGCGCTCCGATGCCGCAAAGATGGCTTTCGGCTACAAGCGTGCCGTGCCAAGCCAGATCAATGCCGCACTGAAAAGAGGCGAGGTACACGCAGCCTTTATCTCCTCGATAGAGTCCAAAAGACATCAGTGTACCGATCTTGGGATCATTGCACATAAAAAGGTCTACAGTGTCTTTGTCCTCCCCGGGGCAGAGGAGAGCGATCCTGCTTCGGCGACATCCAACCGGCTTGCAAAAGTACTGGGGCTGAAGGGGAGAGTGCTTATCGGGGACCAGGCGCTGCAGTATTATCTCTCCGGGGGAGAGGGGATCGACCTTGCCGAGGCATGGTACGAAGAGACACAACTTCCTTTTGTCTTTGCCCGCCTCTGCTACAACCGCCACAAAAAAGAGGTGGAGAGACTGGCAAAACAGTTTGCCCACACCCATGCACGCATTCCCCAGTATGTACTCAAAAGAGAGGCCAAGAAAAGAGGGATCACCCCCAAAGAGCTCTTATGGTATCTGGAGCATATCGACTACCGTATGGACCACCGCTCAAAAAAAGCGTTGAAACTTTTTTTGCACCATGCGGATAAGGTACGCTGAACCCCCTTTAAACTCCTGGAGACCATGGATCTCGTGCCTCTGCTATGCTCCCCTCTTTGATTGAAAAGATCTACTCGATGGCCGCGATCGCACAGTGGATTCTTGCTACCGTCTCTTCTACCCCAAGGATCGCCATGATCTCATCAAGCCCTGAACCTGTCATGCTACCAAGCAGACTGATGCGAAGCGGCTGGCCGATCTTGCCGAAACCGATCTCTTTGGTCTCAACGATCTTCTCCAGCACTTCATGGTAATCACATGGAAGGTGCAGCGTCTTCTCCCAGCTTTGCAGCATATGCGCGAACTCTGCAAGGATCTCTTTTGCCTCACCTTTGAAGGCCTTCTTAACGGCTTTTTCATCATACTCTTCAGGCCGATGAAGGATAAGCTTGATCTGGTTTGCCAGCTCCACAAGCGTTTTCCCTCTCTCTTTGGTCGCATCAAGCAGCAGTTCGATCTTGTCATGCCCCCTGATATCCACACCGAGCGGATGCAGCAGCTCCGCAAGGTCGGCATTTGGCTTGTTCTTGATATAGTGGGCATTGAGCCAAAGCAGTTTGTCCAGGTTGTAGTTGGAGGATGATCTGCTCAGGTTTTTTGGTTCAAAGAGCGCTACCATCTCTTCGAGACTGAAGATCTCCTGGTCCCCGTGGCTCCAGCCAAGACGTACAAGGAAGTTGAGCAGCGCCTCGGGCAGGAAACCAAGCTTCTTGTACTCCATCACATCGGTAGCACCGTCTCGTTTTGAAAGTTTTTTCCCCTGCTCATTGTTGATCATTGCCACGTGGTAGAACTTCGGCAGGGAGAATCCGAGGGCGTTGTAGACAACGATCTGCTTAGGCGTATTGTAGAGGTGGTCATCCCCGCGGATCACATCGCTCAGCCCCATCAGCGCATCATCGATCGCCACGACAAAGTTATAGGTCGGCGTCCCGTCGCTCCGTGCGATGATGAAGTCATCCACCTCATCTGCCGATACGCTGAATTCGCCCTTGACGCCATCGACAAAAGAGATCCTTCCCTCCTGCGGTGCTTTGATACGGATCACGGGGGAAATCCCTTCAGGCGGCGTGCCGGCAAAATTACGGTACTTCCCATTATACCGGGGGCGTTCACCCGCTGCCATCTGGGACTCTCTGAGGGCATCAAGCTCCTCTTTGCTCATATAGCACTTGTAGGCTTTCCCCTCATCCAGAAGCTGCTGGATATATTTCTTATAGATATCAAAGCGCCTGGATTGGTAGAGTACTTCTCCGTCATAGCTCATCCCGACCCAGTCAAATGCCTGGATGATCGCCTCAAGCGCCTCTTCGGAGTTGCGCGCAAGATCCGTATCCTCGATACGAAGCAAAAATTTTCCGCCTGTCTTTCTTGCCCACAGCCAGGAGAAGAGTGCGGTTCTGAGCCCGCCTATATGAAGATACCCTGTCGGAGATGGTGCAAAACGTGTGACTGCCATAGTAATACCTTGAAATTAAATTGTGAAATTGTAACAAAGTTGTGGTTAAAAGGAGAGTGTGGCACCGGCAAAGAGAAATCTCCTCTCTGCCAGTCATCCATCAATAGATTTTCGGCCTTACGCAAGCCTTCTATTTGGATTTGGCATCGTTTTTGACATTCTCTACGATCGCCGGACCGATACCTTTGACTTTTTCAAGATCATCCACAGAAGTAAATGCAGCGTTGCTTCGCTCTTTGATGATCGCTTCGGCTTTTGCCTCACCGATCCCCTTGATCTCCATCAGCTCCTCTTTTGAAGCCTTGTTCAGCTCTCCGACACTCATTGCCATCAGCGAAGTCCCTGCAAACAGCAATGCACCCAGAATGATTTTCTTGAACATATTGTCCCCTTTTTTATTTGATAGTATCCCTCTTCCAAGAGATAAATTGATTGTAACATATCTTTCTTTACATTAAATATAGAGCTTTTAAGCTATGATAATGAAATCTTTTTCAACAAAAGGAGACTCATGGATTATGCATGGGAGCTGGCACTCGGTGCATTTCTGATCTCTTTGGCAGGGCAGCTCATCACTGTCAGGTACAGCAAAAAGTTCAACCTCTTTATCGACTCTCATCTGGAGGAGAAACCTCAGAGGTTTCACCAGGATTCTACACCGCGTGCCGGGGGGATAGGTATACTTTTGGGGATGTTCGCGATTCTCTCTGCCCCTATCGGATGGCAACTTCTTATTACGATGATTTTAGCTTTTTCCAGCGGTATTTTTGAAGACTTTCGCCGATCCCTGCAGCCTCGTATTCGTATTATGCTGCAGATCATTGCCGCGGGTGCTGCGATACTGCTTACCCATTCGGTGGTCACCTACCTGGGCCTGGGGATCCATCTTCCCTACTTTATTGCCATCCTCTTTAGTCTCTTCAGTATCGTGGGACTGATGAACGCCATGAATATCATCGACGGATTCAACGGCCTGGCATCCGGTGCCACCCTCCTGATCCTATTCTCTTTGGGGCATACGGCACTGCTTGTGGAGGCCCGTGAGATGTTTGAGATGATCCTGGTGACGGGGAGTGCGGTCTTTGCTTTTTTTGTGGTCAACTTTCCCCGGGGTAAAATATTTCTGGGAGACGGGGGCGCCTATCTTTTGGGATTTGTCGTGGCGCTGATCGGCATCTTCCTGGCAGGCAACTACCCCAGGATCAGCCCCTGGTATATCCTGGCCATACTGGGCTACCCCGTCTGGGAGGTGATCTTTTCGATCTTTCGGAAACTGAGAGCGGGACGTTCCCCTCTGGAACCGGATGCCTATCATCTCCATATGCTGGTCTATCGGCATATCACCAGGAATAACCCGATGACCTCGCTTCTTCTGCTTGGAGGCTACGCGCCCTTTATCCTACTCTCCTCGCTCTTCCCGCACAACTCCAAAGCCAATATCCTGATCGTATTGGTATTTGTCATCTGCTACGGTATGATCTACCGTTTCCTCTCCAAAAAAGAGCAAGCGGCATAGCCGCTCTTATTTTTTGAGACGGTAGATCCTGCTATAGGGGGAAGAGACCACGAGTTCGAAAAGGTCGGGGTTGTATTTCCCCAGGATAAACATCTGTACATAGGTGGAGCGGAAGGTCTCTTCATCCATAAGAACAAACTGCCCGTAACTCTTCATATAGATGACGATATATTTGCCCTCTGCATGGTACGGCTGCGCTTCTGTGTGCACTTCACCGTTCTGCGTATTCTCGGTCACGATCAGAAGCCTGACATCGCTTTTCTGCTCACCGAGCTGCAGCTCTCCTTTTTCCAGATCCATGACGATACCGTTGCTAAACTGCCAAAGCGTCTCATTCTGGGCAGCCAGCGATACCGGGTAGAAGATAGCATTGCGCAGGGGCTTGCCTGTATTGAGGTCCAGGTTTCCGAACTGAGTGACTGTCGGGAAGATATTGAGCATACGGTAGGGAAAGTAGAGGTAGATATCTCTTGTCTTTGGCGGCAGCGTATAGGAAGGCAGCTCCAGCTCAGAGAGCATCAGGTTTGGGTCGAGCTGATCCTTCTGTTTGTTTTTAAAGAGCGTATCCGCCACTACTTGATACCCCGAATCCACAT
>JAQVHV010000130.1 GCA_028696055.1 Sulfurovum sp.
CAAGGAACTCATTAATCTGGTTTTCATGGCACAGCCTCTTCATCCCCGAAAAAAGAAGTTTCTTCGCAGTATGTGGAAACTGCTCGATCATGGGATAGTGATGCACCATAAAGCTCTCAACACTCAGTTGCTGCATACGATCCCCCTCTGTAGTGCCCCTCGATCTCCAGGAGCAGATGTTTGTGTACCGCTTTGACTTTTTTATGTTTTTCAAACAATGATTCGACCATTTCCCACTCTTTATAGATCAGCGCGCTCGCTACCTCATCATCAAGGAAAAGCGATTTCCCGATCTTCCGTATAAGCTTGTCGATATTCTCCGGAGAGACCGTACCGAATTTTGTATCATATTTCATATGTGTCATCCTGATTCCTCTCTATAGTATAATCATAGAAGCTCTTGGTTACACAAGGATTACAGAACGGTTACATTCTGATTACACAGAAATTTTTTCCCTGCCACGCTATCTTCTCTGTTCGAAAACCTCTTCGGAAAACTCCGCAAACTTCCCTCTTACCGCCCTGTCAAGCTCAATGGCAAAGATCTTCAGTCCCTTTTGCAAAAACTTTGTCTGCTTCAGCAGGGTTGTCAGTCCATTGTTGTAGCGGTTTAGATACAAGTTGTCGATCTGTCTGTTGGATCCGATGACAATCGCCATGCAGCTCTCATCAAGCCGGGAAAGAATGAGCTGAGTCGTTTTATCCGAAGCATTCTGCCACTCATCCATGATCACGACCGCATCACTAAGCGTACGTCCCCTGGCTTCTCCGGGCCAAAGCATCTCAATCGTATACTTCTGCATCAGATGATCTATTTTTGACTTGATGGACTCCTCTTTCTCCCTGTTTTCATATCTTCTGATACGTTTTTTTGCGATGAACTCCAGGGTATCGTAGAGTGCCATATTGTATATCCTGAACTTCTCTTCATTCCCTGCCAGAAATCCCACCTGGGCCCCTTTGTCAAGCGACTCGATAGAGTTTCTCACATAAACGATCTTCTGATAGAAGCCAAGATCGATCAAACGCATCGCCGAAGCGATACTGATCAATGTTTTACCGCTTCCCGCCTTGGCATCCACTACCACAAGGTCATAGCGGTTGGAGAGGAGCGCTTTGCTCAGATACCTCTGTTTAAGATTGGCTGGCCTTACGGCAAGCCCGTGAAAATCCGCATCCTCCACAAGATGGATCTTTTGATCGATAATGATTCCGTGCGCCGTATTGCTGTCATTGGAGACAAAGGTATAGCAAAAGTTTTCCGGCATATAGTGGCTGTCGTATGACTCGATCGGGGCAAGGGGGAGCACATTGAAGTAAGTAGAATCCAGTGTGATCTGTTTGACAAAATCAAATTCGGGTAGATCCGCCCTGTCGTCATGCAGTGTCTCTGCTTTGATGTTTTTCAGGAGCGCGAACATCCTTGCATAGATATCTATAGAGAGAAAATGTACCTTGGCACCCCGATAGTAGTGTTGTGCGATCTCTGCGATCTCTATGATACGTTTGTCGTTGCTTTCCGAGAGATTGTGCTCGAGCATCTCGCTTTCATACCGATCTTTTGATATCAGATGAAGCTCCATGGTATCCACAAGCATTTTAACGACTTTAAAGTGCTTTTTATGGTCTACCTCTTTGGTCTTTGCTTTTGCCAGAAGCCTTGCAAAAGCGCGTGAATGGTACCCCAGCTCATTCAAGAGCTTTTTCTTCTCTTCCAGCTCTATTAACACTGTCTCCGGAATGACGATGATATTGCTTCCCTTATCGGAAATATCATAAAGATGCTGTATATTCTGCAATATGATATTGGTGTCGACCACATAGATTTTCTGTCCCATAAACTAGCTCCTCCCGCTCTGCTGCATATGCTCTTTCCAGAACGCCTCAAAACTTTTTTCGATATCCATCCGGGCAATCAGTCGACTCCCTTTGGCGCCCATCTCTGCCCTGTGTGCCTCATCCTCCATCAATGCTCTGATCTTTTCACGCCACTGGGACGTATCGTTCACATCAATGGCATAACCGGCCCGGTGATCTCTGCCTATCAGGGTCTGCGGGCCTCCTCTGTCGCTGACGATGACCGGGAGCCCGGAAGACATCGCTTCCATTACCACCTGCCCCAATGTATCCGTTGTCGAAGGGAACAGAAAAAGATCGCTGCCGGCATAGATCTTTGAAAGTTCCTCTCCTCTTTTGATCCCCAGTGACCTGATATGGTACCTTTCAAACAGGGAGTCATCCAGGTCTCCGCCGACAGTGATCAGGTAGATATTTTTGTTTTTGCTTTGCGTGTAGTACGCTTTCCAGAGCTCCAGAAGCAAGGGAAAGTTCTTCTCTTTGGTAAACCTGCCCACATAGAGTGCTTTGACGGATCTCTCCGGGATACCGTACGCCTGCCATATGCCCATATCCCTGTAACCGGTATGAAATTTCCGGGTATCTATCCCCGCTTTGAGGGTATGTATCTTTGCGGGATCGAATCTGACATCCTCCCTGACAATCTTTTGATAGGCCTCGCTTCGGACAAAAAGCGCCTTGAAATCACGGTAAAACCACTGCATCGCCCTGTTGCCGATATACTTTACGATCCTAAAAGGCATATTCTTATAGGCGAAGGCGGGAAAGTCGGTGTGATAGGTTCCCAGCACCGGGATCGATCTCTTCCGGGCGATCCGCCGCCCCATCAACCCTACAAAACCGGGCGTTGAAATATGCACAACATCGGGATCGATCTCCTCTGTGATGGATTTCAGCCTGCGATAGGAGGGGACAACAAGATCCAGATCGGGGTAGAAAGGCATCCTGGTGCGGAATGAAGGTTTGATGATCCGCACATTGGGAAGGTCGGGACAGATTTTCACCGTAGAGCTCACGACATAAAAGGAAAGCCCTTTTTGTCTGGCAAGTTTTGAGATATCCTGTATAAAACGGGAAACCCCGTTCACATCGCAGAGCGTATCGGTGAAGAGCAGGACTTTAATGTTTTTCATCTTCATGCCAGCAGATCACCTGCCACTCCCCGTCAAGGGTCTCCACAAGAGCGGTACACGACTCCACCCAATCCCCGGAGTTTTTATACTCAATCCCGTCGATCATTTTCATCTCCGCCTTATGGATATGCCCGCAGATGATGCCGTCATACCCCTTGTGTTTGGCATGCTGAGAGAGTATCTCTTCAAAGTCGGTAATAAAACTGACGGACTTTTTCACATTGTCTTTGACATATTTTGAGAGCGACCAGTAACGCTTGATCCCCAGTCTCTGCCTGAAAAAGTGCAAAAAATGATTGAGGTTGAGCAGCACCTCATAGCCGTAGTCCCCCAGGA
>JAQVHV010000131.1 GCA_028696055.1 Sulfurovum sp.
TCGGAGATACCCGAATCAAATTCAAATGCTCTTGCTGTAGAGTAAATCGGATTGCCATTCTGATCGTATCCCTCAAAGTTTTGTGTGTTCAAAAAGTTTAAAAGCGTTGGAGAGACCATCAATGAGGGTGCGCCCATATTGGCTGCCGCAGAGAAAAGCCCCTGTGAAGTGATCGCCCCGCCTTCAAATCCGTAACGCATCCCTATCTGTGAGGCCAGGTTTTTGTTGATCTCCACGATACGCGCTTTTACATAGACCTGCACCTTCGGGATATCGATCTGGTTGACCGTTTCCCGGATATTTTTCATCTGTTCGGCTGTCGCAAGAACGATCAGTGCGTTTCTTTCGATATCCGAGACCACCATCGCTTTTTGCGGTTTCTCGCCCTGTTTTACAGGTTTTTCCGGTGTCATACTGTTCATCTGGGAGATAAGCTGGCTGAGGATCTTCTCCATCTCTTCAACGTTGGAGTTCTGAAGTCTGACTACATACATTTTCTGCGTCACACTCTCCCCCTGGATATCGAGCTGCCTGATATACTTGATCATACGCTGTGCATTTTCGGGCTTTCCTACAATAATGATGGAGTTTGTCGCACTGTCTTCAAAGAGATCCACCGCTTCGCTTTCGATCGTCTGAGGAAAGAGCTTTTTCGCCATGTTGCTGGCATTGGCAAAGATGTCTTTGGTACTGGATTTTTTAAGCTGTACCACGATCGAGGTCTTCTCTCCGATCTCTTCCACTGCACGGATCACTTTCGAGATGGAGGCCAGCGTACTGGGCAGAGCGGTAATCGCCAGGACATTGTTCTCCTTAAATGAGATCACTTCATCACTCCTGCCAAGCAAAGGCTTGATCTTGGCACGAATGACCGCCGCATTGGTATTTTTCAACGGAAACATCACGGTCCTTAGGGTATCACCTTCGATACTTGAACTCACCGGCACACCCTGGCCTGGGGCAGTCTGGCTCTTGACCACCCGGTAAAATTCGCCCTGATCCACCAGGGTCAGCCCCTTGCCTCCGAGTATTACATTCGCCAGGGTAAAAAGCGCACTTTTTTTGATTGGTTTGGTAGAGACAAAGTTGACATTCCCCTGGAGGTTCTCCTCGATAAGGATATTCTTCTGCATGATTTTGGAAACCATCTCCACAAAATCGTTGACACTCAAATCACGGAAATTGACCTCAACCGTCTCCTCTTCTGCGTGCAATCCCACCGAAAATATCAGCAGCATACCTAATATTATTTTAGTTAACTTCATACTCTAACTCCATCTCTTTATTATCTCTGATAATGACCAGCGTCATATTTGGCATATTTTGAACTTCCTTGAAGATACCGAAGGCTGCATTATAGCTGTTGATCTCCTGCCCGTTGACTGACTTGATAATGTCTCCTCTTTGCAGCCCAAGTTTGGAGAAGTGGCTTCCTCTCCGGACGAAACTGACTTGGAAACCTGTGACCCTGTCGCCCTCTTTCATATCCTGGATCCCGATATCCTTAAAGATATCATCCATATTTGTTGTATAGTGGGTCAGCAGCGACCGGTCGATGATCTTTCTGTCTCCCGCATCAACGATCTCTCCCGAAGGCATCTGACCCTCACCGGTATTGGCCTGTTTCGGGCGAATTCCATCCGGACCATTCACGGTTTTGATGCTGCCTGTCCCCCTGCTGTTTTTCCTTGGCTTGATCAGTGTCACATTATAGAGCTTCTCCTCTTTGCTGAATGTGGCAAAATCACTCCCTGCCCCCTCCAGGACAAAACCTTCGATCATCTCCCCTTTGGACAATACTTTTGTCTTCCCTTTATGTCTGACCGTGACAACAGTGATATCAGACGCGCTGTAGATACCCAGAAGATCGATATCCTTGATACTGCCCTGAAGTACTTCTTTTGGCTTTTCAATCTTTTGGGACTGACCATTGGATGGAACCCTCACTCTGTAGTAGAGGTTTTGCGGCCCCTTCTCTTCGCTATAATCCACCCCGGAAATCGGCAGCCACAGAAACGAAATCAAGACCCACACCAGTTTTACAAAAAGCATAATCCCCAAAACCAGGATGAGCAGCTTTATCCTTTCGGGCTTAAAAAGATGTTTCATAGATCCACCCCTCTCCCTCTTTTTTCAACTGTGAACTTAACATCCCCAAATGCTTGTTTTCAGAAAATTTCAGCTTGAGCTGATTCTCCTTGAGATTCGCAGATCCCTCTGCATCCCCGAATACCCCGTTGCCGCTGATCGCAACATCAAATGGGGCAATCACACTATATGTCGCTGCCACCTGCTCGATCTCTTTGGGGGCGAACCTCTCGAGAGAACTGTCAAGAAGCAGCCCCTTCAATGATGCCCTTGTATAAAAAAGCAGCGTAAAAATATCTATCTCTTCGATCGTTGCGACCTTGATCCCTTTCACATATATCGAAGGCTCTTTGATACTGAGCGTGAACCACCCTTCACTGATCTTCTCGGAGCTGATTTGGATATCTTTCTTTGACAGCTCCTGCTCAAGCAGATAATAGAGCTCCTGTTTGGGCATCATCATGATCACGGCAAGCCAAAGTACGACAAGGACGATTGCTGTCTTTTTTACCATTTGCATTTTAATTCCATATGATAGAGTGCACCCTCTGTTTTGATATCCAGCAGCTGAATCTCCACTCCAAGATTCAATACTTTTTTCATCAGGGCATTGAGTTCATTAATAGTGATCCCATGATAGTTTGCAGTCACTTTTTTGCTTTTTTGGTTCCATTTTACTTTTGAGGGCGGCACTGCCGACTCCAGCTCCCTGACCCTCTTCTCCAGCTCCTTGTCACCCCAAATCTCTTTGAGCACCATCACCTCTTTCATCTCTGATACCGTGCTTTGCAAATGTTTTATCCGCTCCTCTTTTCCGCTGATCTCTCCCTGCTTAAAAAGCAATGCACCCAGCATGACAAGAAGTGCGACCCCTGCGATCAGCTCATTTTGATATCGCCTGAAATTCATAGTCTTCCCTCTACTTTGATGCCATCAGTACTCTTTTGAACAGTGAACTTTGCTTTTTTGGCTTCACTCTCCATGCGGCTGATCATATTTGCCTCTTTAACCGCATACTCTGCGCTGAAGCCCTTCTCATCGATATGCAGTGCTTTTAGCGCTACATCCTTATAGAGCATCCCCATCAGCATCTTGACCGCTTCACGTTTTTTTCTCTCTGTCCGGTCTATCTTCCGATACTTTGTCAGAATACTCTCTCTTGTATACTGGCTCGATAGAGCGGGGTTCGCTGCGATCAGACTTTCCAGTTCTTCTGTACCGGCCTTTGT